>CALKXH010000001.1 GCA_938005675.1 uncultured Anaerolineae bacterium
GAGGCTTCCTCCCACTACGTGCCGCACAACGGCGTCCCGCAGATGATCGTGGTGATGCGCGAATTGAGCTCGCCCAGCGCCAAACGCGAGAGCCTCGATCCAAGCCACGCCCTGATCCTCGTCGGCAACGCCATGCAACTGCTCAGCAGCAACTTACCCCTCCAAGAGGCGCTCGAGGAGGTGCTGCGCCTGATCCAAGAGCTCATCCCCTTCGATGTGGCTGAGATCAACCTCTGGGATGACGCCCTGCAAATCCTGACGCCCTACGGCAAGCACGGCGACCGCGCCTACTTCGATGCGCTGGAGGCGAGCGACGGTCACTACGCCCTGAACGATAGCTGCAGCGGTTGGCTGGCGCGCTATCGGCAGCCGCTCCTCGTGCCGGATATGCGCCTGCGCCCAGATGTGCGCCCTAAAATCGCCAGCTACGGCTTCCAATCTTTGGTCGGCGCGCCGCTTTTGATCGGCGAGCGGCTGGTCGGAACGCTGGAGCTTGCCAGCCGCAGCCGCGTCGCCTTCGATCACGAAGATATGGCGCTGCTGCAAATTCTCGCCGCGCAACTGGGCATCGCCATCGAGAACGCCCGCCTGCAACAGACGCAATCCGAGCGCGCCGCCGAGCTGAGCGGCTTGCAGCAGATCGCCAGCGTGATGACCTCCATGCGCGATCCGCGCCAAATGTACAGCCAGCTGACAAGCCGCATCGCCGTGCTGACCGATGTGGAGATGTGCGGCGTGCTGCTCGAAGTGCCCGATCAGGAAGCGCTGATCGGGCAGCCGCCCTTCTACGGCGTGCCAGAGCAGATCGTCGCCATGTATCGCATCCCGATCAACGAAGGCAGCATCGGCGCAGTGCTATATCGCACGCGCGACTGGTGGTACTCCAACAGCGTGCTGAGCGATGAGATCGTGCGCGAGGCGGGCTTGACTAACCTCGCTGAGGCGGTCGGCGTGCGCACGACCGCCCTCGTGCAGATGAGCGTCGGCAATCGGCGCTTCGGCGTGATTCAGGTCGCCAACAAGCGCGATGGCAAGGGCTTCACCGATAACGACATGCGCCTGCTGAGCGTCTTCGCCTCGCAAGCGGCAATCGTGGTGGAAAATGCGCGCCTCTACGACGAAGAGCGCCGTCGCTCGGAGGAGCTGGGCGGCTTGCAGCAGGTCGCTCAAGCCATCGGGATGCTGCACTCGCCCGATGAGATGTACAGCTACCTCAACGAGCAGATCGCCAAGCTGATGAACTGCCAGATGTGCGGCATCTTGCTCTACGAGCCGAGCCTGAACCAACTGATCAGCCGCCCGCCCTTCTACGGCGTCGATGACGACCTGATCCGCCATTATCGGATCGCCCTGACGCCCGGCACGACTTTCCACCGCATCTATAACGAGAACGACTATTGGATCAGCAACGAACTGCGCGCCGATCCCGCCCTGCGCGATAGCGGCTTGGATAAGCTGGCAATGCTGATCGGGGTGCGCCAGACCCTGTTCGTGCCGCTGATCATCCGCGGCAGGCGCATCGGCGTGGTGCAGGTCTCCAACCGCTTAGATGGCGCCCCGTTCACAGAGGAACAAGCGCGCGTGCTTTCGATCATCGCCTCGCAAGTCGCCGTGATCATCGATAACGCGCGGCTCTACCGCGAGATGCGCGAGCGCACCGACGAATCGGAGGGCTTGCGCCGCATCGCCGAGCTGGCTGCCAGCAACTTGCGCCTTGAGGCGATCATCAGCAGCGTCGTGCGCGAGACGGCGAGCCTGTTCGGCTGCGAGATTTGCACGGTCGGCGTGCTGGACGATCAAACCGGCGCATTGGTCATCCTGCCCGAATACACCGTCGGGCTGGTCGGCTTGCAGGAGCCGTACCTCATCGATACCTACCGTCCCGGCTTCCAGAATAGCGTGGCGCTCTCGCAACGTCCCTTCCTCAGCAACAACCTGCGCACAGACCCGCGCTTGTTGCCCGCCTACCGCGAAATCGCCGACCGCTTCGGCTTCAATAGCGCCCTGCAAGTGCCCATCGCCGTGCAAGAGCGCAGCTTCGGCGAGCTGACCATCGCCAGCCGCGGCGCCCGCGAGTTCACCGAAGACGATATGCGCCTGTTGCAGACTATCGGCGTGCAACTGGCAGCCGCCATCGACCGTCAAAAGCTCTACCAAGCGACCGACACCGACCTGCGCGAGCGCATCCGCGAGATGGACGCCCTGACGCGCATCAGCAACGAGCAGAACAGCACGACCGAATTCGAGCGCATCATCGCCGTCATCCGCAACGAGGCGCAGCGCACGCTGGGCGTCTCCTTTGTCAGCATCGTCTTCTTTCTGCCCGCCCAGCAATGGGCAACGCCCCAAACGCCTGAGGTCAGCAAGCGTTACGGTCACGAAAAAGCCGTGCAAGGGCTGGCGCCCATCGAGCAGATCGCCTTCGAGCGGCGCGAGGCGCTCTTCGTGGCGGATTACAGCGCGGTCAGCCTTGCGGCGGTGCCAGAGCAAGCCCGCAGCGCCATCGCCGCCCCGATCTTCTACAGCGGCGAGGTGGTGGGCGTGCTGCACCTCGCCACGCCCGAAACAGACCGCCTCAGCGCCCAAACGCTCGATTTCGTCAGGGCGATCACCAACCAAATCGCCATCAGCTTGGGCAACGAGGAGCGCTACCGCGATCAGCTGGATCGGGCGGAGCTGCTCAAGCAACGCACCGAGCAGCTCAACCAGCTCTTCGAGATCGGGCGCATGGTCAACAGCGGCGAGCCAATTGAAGACGTGCTGGAGGCAGTCGCGCACGCCATCAGCGATACCATCGGCTTCGATGTGGTCGTGATCAGCATCGTCGATAAGCGCACCCACAGCACGCAGCGCGTCGCTCAGTCCGGCTTGACGCTGCAAATGTGGGAGAGTGTCCGTCGCACGGGCGTCCCGCTCAGCCAACTGGAGCAATTTTTCAAGCCCATCTTCCAGCTCAGCAACTCGTTCTTCGTCCCCGCTGAGCATCCTGCCCGCCAGAACCTCGATACTAGCTTGATGAACGTGCTGAATGCAACGCCGCGCAGAGGCAAGCAAGCTTGGCAGCCTGAGGACTTGCTGCTCGTGCCGCTGCGCAGCTCGGAGGGCGAGCTGATCGGCGTGATCAGCGTCGATGAGCCGCGCAGCGGCATCCGCCCAAGCGTGCGCACGGTCGAGGCGCTGGAGACTTTCGCCTATCAAGCCGCTTTCGCCATTGAGAACTACAATTTGCTGCGCGCTTACGAGGCAGAGGCACAAGCCACTCGCCGCGAGCGCGACCGCCTCGAGCAGCTCTACCTTGCCACCAACGAAGTCCAGCGCGCGCCCGACGTGCCGACGCGCCTCGCCGTCATCGCCGAGAGCATCCGCGCGCTGGGCTGGGGCAGAGTCGCCGTCACCTTGCGCGACGAGAACTTCGAGCCGCTCGAGACGGCGCTGGCGGGCTTCACGCCTGAGGACGCCGAGAAATTCCGTCGCAGCCTGCTGCCCGGCGCCGTGTGGGCGCAGCGCCTCGCTGACCCCGAACTGCGCAATTATCGCGTCGGCGGCGCTTATTACTTGCGCTACAACGATCCATGGGTGACCGAGAACAAGCTGATGGCAGGCGTGGTCGGCGGCGAGGGCGGTGCAACCGACGGGGTCGATACGCTGCGCCTGCCCGCCCTCTCGCCGCGCCCCAACGGGCAGTGGCATCCCCTTGATACGCTCTACTTGCCGCTCTACGGCTTGGATCGCTCGCGCTTGATCGGCATCATCACCCTCGATTCGCCTGCCGACGGCTCGGCGCCCACTGAGAGCACCTTGCGCCCGCTTGAGCTGTTCTCGGCGCAGGCGGCTGCCCTGCTGGAGAACGCGCGGCTCTACCAAGATATCCGCCGCGCCGCCCAGCAAGAGACGCGCATCAACGAGCTGATGGAGAGCATCACCAGCACGCTCGATCTGGACGAGATCATCGTCGGCGTGGCGAACGGCTTCCAGCCGATGATCGCCTTCACGCGCATGAACATCGCCCTGCTCAGCGAGGATGCCACGCACTTTGAGGTGCGCCGCGCCAGCCTCACGCCGCGCGGCGAGGTGCGCGTGAAGCTCGTCTCGAACTTGCCTCTAGAAAACACCGCGCTCGGCTTAGCCGTCAGCGAGCTGACCCCTAAACTCTACGACCTGACCGACCCTGAGCAGGTGGCGGGGCTGGACGATCTGCGCGCTTGGCGCGATCTGGGCGAGCGCACCGCCCTCGTCGTGCCGATGATCGCCGGCGGGCGCCCCATCGGCGCCATCCACATGGGCAGCGAGCTGAGCGAGGCGTTCGGCTTCCGCGAGCAACTCGATTTCATCTCGCGCATCGCCAACCTGACCGCCGTCGCCCTTGAGAACGCGCAACTGCTGCGCCAAACCATCGAGCGCGAGCGCTTCTCAGTCGCCCTCAGCCGCGTCGGGCAATCCGTCAACGCCATGCTGACCATGCAGCAGATTCTCGACATCATCTGCGCCGAGTCGCTCGACATTTTGAACGTCGACGGCGTCTACGTCTGGCTGGTGGAGGACGATCAGTGCCTCGGCGTGCTGGCGCGCGGTCCGAACGCGGAGGCTTTCGGCGGCAGGCGGCAGCCGCTCAACGCGCCCGAAGAGCTGCTCAGCGCCCGCGCCATTCAGACGCGCCAACCCGTCATGCTCAACGGACTGAACCCCTCACAGCCGCCCACGCCCACCGATACGCCCCAGATCGTCGCGCTGAACGTGATTGAGCCGCTCGATTCGCTCGCCTACGCCGCCGAGCCGCTTGAGGGCGTGCCAGTCAGCGCGCTGTTGTGCGTGCCGCTGCTGCGCGAGCAGCAAGCCATCGGCGCGCTGACCTTCATCCGCAGCGGATCGGCGCGCCCGTTCACCAATAACGACCTCGAAAAAGCCAACACTTTCGCCATTCAAGCTTCGGTCGCCATTCAGAACGCGCAGCTCTACCAAGAGACGCTGGGCTTGACCTCCTTCAACCAAGCGGTCATCCAGTCCATCCAGCAGGGCATCATCGTGGTCGATCAGGCGCTGAACATCCGCACGATCAACGCCTTCATGCAGCGCACCTTCGGCTGGGATGCCCAAGCCGCCGTCGGGCAGGCGCTCTTCGCTTACCGCCCCGACCTAGAAGCGATCTTGGCAGCTCCGCTCGCCAAGACGCTGCAGACGGGCGAGCCGCAGAGCGCGCTGAACGTGCATCTCCTCACCGCTGAGGGCGAGCGCATCAGCAACTGCTATGTGTATCCTCTGCAGGAGGGCGAGGCGATCAGCGGCGGTGTGATCCTGCTGGAAGACGTGACCGAGCGCACCGCGCTGGAGGCGGACGTCGCCCGCCGCGCCGCGCAACTGGCGACCCTGACCGATATTTCTGGTCAGCTGACCACTGTCTTGGAGCTCAAAACGCTCACGAGGCTCGTCTTTGAGCAGTTGGCGCGCATCCTCGAATTCAATCGGGCGACGCTCTGGCTGCGGCAAGGCAATAAGCTGGTCATTCAAGCGGCGCGCGGCTTCAGCGATGACGATGCCCTTGTCGGCATCGAGGCGGACATCGCCGACTCTGACCTGTTCCGCGAGATCGCCTCGCGCGGGCAAGTGCTGAACATCCCCGACATCCGTGAAGACCCGCGCTTCCCGCTCAGCCTAGAGCAGCCGACGCGCTCGTGGTTGGGCGTCTCGCTGGTCTCGCGCGGCAGCCTGATGGGCTTGCTGGTGCTGGAGAAGTACGAGGTCGGCTTTTACACGCCGACGATGGAGCAGCTCGCCCTGACCTACGCCAACCAAGTGGCGGTCGCCCTTGAGAACGCCCAGCTCTTCCAGCAGCAGCGCCAAATCGTCGGCGAGACCGAGCTGCTCTACCGCGAAGCCGCCGCCCGCGCCCAAGAGCTGGATCAGCAAGCCAAGCGCCTCGCTCTGCTCTACCGCGTCTCCAACGCCCTGACCCAAACGCTCGACCTAGAAGATATCTTCGAGGTCACGCTGGGCGAACTGCAGGCGATGCTCGGCACCGATCACGCCGTCGCTTACCTGTTCGACCTCAATGAGCAAGTCGCCCGACCGATCATCGAGTCGCCGCGCAGCGCTCAGCCGCCCGACCCAGCCAGTCGGCTCGCCCTCGAGGATCACCCGCTCTTGGCGGATGTGCGCCGCACGCTCTTGCCGCTTGCCATCGCCGATGCCACCCGCGACTCGCGCACGCCCATCGCACCGCTCAGCCTAGCCAACCAGACCATCCTCTCGCAGATGGTTGTGCCGTTGGCGCTAGGCGGTCAGTGCATCGGCGCGATGGTCTTCAGCGCCATCAGCCAGACTATCGCCTTCCGCCCCGACCAGCTCGAGGTGGCGCAGACCATTGCCTCGCAAGCGGCAATCGCCATTCAAAACGCCAACCTGCTAGAGCAATCCCTCGCCCGTACCCGCGAGCTGGAGACGCTCTTCGAGGCGACCCAATCCATCTCCGCCACGCTTGACCTTGAGCAGGTGCTGCGCAACATCGCCATGCAAATGATCGTGGCGCTGCAGGCGGATGGCTGTCGAATCAGCACGTGGAACGCTGATAGCCGCACCTTGACCCTCAATCATGAGCAGTTGGCGATCCCGACGCTGCCCGTCGACCCGCCCAACACGGGCTACAACCTCGCCGACTACCCAACCCTTGAGCGGGCGCTCCAGACCCGTCAGACGATTCTGCTGCGCGCTTCGGATAGCCACCTCTCGGCGGCGGAACAAGCCCTCCTGCAGCAGCGCGGCGCGGCTTACCTGATCGCCTTGCCGATGATCGTGCGCGAGCAGGCAATCGGGCTGATCACGCTGGAGATTCACGACCCGCTGCGCACTTTCAGCAGCCCCGAGGTGCGCTTGGCGCGCACGCTGGCGGCTCAGGCGGCGGTCGCCATTGAAAATGCCAGCCTGCAGACCGAGACAGCCGCCAAACTGCAAGAGCTCTTCAACCTGAGCCAGCTCTCCACAGCCCTAGCCGCCACCATCGAGGAAGCAGAGGTCTATGAGATCGCTCGCCAGCGCTTCCCAGAGCTGATCAAGGCGGAGGCTTTCCTCTTGGCGGTCATCAGCTCGGATAATCAGCACGTCACCTATCCCGTCGCCCTGCGCGAGGGCGACCCGCTAGACTTGCCCCCGCAGCCGCCCGCCGACGATGAAGTCGCCTTCGTGATGACCAGCCGCGAAGTCCAGCGCCTGATCGGCGATGAGGTAGCACAGGTCTTGGGCAACCTCAGCAGCTCGCTCGGCTTCGCCCAGGCGCGCGCGTTCATCGGCGTGCCGCTCATCTCCTCGGATCAGGTGCTGGGCGCGCTGATCGTCGCTGATTGGCAAAATGCTCAAGCCTTCAGCCTGAACGATCAGCGCGTGCTGGAGACCATCGGCTCGCAATTCGCGGCGGCGCTGCAGAACGCCCGCCTCTTCGATCAGGCGCGGCGCTTCGCCGCCCAACAAGAGCGCGCCGTCCAAGAGCGCACGCGTGAGCTGCAGCGCGAGCGCGACACCCTGAACTTCCTCTACAGCCTGACCGCCGACTTGAGCTCCAGCTTGAACGTTGAGATGACGCTCAACCGCGCCCTAGCCAAGCTCGTGGGCGCGGTGGATGCCGATATGGGCGCCATCCTGAGCATCGATAACCTCTCGGATACGCTGGTGGTGCGCGCGCAAGTGAACATGCCCTACCGCGAGGGCGAGCCAGCCGCCTACACGCAATACGAAGGCTTGGCGGGCTGGGTCATTCAAGCCCAGCAAGCCGTCGTGGTGGGCGATGTGCAAGAGGACTACCGCTGGCTGCGCTTGAGCCCCGCCGATAGCGAGCCACGCGCCGCCATTGTCGCCCTGCTGGAAGCTGGCGAGGAAATTCAAGGCGTGGTGATGCTCTTCAGCCGCACGCCCAATCACTTCTCGGAGGAGCAGTTGCCTTTGGTGCTGGCGGCGGCGACGCAGATCGCCAACGCGCTCAACAACGCCGATCTGTACGCGCTGATCCGCGAGCAGGCGGATCGTTTGGGCGCGATGGTGCGCCGCGAGCAGGTCGATAGCACCAAGAATCTCGCCATCGTCGAGTCGATTGCCGACGGCGTGATGGTCGCCAACCAAGATGGCGATATCACGCAGTTCAACAGCGCCGCCGAGCGCATTCTGGGCTTGCCGCGCCAGCAAGTCATCGGCAGCCATATCAGCGCGCTCTCAGGCTTGTACACGGCGGTGGGCGGTCAGAGCTGGCTGGACGCCGTCCAGCAGTGGACGGAAGACCCGACCTCGCACCAGCCGGGCGATGAACTGCGCGCCGAGATCACCCTAGAGAGCGGCAAGGTCGTCAATGTGACGCTCTCGCCGGTGAATATGGGCGATCAGTTTCTCGGCACAGTCTCGGTCTTCCGCGATATCACGCGCGAGATCGAGGTCGACCGCATGAAGACCGAGTTCGTGGCGACGGTCAGCCATGAGCTGCGCACGCCGATGACCTCGATCAAGGGTTACGCCGATCTGATGCTGCTGGGCGCGGCGGGTCCGCTCAACGAGGCGCAAGCGCGCTACCTCAGCACCATCAAGACCAACGCCGATAAGCTCTCGATCCTCGTCAACGAACTCTTGGACATCTCGCGCATCGACCGCGGCGTGGTCAAGCTGAGTTTGCAAGCCGTCAACTTTGAAGAGGTGCTGCAGATGACCGAGCGCCATCTCAACGACCGCATCCGTAACGAGCGCAAGGCGCTGACCCTTGAGACGGACGTGCCGCCCGACCTGCCGCTCATCCACGCCGACTTCGATAAATTGACGCAGATCATGACGCACCTCGCTAACAACGCCTTCAACTACACGCGCGCCGGCGGCAAAATTATCATCGCCGCCCGCGCTGAAGGCAACTCAGTCGTCATCAGCGTGCAGGATACTGGCGTGGGCATCCCGCCCGAAAAGCAAGCCAACGTCTGGAATCGCTTCTATCGAGACGAGGAGGAGCGCTTGGTGATCGAATCCTCTGGGGCGGGCTTGGGCTTGCCTATCGTGAAGGAGTACGTGCGAATGCACGGCGGCGAGGTCTGGCTGGAGAGCGAAGTGGGCGTCGGCTCGACCTTTTACGTGCGCCTGCCCGCTTTCGGCAACCCATCTGAGGCGGAATGAGGCGGCTCAACGCAACGGGGCGCTCAGTTGAGCGCCCCGTTTTTGCTCGCTCAGCTCTGGTTGAAGCCGGAGATGCCCAGCAAGCCGGTCGCCACTTTCGCCTGCTGTTGGCGGGATTTATCCTCTTCCCGCCCGAAGTGAATGACCTCGCCGCTATCAGTGATCGCCTCGACCTTCAAGCCGAGGCTCTGCAGCTCCTTGACCAGCACGCGGAAGCTGGCAGGGATGCCCGGCTCTTCGATCTCCTCGCCCTTGACGATGGCTTCGTAGGTCTTGACGCGCCCTTGCACATCGTCGGACTTCACAGTCAGCATCTCTTGGAGGGTATGGGCAGCGCCGTACGCCTCCAGCGCCCAGACTTCCATCTCGCCGAAGCGCTGCCCGCCGAACTGCGCCTTGCCGCCCAGCGGCTGCTGGGTGACCAAGCTGTACGGACCAGTCGAGCGGGCGTGGACTTTATCCTCGACCAGGTGCGCCAACTTGAGCATGTGAATCACGCCGACGGTCACGGCGCGGTCGAAGGGCAAGCCGGTCTTGCCGTCGTAGAGCTTCTGCTTGCCGTAGATCGGCACGGGCTCGCCGGTGCGGATGGAGATGCGATGGGCATACTCACGCAGCGCCTCGCCTTTGAGGGCTTCGGGCGTCGGCTCGCCGCTGACGACCTGCGACCACAGACGGAGCGTCGCTTCGAGGGCGTTGGCATCGCGCCGATCGCGCTCCTCAAGGCTGACGCCCTCGGTCTCGAAGAGCAGCAGATCGTCGGGATCGTAGCCCTGTTCGCGCAGCCACTCGCGCAGCACGGCGCGCCGCGCGTAGACAGGCTCTAGGGCGAGCAGTTCGCGGTCGTACTCAGGCAGATCGCCCAGCCATTGATCGATGTACAAGCGGCGCACCTCGTCGTCGTCAGCCAGCGCCTCGGCGTCGTAGCCGAGCGGCTTGATCCACTCCCAAGCGCGCTCCGTGATGACCTTCCATGCGTGGTCGATCAGCCACGCGCGCCCCAGCTCCGCCTCGATCTCGGATTCCTCGGCGCCATCGAAGACGGGCGTGATGGCGCGGAAGCCCAGCCGATCCGCCGCCCAACCGAGGTGCGTCTCAAGGATTTGCCCGATGTTCATGCGTCCCGGCACGCCCAACGGATTCAAGATGATGTCCACAGGCGTGCCGTCCTCTAGATAGGGCATGTCTTCCACCGGCACGACCTTCGAGATGACGCCCTTGTTGCCGTGCCGCCCCGCCATTTTATCGCCTTGGGTCAGTTTGCGGCGCTGCGCCACGCTCACGCGCACCATCTGCTCCACGCCGGCGGGCAGATCGCGGTGTTCCTCGCGGTTGAAGATGCGCACGTCCACCACTTTGCCGCGCTCGCCGTGCGGCAGCCGCAGCGAGGTATCCTTGACTTCGCGGGCTTTCTCGCCAAAGATGGCGCGCAGCAACTTCTCCTCCGGGCTGAGTTCTTTCTCGCCCTTCGGCGTGATCTTGCCGACGAGGATGTCGTTCGGCCCGACTTCGGCGCCGATGCGCACGATGCCGTGCTCGTCCAGGTCTTTGAGCATCTCATCGCCCACGTTGGGGATGTCGTGCGTGATCTCTTCAGGTCCGAGTTTGGTCTCGCGGGCTTCGACCTCGTGCTTTTCGATGTGAATCGAGGTGAAGCGATCCTCGTGGAGCAGGCGCTCGCTGATCAGCAGGGCGTCTTCGTAGTTGCCGCCCTCCCACGAGAGGAAAGCGCAGATCACGTCATGCCCAAGCGCGAGGTTGCCGTTCACGGTGGAGGAGCTATCGGCGATCACGTCGTTAGGCTTGACGCGCTGCCCCTTGTAGACGACTGGGCGCTGATCGATGCAGGTGGATTGGTTGGAGCGCGTATATTTGCGCAGCTTGTAGACGCGCTCTTTGCCGTCTTCTTCGCGCACAACGACGCGGTCGCCTTGTACGCTGATCACTTCGCCAGCTTTCTGGCATAGCAGCACCTGCCCGGAGTCGTAAGCCGCCTGATCTTCCATGCCCGTGCTGACGATTGGCACGTCGGGGTTGAGCAGCGGCACAGCTTGGCGCTGCATGTTCGATCCCATCAGGGCGCGCCCAGCGTCGTCATGTTCGAGGAAGGGGATCAGCGCGGCGGAGATGCCGACGATCTGGCGCGGAGCGACGTCCATGAAATCGATGCGGGTCGGCGCGGCGTCTAGGAATTTCTGGTGCAGCCGACACGAGACGCGATCGCTGACGAACTGCCCCAGCTCATCTAGTTTGGCGTTCGCCTGCGCGATGGTGTAGCGGTCTTCCTCATCGGCGGAGAGGTAGAGCGTCTCGTCGGTCACGAAGGGGCGGACGGGCACTTCAGCGATGTTCAGGGCGCGCAGGCGCTCGATCACTTCAGGAGTGATGATGCTGCCTTCCTCGAACAGCACGTTGTCGTCGTCATCGGTGATATCTTCGCGCAAGGTGCGCCCGCTCAGGCGCGGATCGTCGATGCTGAGCGTCTTCAGCACGCGCCGATAGAGCGTCTCGATGAAGCCGAACTCGTTGACGCGGGCGTAAGTGGCAAGGCGACCGATCAAGCCGATGTTGGGTCCTTCGGGCGTCTCAATCGGGCAGATGCGCCCGTAGTGGCTGTGATGGACGTCGCGCACATCGAAGCCGGCGCGCTCGCGGCGCAAGCCGCCCGGACCGAGCGCCGAGAGGGTGCGCTTATGGGTCAGCTCCGCCAGCGGATTGGTCTGCTCCATGAATTGGCTGAGCTGGCTGCTGCCGAAGAACTCGCGCACGGCAGCCACAATCGGGCGGATGTTGATCAGCGAGACGGGCGTGACGCGCTCGCTCTCACGATGGAGCATTCGCTCGCGGATGACGCGCTCGGTGCGCCGAAAGCCGACGCGCAGCTTGTTCTGGATCAGCTCGCCGACGGTCTTGACGCGCCGATTGCCGAGGTGATCGATATCGTCGGGCTGGCTGGTGCCGTTGTTGATCTGGATCATGCGGCGGACGATCTGCACCAGATCGAACTTGGTGATGGTGCGTACGCTGCGCGGGATCGTGCCATCGATGCCCAAGCGCTGATTGAGCTTATAGCGCCCGACGCGCTCTAGATCGTAGCGGCGCAGATCGAAGAGCTGGCTTTGCAGGTAGCTGCGGGCGTTCTCGAGCGTGGCGGGGTCGCCGGGGCGCATTTTCTTATAGAATTCCAGCAGGGCAGCTTCTGCCACTGTGTGATGGTCGCGCAAATCCCACTGACTCTCGGCGCGCAGGGTGGCGGCGATGTAGGGATGATCGGGATCGGTGTCGACGTCGCTGAAGACTGCCAGCAGCTCTTCATCCGTGCCGTGCTGGATGGGCGAGAGATCGTCGTAGCCGTCCGAGACCGCCGCAAGGGCGCGCAGCAGCACGCTCACAGGCACGGTGCGCTTGCGGTTGAATTTGATCATCAGCTGATCGCTTTTGCGCGTTTCGAACTCCATCCAGGCGCCGCGATCAGGGATGATCTTAGCGCTGGACATGGCGCGCCCGGTGCTATGTTCCTTGCTAACATCGAAATAGACGCCCGGCGAGCGAATCAGCTGGCTGACCACCACGCGCTCGACGCCGTTGATGATGAAGGTGCCGTTGCTGGTCATCATCGGGAAGTCGCCGAGGAAGATGTCGTTGTGGATGACCTCGCCGCCGGCTTCGTGATTGATGAGCGCCACGCGGACGTACAGAGGCGCGGCGTAGGTCATGTCCAGCTCAAGGCACTCGTCTTCGCTGTTCTTGGGCGGCTCAAACCAGTATTTCAAGCCCAGATCGCGGGCAACGGGCGAATCGCTGGGGAAGTACAGCTTCAGGCTGCCGTTAAAATTCTCAATCGGGCTGATCTCGGCGAAGAGATCGCCCAAGCCTTCCTCGCAGAACCAACGGAAGGAATTCAGCTGCACCTCAATCAGCGAAGGCAGCGCTTGCGTATCACGGGTGCGTGCATAATTCTTGGTGTTCAGGCGTCGCTGCATACGATCTCGCTCCTCACCATGTCATTACAGGACGGGCGCTCACGGGACGAAAGTTCAAGCGGCTGATTTGGGGTCATCGTAACTTCACATTCTAGCATACTTTCGCCCTTTGTCAATTCAAGGCGGGGCAGTTGCGCGCAGGGCGTGAAGGCGCGATTTATCCCGCGCGCAACCGAGCCGTTAAGGCTCGTCACAGCTCGGCGAGGTGCGCTGGGACGCTTTGGGCTACAATCAAAGGCGTGATCGGCATCCGCATTCGAATAGGTAAGGCATGACAGGCACACTTCTCAATGTGGCGACAATCCTCGTCGGTAGCTCGCTAGGTGTTCTGATCGGCAGCCGCTTCTCCGCCAACATTCAGCAGAGCGTGGTGACAGGGCTGGGCTTGGTGACGCTGGTTTTAGGCGTGCAAAATGCCTCACAGAGCGGCAACATCCTCGTGCCGATGCTCAGCCTCGCCATCGGGACGATCATCGGCGAGCTGCTGGATATCGACGGTAAGCTCAAGGCGCTGGGCGCGTGGTTGCAGGCGCGCTTCGCCAACGCAGGGGGCGACTCTGAGGCGGCGAACGCGGCGCGCTTGCGCTTCATCAGCGGTTTCGTGACGGCGAGTCTAGTTTTCGGCGTCGGACCGTTAGCGGTGCTCGGCTCGATTCAAAACGGCATCAATACTGCCGACATCCGCTTGCTGGCGATCAAGTCCGCGCTGGATTTTTTCGCTTCAATCGCCTTTGCCGCCTCGCTGGGCATCGGCGTCGCCTTCAGCGCCGTGACGATCTTCGCCGTACAGGGCGGCTTCACGTTGATCGGGATGCTCCTTGCCGAGTCGGCGGGCGCGGCGCTGGGCGCGGAATCGCCGCTCATCCGCGAGCTGACCGCCAGCGGCGGCTTGATCCTGATCGGCTTGGCGCTGGTCTTGCTGGAGCTGAAGCAGCCGCGCGTCGCCAATATGCTGCCCGCCCTGATCGTCGCGCCGCTGATAGTGTTGGGCGCGGCGCTGCTGGGCCTCTCGATCTATCCGTGATCAGCCGCCGCTGCACAGGAACAAGCCCGACGGATCGTTGAGCGGGACGCGATAATCGAAGGTGCGCCCCTCGTAGACGAAGATGAACTGCCAGCCCGGCGTGACGATGCGGTCGACGGCTTGCCCAGCGCGCGGGCAGTTCAGTTGGGAGTTGGTGTACTCGCGGTAGCGCCACGACCAACGCGAACGCGGATTGTTGAAGCTCTCGAAGGTCAGGTTGAGGTCAAGGCGGCGGCTGAGGTCGGCGAGGGCGGCATTGATGACATCGGGCGGCTGGGTGTTGGCGGTGGCGCGCGGCGGCAAGGTCACCTCGAAGATGGCGCCGCTCGGGTTGGTGCAGAGTCGCAAGGTGCTGCGGTCGTTGAAGGCGACCCGATACTCGTAGCGCACGCCGCGCAGGATGAAGATGAACTGGTAGCCGATGACTTTGGTCGGCGTGACGGCTTCGCCCGGACGCGGGCATTCAAGGCTGCTATCGGCGAAGTCCACGCCGCGCCACTCCCAGCGCGAGGTCGGGTTGTTGAAATCGGCGAGGGTGATGGTGCGTCCCAATCGGCGTCCGAGATCGGCGAGGGCATCTTCAAAGGCGGGCGGCGGTTGTTGGGCGAAAGCGGCGAGGGCGTGCAAGCTGAACACAAGCGCTACGCTGAGGCTGAGGAATGCCAAAAGACGCTTTTTCATGGCGAAAATCTCCGCAACTGGCGCTGAAGCATAAGCCCAGTCTAGCACGCTTTTCAGAAGCTGTCACGCGCGTTCAGAGAGCGTAGGGCGTCGCTCACCGTTCGTAGCGCGCTATAATCGCCCATGTTCCGCTTAGAAGAAAGTGTTTCTGTGATGACCGATTATCCCGCTAAACTTCAAGCCCTGCGCGCTCAGCTGGCTGAGGTCAGCCTGCTGAGGGGCATCAGCGCCGCGCTGTATTGGGATCAAGCCACCTACATGCCGCGCGGCGGCGCGCCCGTGCGCGGGCAGCAGCTCGCCTACCTCACCCAACAGAGCCACCTCCGCTTCACCGACCCCGCGCTGGGCAAGCTGCTGGATGACCTCCTGCCCTACGCCGAAAGTTTGCCGCCCGACTCCGACGATGCCGCCCTAATCCGCGTCACCCATCGGGAGTATCAGCGCGCCACCAAAGTCCCCGCCGAGCTGGTCGCCGCCATCTCGCAGAACGCCTCCGAGAGCTACCACGTCTGGACGGCGGCGCGCCCCGCCAACGACTTCGCTCGCGTGCAGCCCTATCTGGAGCGCACCCTCGATCTGAGCTACCGCTACGCCGAGTGTTTCGCGCCCTATGACCACATCGCCGATCCGCTCATCGCCGACTCCGACTACGGCATGAAGGCTGCTGATATCAAGGCGCTCTTCGCCGAGCTGCGCGCCGCGCTCGTGCCGTTGGCGCAGGCGATCGCAGACCAAGCGCCCGCCGACGATACCTTCTTGCACCAGCACTATCCGCCTGAGATCATCGAGCGCTTCACGACTGAGGTGATCAAGCGCTTCGGCTACGATTTTGAGCGCGGTCGGCTCGATCAGACCGCCCATCCCTTCGCTGTGCGGCTGAACGGCGGCGACGTGCGCATCACCACGCGCTATCCGCAAAATACCCTCAGCGATCCGCTCTTCAGCACCCTGCACGAGGCGGGTCACGCCATGTATGAGCAGGGCATCAAGGCGGATTATGAAGGCACGCCTCTGGCGAGCGGCACCTCAGCTGGCGTGCATGAGAGCCAATCGCGCCTGTGGGAGAACGTGATCGGGCGCAGCTATCCCTTCTGGGAGTATTTCTATCCGCTCTTGCGCAGCCTGTTCCCGCAGCAGCTGGAGCACATCTCGCTCGATCAGTTCTACCGCGCCGTCAATAAGGTTGAGCGCTCGCTCATCCGCACGGAGGCGGACGAAGTGACCTACAACTTGCATGTGATGATCCGCTTCGACCTCGAACTGGAGCTGCTGGAGGGCGCTCTGCGCATCGCCGACCTGCCTGAGGCATGGCACGCCCGCTATCAAGCCGACTTGGGCGTTCGCGCGCCCGACGACCGCGACGGCGTCTTGCAGGACGTCCACTGGTACAGCGGCTTGATCGGCGGCGCGTTTCAGGGCTACACGCTCGGCAACGTCCTAGCGGCACAATTCTACGCCAAAGCCCTCGCCGAGCGCCCCGCCATCGCCGATGCGATCAAGCAAGGCGAGTTCGGCGAGCTGCACGGTTGGCTGCGCGAGACCATCTACCAGCACGGCAGCAAATACACCGCGCCAGAGCTGATCGCGCGGGCGCTCGGCAAGCTCGATACCGCGCCGTATCTCAGCTACCTGCGCCAGAAGTACGGCGCGCTCTACCGTCTCTAGGCAGATGGCGCGCAGCGTGGTAAGATCGGGCGCATGAGGCGCCTGATCTTGCCCGCTCTGATCTTGCTCTGTCTGCTCAGCGCAGCCGACTACGCTGTGGCGCAGCCCGACGACTCTCCAACTCCGACGCCCTCTCGCACGCCTGATCGCACCCGCGTGCCGATCTTGACTCGCGCTGAGAGCGAGATGCTCTTCCCTGCCGCCGTGCGCTTCAGCGTGACCGCCAACTTGCCGCTTGAGGATGTGATCGCGCTCTATCTGCGCATCTATCAGCCCGATGGCGACTTGAACGTCACACCTGTGCTGATGCCGCCGCGCCAGTACGGCATCACGCTCAACCCAACCACGGCGCTCTTCACCTACGTCTGGGAGTTCACGCCTGAGGAGGCGCCCATGCCTTTCACGCCGCTGCGCTTTGAGTGGCAGGTGCAGAGCGCCGAAGGCATCAGCGTCGCTGAGGGCGAATTCATCTTTCAGGACACTGTCCGCAGCGCGCCGCAGCCTGTCAACCGCTGGCAGAGCGTCGGGACGGCGCTGCAGCTCTACAGCCACAACGCCACGCTGCTCCTAGACCTGCTCCACCAGAACGCCTCGCGCGTCTTCGATCTGGTGGCGCAGCAGACCAACATCGCGCCTAGCCAGCGCATCCTGATCTACGATCCCGACGTCACTTTCTGCCTGCGCGACCTCAGCGACGCCGAAGCGCCGCCTTATGTTGAGTCGCGCACGATTGGCGGCACGCGCCGCCCCTGCGATCCGAGCGCCGCGCTCGCCATCTATCAGCGCTACGGCTTCACGCTCTTGCGCCGCCAGAGCCTCGCCCTCAACGAGCTGCAAGATCGCCTGACCGAGCTGATCGTCAACCGCGCCTACGCCATCTTGTGGGAGGGCGCTCCGCCGATCCCTGAATGGTTCAAGGCGGGCTTGGCGCGACTCTACAACACCACGCCGAACAGCCCCGCCTTAGGCATCGCCCTTGAGCGCCTGCGCACCAACCGCCCGCTGCTGAGCCTAGCTGAGCTAGCGCGCTCGCCTGAGGCGCTCAGCGCCGCCGACCTGCGCTTGTGGCAGGCTCAGAGCTACCTGTTGACGCTCTACATGGCGGATCGGGTCGGTGCGCAGGCGCCTTTCGCCTTCGCGCGCGCCTTGGCGACCGCTGAGGACTTCGAGTCGGCCTTCCGTCGCTTCTTCAACGCCGAGCCAGCCGCCTTCTACGCCGAGTGGCAGACGTGGCTGCGCTCCGAGCGGGCGCAGCGCGCCGTCCGCTGGACGCCCTACCTCGATAGCACGCCCACGCCGACCGCTACCGCCACCATCACGCCGACGCGCACGCCGCCTCCGCCGCGCGCCTCGCCCACGCCGCTGCCCACCATCACGCCAGCCCGCTTCCCGACCTTGACGCCTTTCGTCACGGCGACCTTCACCGCCCTGCCGCCCGGCGCCCTCCGACCGCCCACGCCGATCCCCGCGCCTTCCAGTGGCAATCCGTGCGGCGGCGCGCCCTTAGGCGTCCTATTCTTGCCCGCTGCGGCGGCGCTGATCGCGCGCCTGAGCCGCTACCTTGCCCGACGAGCGCCTCTATGACCGAGACTCTGATCAATCTTTACGACCTGAGCGACGCCGAGCTGAGCGCCCTGATGGCGGAGTTGAATCAGCCCGCCTTCCGCGCCAAACAGCTCGCCGAGTGGCTCTACAAGCACAAGGTCGCCACGTTTGAGGCGATGACCAACTTGCCCAAGCCGCTGCGCGAGACCCTCGCCGCGCGAGCGCGCATCGGCGGCTTTGTTCAAGTCGCTGAGCAGCATAGCGCCGAGAGCGCCACCACCAAGCGACTCTACCGCCTGCCCGACGCTCAGCTGATCGAGAGCGTGCTGATGGAATACGAAGACGGCAGGCGCACCGCCTGCATCTCGACTCAGGCGGGCTGCGCCATGGGTTGCGTCTTCTGCGCGACCGGGCAGATGGGCTTCGCCCGTCACTTGAGCGCGGGCGAGATCGTGGAGCAGGCGATCCATTTCGCCCGCCTGCTGGAGGGCGAGGGCGAGCGCCTCTCCAACGTGGTGCTGATGGGCATGGGCGAGCCGCTCCACAACTACGAGAACACCTTGCGCGCCATCCGCCGTCTCAACGATCCGAACGGCTTGAACATCGGGCAGCGCCACATCACCCTCAGCACGGTCGGCTTGGTGCCTGAGATCAAGCGCTTTGCCGAGGAGGGCTTGCAAGTCGGCTTGGCGATCAGCCTGCACGCCGCCACTGATGCCGAACGGAGCGCCCTCTTGCCGATCAACCGCCGCTACCCAATCCGCGAGGTGCTGGAGGCGGCGCATTACTACGTGGCGAAGACGGGGCGGCGCGTCACCTTTGAGTGGGCGCTCATCCGTGGCGAGAACGACACCGTCGAGCAGGCGGAGCGACTCGGCGCGCTGTTGCGCGGCTTGCTCTGCCACGTCAACCTGATCCCGCTCAATCCGACGGGCGGCTACGGCGGCGCGCCCTCCGATCCCGTCCGCGTCGAGGCGTTCCAAGCAGTCTTGGCGCGCCACGGGATCAGCAGCACGGTGCGCGTGCGGCGCGGCATCGATATTCAAGCCGGCTGCGGACAATTGAAGACCGAAGTCCTGCGCCGCCAGCGGACTCGGCGCACGGCGAGCTGACTTTTTGCACTGAAGGGACGAGCGAATATGCCAGTCATCGATGTCAACGGGCAGACGATTCACTACGAGCTGATCGGCGAGGGCACTCCCGCCCTGATCTTGCACGGCTGGATGGAGGTCGGGCGCGATCACCTCGCGCTGGCGGAGCGCTTGGCGGCGGCGGGCTACGGCGTCATCCTGCCCGACGTGGCGGGCTATGGGCGCAGCGTGCCGCCCAAGCGCACCTATCCGAACGACTTCTATCGGCGCGATGCCGCCGTGATGGGCGAATTCTTGGCGGCGCTCCTCGCGCTGCTGGGCAGGCGCGAGGCGCACGTCTTCGGCTTCAGCGATGGCGGCGAGATCGCCCTGCTGCTGGGCATCGAATACGCGCACTTGTGCCGCTCAGTGACGGCGTGGGGCGCCATTGGCGCCTTCGATCAGTCCCTGTGCGACCACGCGCGGCGCTTCAGCTTCCCCACCACGTGGGTGACGCCTGAGATCATCGCCAAGCATCCCGATCAGGACGTGATCAGTTGGGTTGAGGCGTGGGTGGAGGCGTTCTGCGCGATGGTGGCGGCGGGCGGCGACCTCTCGCTCAGCCGCGCCGATCAGATCGCAGCGCCGCTCCTGCTGATGTTGGGCGAGCGCGACGGCTTGAATCCCGTCGCGGCGGGGCGGCGCTTCGTGGAGAAAGCCGCTGAGCGGCGCGGCGTCCTGCGGCAATTCCGCACCTTCCCGGAGGTCGGTCACGCTATTCACCAACAAGTCCCGGAGGCGTTCTACAACGCGGTCTTCGATTTCTTGGCGAAAGTGGACGGGCGCTAGCGTGCTAGACTATCGTGACGGCATTTTGCACTGGCGCACGCATAACCTAGCGCAGATCGCGGCGCAAGTTGGCACGCCCTGCTACCTTTACGACCTAGACGGCATGTGCGCCAATCTGCGCAGGCTGCAGCGCGCCTTTCCACAAGCTGAAATCCACTACAGCCTGAAGGCGAACGCCAATCTCGCTGTGATCAGGGCGCTGAGCGCAGCGGGCGCGCACTTCGATGCGGTGAGCGGCGGCGAGATTTTCCGCGCGGTGCGGGCGGGCGTCGCGCCTGAGCGAATCGTCTTCGCCGGAGTTGGCAAGACCCGTCACGAGCTGGACTACGCCTTGCGGCTCGGCGTGGCGTGGATCAACGTGGAGAGCGGCGGCGAGTTGGCGTGCCTCGCCGAGCTGGCAGAGGCGCTCGACGTCCGTCCGCGCGTGGCGCTGCGCCTGAATCCGGATGTGCGCGCCGATACGCATCCGCACATCGCTACGGGTCACGCGGCGGCGAAGTTCGGCATCCCGCTGGATGAGGCGGCGCACCTTTTGAGCGCCTACGCGCCTGAGCGCGCGCCCTACCGCCTTGAGGGGCTGCACGTACACATCGGCAGCCAGCTGCACAGCGTCGAGCGCACGGTTGAGGCGCTGCAGGCGGCGCTCGCCCTGATAGATCGCTTCCCTTTCCTGCGGACGCTCGATCTGGGCGGCGGCTTCCCCGTCAGCTACGACGGCGAGCCGATGCCGAGCATCGAGGCGTTTGCGGCGGCGATCTGCCCGCTGTTGGCGGGGCGCGACATCCGCCTGATCCTAGAGCCGGGGCGCTACATCGCGGCGGAGAACGGCATCCTGCTGGTGGCGGTGCAGTACGTCAAGCCGACCAACAGCGGGACGTTCTACATCGTCGATGGCGGCATGACCGAGCTGATCCGTCCGGCGCTCTACGAGGCGATTCACGGCGTGCTGCCCGTGCGCCAATCATCCGCCCCGCCGAGCCTCGCCCACGTGGTCGGACCGATTTGCGAGAGCGCCGACGTGCTGCGGACGCATATTCACTTGCCGCCGCTGGCTGAGGGCGACCTCCTAGCCGTGCTGCACGCGGGGGCGTACGCCGCTGTGATGGGATCGACCTACAACGCGCGCCCGCTGCCGCCCGAAGTGGTTCTGGAGGGCGATTCGTGGCGCCTGGCGCGCCGTCGGCAGACGTGGGACGACTTGCTGCGCGATGAGCTATGATCGTCGTTGAGCCGATCACCTTGACGGGCGCGCACGTCCAGTTGCTGCCGATGCAGCCCGATCACGCCGAGTCGCTCTGGCGGGCGGCGCAAGACCAGTCGATCTGGCAGTGGACGCTCTCGCGCATCAGCAGCCGCGCCGATGTCGATCAGTACATCGCCCATGCCTTGGAGCAGCAAGCGCGAGGCAATCAGTTACCTTTCGTGACGGTCAGTCGCGCCACGCGCGAGATCGTCGGCAGCACGCGCTTCGATCAGATCGCGCCTGAGCATCGGCGCGTCGAGATCGGCTGGACGTGGCTGACTCCGCGCTGGCAGCGCACCGCCCTCAACACGGAGGCGAAATATCTGATGTTGCGGCACGCTTTTGAGGTCTGGGCGTGCGTGCGCGTGCAACTGCAGACCGACGCGCTGAATGTGCGCTCGCAACGGGCTATCGAGCGGCTCGGCGGGGTGCGGGAGGGCATCTGGCGCAGCTATTACATCCTGCCCGATGGCAGGCGGCGCGATTCGGTCTACTACAGCTTCCTCGATAGCGAGTGGGCAGCGGTCAAGGCGCACATTGAGCGCCTGCTGAGCGCCTACGGCGGCGGCTGACAGGTCGGGCAGAAGTGCGTGCCGCGCTGCCCGACTCGAATGGTGCAGATGGGCGTCCCGCAGAGGGGACAGGGGCGCCTATCGCCGCGCCCGCGATAGGCGCGCAGGTAGTGCTGCGCCTCGCCGCGCTCGCCGTTGGGCTGCCGATACCAACCGATGCTGGCGCCCATGCGGGCGAGTCCTTCGCTGAGGGCTTGGCGTATGGCGTGATAGAGTCGTTCGGCTTCGGCGTCGCTGAGGCTCTCGGCGCGGCGCAGGGGATGTAACGCGGCGATGTGCAGCGCCTCATCGGCGTAAATGTTGCCGACGCCCGCGATGAAGGCTTGATCGAGCAGCAGCGCCTTCAAAACGCCCTTGCGCTTCCGCAGCCGCGCGAGGAACTGGTCGGGCGTGAAGGAATCATCCAGCGGCTCCGGTCCAAGCGGCGGCAAGACCTCCTCCGGGCGCGCGGCGAGGTAGACTCGCCCGAAGCGTCGCGCGTCGGAGAAGCGCAATTCTGTGCCGTCGTCGAGTGGGAAGCGCACGCGCAGCCAGCGATCCATCGGATCGGCGCGCTCGCGCGGCACGACGTACAGATGCCCGCTCATCTTCAGGTGGACGATCAGGCTCTGCCCGCCCAGCTGGAAGATCAGGTACTTGGCGCGCCGAGTCAAGGCGCGAATTGGCTCACCGCTGATGCGCTCGGCGAAGAGTTCGGGCGGCAAGTTGGTCATGCGGCGCGGCGGCTCTGGGAAGTGCGCGCTGAGGATGGTGCGCCCGATCAGCGGCGCTCGCAGGGCGCGCACGGCGGTCTCGACTTCGGGCAATTCGGGCATCGCTCACCCCGTTGTGAATCGCGCGGCGCTCAGACCTTGTTGTAGAGGGCGCGGATGACATCGCCATCGGCGGGCGGCAGGTCGGCGAGGGCGAGATTCTCGGCGACGTGGGCAACCTGCTTCATGCCGACCAGCGCTGTGCAGACGCCGGGCGTGCTGCGCACGAATTGCAAGGCACGTTGCGCTTGGCTGTGCAGATCGGGCAGGGCGGCTGCCACTTTGGGCGATTCCATCACGGCGAGTCGCCCTTGCATCAGCGGGGCGCTGATCATGACCGTCAAGCCGAGTTCATTCGCCACCTCGATAGTGTTGAGGAAGGCTTCGCCCAGCTGCTGGTTCTCGAAGGCGTATGCCTCGGTCATGAACAAGTTGTAGGGCAGCTGGATGTAGCGCAAATTGTGGCTCTGCCCGCTGACCTCCGTGGCGAGGCTGACCATCTCGGTCAGGGAGAGGTAATCGGGCGCGTCGGGCAG
Source organism: uncultured Anaerolineae bacterium (assembly GCA_938005675.1). GTDB lineage: Bacteria > Chloroflexota > Anaerolineae > Aggregatilineales > UBA2796 > CP2-2F. Next base: position 23,050 of record CALKXH010000001.1, read on the forward strand.
GGCGCGGAAAGCCGTCCAGGTGGCGAGCCCGTAGCTAGCGATCTGACCGCGTTGCACCGCCAGTTCGAGCGTCTCGAAGGCATCCAGCAGGCGGGCGCGGAAGGTCGGGGTGCTCAGGGCGATGGATTGCGTCTCAGGGTTGTGCAGGTAGTAGATATCGAGGCAATCCAAGCCGAGATTCTCAAGGCTGAGCGCGATCATCAGCTCTAGGTAGGCGGGCGCCATGCAGTGCTGATAGCGCGCGGCGAACTCGTGAGCTTTGGCGTAGCCCGTCTTGATGAACTGCTCATAGGCGTAGACGCGCGGGTCGTCGGGCGGGGCGCCGTCGTACGGCACGAAGCCGCCCTTGCTGGCGATGACGACTTCATCGCGGGCGAGGGCGCCTGAGGCGAACATCTCGCGCAGCCACGCGCCCAGCGCGCGCTCGCTACGCTGATGGCGGTAGTTGATGGCGCAATCGAAGACGTTGCAGCCGCGCGCCAAAGACTCGGAGAAAGCAGCGCGATAGGCGGCGTCGGTAGCGTCATCCGCCTCGCCCAGATAGGTGCCATGTCCGAGCGTGGCGAGCCATAAATTATCCGTCGCTTGGCGGTAGTTGCTGTGGCGGGCAATCGGTTGGCGCTGAGCGAAGCGGCGCGTGCCTTCAGGGGTGGCGCGCATAGGGATAGCCTTTCTGAGCGGGCGCGGCACGCCCTAGATGATACCCAAGAGCATGGCGAGCACAAAAGCGCCGAAGAACAGCGCGCCCAGCAGCACCGCGCCCAGCCACGGGTAGATTTCCGGGTCGAGGATCACGCCGCGCCGCCGCGCCACGCGCAACGGCAAGCCGAAAACCGCCCAAAATAGGATAGTCCCTACGCAAACCGCCGCCACGGGGAACAGGATGCCGCCAATTGACCAGTTGACGTTGCCCTGCTCATCCGCCGTGAGGGGACGGGTGAGGCTGAAGAGGATCAGGGCGGCGACGCCCGCCAAGATCACGCCGACGATCAGGCTGGCAATGATGACGCGATAGGTAAAAGCGCGATCAATCTCAAGGGAGGCTTCGACGCCCTGCTCAGACGACTTGGGATCAGTTGGTGCGTCCATCTCACTCATCGTTCAGATAACCTTCTGAGCGGATTTTCGCCTAAGCGGGCGCAAATGCCCAACCGCCTCCACAAGCCCCGCCAGCCGCCGCGTCCGATCAGCCGCTGTAGTGCGTCAGGCGGCTCAAAATGACCTGATCGCCCGCCGCCGAAGATGCCTTGATCTCGTCGCGGGTCAGATCGTGCACGCGCAAGGTCAGCGAGTAGACGAAGCGTTCGGGCAGATCGGCGTCCTCGACTGGCACGAACATCTTCGATTCGCCCTGAACCGAGAGCCGATTATCCATCAGCCACCACTGCCCCAGAATGCGCAACTCCATCGGCAGACCGTCTTCTTCGGTCACCACCAAGCCGATAGCTTTGCCGCTCGGCTCGAAGAGGAACTGCCCCTCGCCGGACATGCCGTTGCGGGTATTGTGGAACGCGACGCGCCACTCGCCGGGCAGCCACTGCTTGGCTTCGTCGGGGTCTACGAGGCGTTCGTCGGGCGCGACGTCGGGATTGCCGCCCACGAGGGCGATCAGCTCGCGCAGGGCTTGCTCGTAGTTGGCGCGGCTGAAGTCCAGCACGGGCGCGCCCGCCAAGAGCGGCTCTTGATCGCGCAGCAGATGCACTTGTTGGCGACGCGCCACGATGATCGGGCGTTTGCGCTCAACGGCAACGCGCACCTGATCGAAGGTCTCGGCGCTGGTCGTGGTAGTTGCCGAGAGGACTAGCACGAAGTGATCGGACTCGACGATGCCTTGTATCTGATCGAGGCGGCGCGTCTCTGGGCTGGTGCCTTCAGCGGACTGATCGATCCAGACGTTCAAGCCGCGCCGCATCAGATCGAGCGCCAACTTGCTCGCCAGGTGGGTATCTGCGTAGCAATAGCAGATGTAAACCGTCATAGGTCAACAACTTCCTTCACGATGCCAAGCCGTCACATAGCCCTGCACGCTCTGCGAGACGGCGCGCCCGTCAATCACAGTCCGCACATTGATGTAGACAGGATACTGTCCGGGCAGTTTCAAGTCAAGGGCGTTGACGTAGACCGTGACGGGCTGTCCGAGTCTGGGGCGCGGCGGATCGACCTCTACGAAGAGCTGTCCGTTGTTGACGGGCAGCACGGTCAGCTCTAGCGCGCTAGGATAGCCGATGTTGTGGACGGTGAACGTGCCAAGTTTGAGGCGCTGCGGGCAAAAGAGCGAGATATCAGCGCTCAGCGAGTCGCTCTCAAGCCATAGGCGCGGCACGTAGCGGCTGGGATAGCGGCGCATCCGCTGCAGCGCGTAGTAAGCGAGGGTCGGCTCGCCGTTATGGCGCAGCAAGCTGAACCAGCGCATGTGATTGCACGGCTCCAGCCAGTCCATCTGCTGCCAGTTCATGTTCCAGACGAACATCGGGCCCGCCCACGGCCAGTTTTGATGAGCGAACTCGAAGGCGCGCACGAGGTAGTCTGCTTGCTGCTTGCCGCTGACCGCCATCCAAGCGAAGCCGGTGAAGGCGGGGTCGTAGTTGCTGCACTGGAAGCCATCTTCGCGCGGATCGCGCATCCAGCCGAACTCGGTCAGCCAGATTTGCTTGTAGATGCCGTATTCTTCCATCAGGGCGCGGATGCGCTCGGTGCGCCGAAAGACCAGCGGCTGCGCGCCGAAGGGGTCTGCCTCAGGCGGCAAGTTATAACCGTAAGGGTGATAGCCGAAGGCGTCGAAGTAAGCGCCGGCGCCGTTCTCGAACAGCTCGCGGGCGTATTCAAGGTCGTCGACTGCCATGCGGTCGGGCGTGGTGATGGTGGGCGCCAAACCTCCGGAGACCACGATCAGGCTCGGCTTGATGCGCTTGATGGTGGTGTAGGCGACGCGCAACACTTGAGCGTACTGCCATGCGTTAGGCGGTCTGCCGCCCCATTCGTGGCTCAGATTCGGTTCGTTGTGAATCTCGACCGCCTCGATGGGCGCGGCGGCGATGGCGCGCGCCTTAGCCGCAATGCCCTGACGGAACGCCTCCCAGTTATCCGGATAGCCCATATCGAAGCGATAGAGGACGCGCTTGCCGCGAAAAGCGTAGGCGGATTCAATCGTGTAGACCTTCACCCAGTCCACGCCGAGCCGCATCACCCAATCGGTCGAGACGTCCGTGTTCGGTCCGAAGTGGATGCCATAGCCAATGTGGGTGGTCTCTTCCTGAGCGGCGGTGGGCGCGTAGCCGCCCAGCAGGAGGCTGAGCGCCAGCCACAACGCGCCCAAGCGCCGATGCCATCGCTTGCTCCGCATTCACCTCGCCTCGCTCGCCAACGTTGACTCACATTGTACCGCAACTGAGTCAACGGCGCGCAAGGCGAGGCGTGGCGCTCAGGGGCGGCGCGGCGGACGCTTCGCCCCGCTGGGCTTGCCGCGCTGCGGCGGACGTCTGAGTTTAGGCTTGGGCGAGCGCGTCTTGGGGCGTTCAGCGCCTTCGGAGGGGCGTTCAGCGGGCGGGCGGCGAGTCTCCTCGCGCCGACGGGATGAGTTGGGCTTGGCGGGGCGCGCTTTGCGCTGTTCAGTTTGCTCAGCCGAGCGCTCGGCGGATTTGCGTCGCGGCGCGCCCTGAACTGAAGGGCGCGCGGGACTTTCCGCCCGTCGCTTTGGGCTATTTTGGCGGGCGGGGCGCAGCACAAACCGACGCGGCTTCATCTGCAGGCTGTAGGCGAGCGCCTTGAGCGCCGCGACCTCCGATTCGGTCAGGTGTCGCCACTCGCCGGGGCGTAGATCGCCCAAGCTGAGCGTGGCGAAGTGCGTCCGTACGAGGCGCTGCACCGGATAGCCGAGCGTGTTCGCCACCCGCCGAATTTGGCGTTTGCGCCCTTCGGTCATGGTGATTTGCAGCTTGCTGGTGTGCGAGTCGCGGCTGAGCACCTTGATCTGGACGGGCAGGGTCATGCCGTCGTCCAGCATCACCCCGCGCGACCAAATCTCCAGCGCCTCATCCGGGATGCGCCCCAACACGGTCACTTCGTAGACCTTCGCCTTCTGATAGCGCGGATGGGTCAGGCGCTCGGCTAGATCGCCGTCGTTGGTCATCAGCACCAAGCCTTCGCTATCGGCGTCCAGCCTGCCGGCTGGGTACAAGTGACCCTCTAACGGGATCAGATCGCGCACGGTCTGGCGGGTCTCTTGATGTTGCGGCGTGACGGCGGTCACCACGCCCATGGGCTTGTTGAGCATGATGTACAGGCGCGGCGCGCTGATTTTGAGCCGCTCGCCGTCAACGCGCACGTCGTCGACGTTCAGATCGGCGCGGTCGCCCAGCACGGCGCGCTTGCCGTTGACCGTGACGCGCCCTTGCTGGATGAGCAGCTCTGCCTCGCGCCGCGAGGCGATGCCCGCCTTAGAGAGCAGCTTCTGTAAACGCTCGCGCATCTCTCAGTGCTCGATGCGCAGCGTGCCGCTGCCCGCTACCACATGCCCAATCGACCAGCCCTGCGCCCCGCGCGCTGCCAATTCGTCCAGCAGGGCGGGCGCGCGGCTCGCCATGACCGCGATCAGCAAGCCGCCGCTGGTCTGTGGATCGAAGAGCAACATGCGCTCAGTCGGTGAGAGGTCATCGGGGAAAGTGACGTGCGGCTCGTAGTAGGCGCGGTTGGCGTTAGCGCCGCCGGGGAAGCAGTCCAGTTCAGCGTAGCGCTGCGCGCCTTGCAGCCAAGGTAGCGCGCTATAGCTGATGACGATATCGACTTGGCTCAAGGTCGCCATCTCGCGGGCGTGCCCCAGCAGACTGTAGCCGGTCACGTCGGTCATGGCGTGGACGCCAACTGCTTGTGCCGCTTGCGCCGCCGCCCGATTCAAGCGCATCATGCTCTGCATGGCGGCATCCACATCGGCGGGGTCTGCCACGCCGCGCTTGAGCGCCGTGGTGATCACGCCCGTGCCGAGCGGCTTGGTCAAGATCAGCACATCGCCCGCCTGCGCGCCGCCTTTGGTCAGCACGCGCTGCGGATGCACGATGCCCGTCACAGCGACGCCGTACTTGGGCTCGTCATCCTTGATGCTGTGCCCGCCGACGATGGCAGCGCCGCCCTCGCGCAGGCTGTGCGCGCCGCCGCGCAAAATCTCGGAGAGGATAGCAGTGTCCAAGTTCTCTGGGAAGGCGACCAGATTGATGCCGAAGAGCACCTCGCCGCCCATGGCGTAGACGTCGCTCATGGCGTTGGCGGCGGCGATGGCGCCGAAGGCGAAGGGATCGTCCACGACGGGCGGGAAGAAGTCGACCGTGGCGATGATGGCTTGCTCCGCGTTGAGCTGGTAGACGGCGGCGTCGTCGGGCGCCTCAAGCCCGACCAGCATGTCAGGGAATTGGGCGGCAGGGAAGCTGGCAGCCAGCGGCTGCAGCACGTGCGCCAGCTCGCGCGGGGAGAGCTTAGCAGCGCAGCCGGCACAAGCGGCAAGCGCTGTTAGTTTGACAGGTGGCACAGGCTCAGACATGCGCTTCAACCTTTTATGATGACTTCCTTTGGGCGAATTATAGCGCCTGAAGCGCCTTTTTGAACAACAATCAAAAAGATCGATCAAGAGCTTATAAAAAACCTGTAAAAATTGCGGCGCTTGAGCGGGCGGCTGCTTCGACTTTGTTGACTCAGTGTGGCTACCGCCCATAAACTAGGCAGTGTCAGACGCTGGAGCACGCAAGAATCAACACAACGTGCCGCAGCGGATGAAAAGCAAAGGTTCAAGTCAAGGTAAGTGGAGGGTAAGCAATGGGCGCTCCAAGGATTCAGGCGGACTACGATTCACTCGATCAGATTGCCGCCAACTTCAGCAAGGAGTCCGATCAGACCAAGCAGCTGCTGCAGACCGTCAAAAGCTGCGTGGATCAACTACAGGGCGGTGGCTGGATCGGCAAAGGTGCGGACAGCTTCTACAAGGAGATGAACGACCTCGTCAACCCTGCCATGCAGCGCATGATGAGCGCGCTCTCGGAAGCGGCGGCTGCCACCAAGCGCGTTGCCGATGCACTGCGCAAGGCGGAAGAAGAAGGCTGCGCGCTGTTCAGCTAAGTCGAGTTCAGCACAACGATAGACATCTAAGGGAGGTTCAACATGTCGGGTATTGATGTCCAGATGGACTATGAAGTCGTCGATCAGATGATCAAGATTTTCGACAACGGCGCTCAGCAGCTGCAAGAGACCATGCAGGCGATGCAAGCGGTGGCGCAGAAGATGCGCAGTGGCGCTCTGCTGGGCTTGGGCGGCGATGATTTCGCCGAGGCGCTGGAGAAAATCCTCGCGCCGCGCATCCAGAAACTGATCGATAAGTTCAAGGAACTTTCGGGCGACGTGAAGTTCGCTAAGGACGCTATCCAGCGCGGCGACATGACGGCACGTGGTCGGTTCCTATAATAGCGAGCTAAAGCGAGGAGAATGAGCAATGGCTATCTTTACCTTCATCGCCGGTCAGATCGAAGAGCAGATCAATCAGTTCTCGCGTCAGGCAGATACCTGCGAGCGCGTTGTGGGCAACATCCGCGCCGGCGCGCAGCCCATCCAGAACGGGGCGTGGATCGGCAAGGGCGCTGAGGCGTTCAAGGCTGAACTCGTCCGCCGTGTCATCCCGCAGATAATGGAACTGATCGCTGCGATCATGGGCTTCGGCGGCAAGTTGGGCAATGCCCTGAACATCATGCGCAACGCCGATAAGATGGTGCAAGGCATCGTCGGGCAGGTTGCCGGCATCTTCGAGAAGATTTTCTAGTTTCCACGTCATTCGGTGAGCAACAGCTAGTAAGGAGTAAGGCTCGTGGCAGACGTAGCAATGGATTATGAGGTCGTGGCGCGCATGGCGAAAATCTTCGCCACCTCCGGGGACGTGCTGAAGACCGTCGGTACGGTTCTGGAGATCGCCGCCAAAGTGCTGAAGGCGAGCGCTATGTTCGGGCTGGTGGGCAACCTCGCCTTGGCGTACTATCTGGATAACATCGCCACCAAGTGCAAGACGCTCTCTGAGACCTGCATCGAGATGGACGGCGACCTGCAAGGCGCGATCAAGGCGCTGCGCGACGGCGACTACAGCGGCTCGACCCGTTTCGTCTGATCCCGCCGCGCTTACAGCGCAAACGACAGCGCCCGTGACTCACGGGCGCTGTTTGTTTGTGCCTACTCGGTGGCGATGCTCTGATCGACTTGCTGGTTGGCAGGCACGATCTTGACGAATTCTTTCTCCCAGCGGTTGAGAATCTCATCGATGCGGCGCGCCTCGGCGTGCTGATTGCTATCGCTGAGCACCTCGCGGTAGCCACACAGCAAATCGTGCAGATTCGCCGCGTCGCTTGCATCCACGGGCATGATCTTCACGTTGGCGCCTTGCGCCAAGCGCCGCCGCAGCGCCGCTTCGTCGAAGCCCAGCTCTGGGCGCAAGCGCACATAGACCACGCCGCCGGTCATGCCGCTGCACATCCACGGCCCGGGATCGCCCAGCACGACCGCTCGCCCCGCCGTCATGTATTCGAAGGCAAAGCCCTTGATGTTGGCGCGCGCCGCCAAAAAGCCCTGTTCATCGCGCAGCTTCTCGGTCAGCTCGCCGCCGATCACGACGTCCGCGCCTGAGAGGCGCACGCCAGCGCGGCTATCGGCGTTGCCCTGCACGAAGAACTGTCCGCGTTGCGCGCCATAGGCGAAGCTCTTGCCCACGCTGCCGCCCACGCGCACGCCTTTGGTGTTCATGCCTTTCAGCACCGCCACGCGCCCGCCGATGGCGCACTTGCCTAGCCCGTCTTGCGTGCCGCCCTCCACCAAGACCTCGATGTTCGCCCCGTGAAAAGCCGCCAAACCATTGCCCGGCACCGTGGAGCCGTTGAAGTTCAGCCGAATGCGCTTGGGCGCTCCGTTGTGCCGCAAGACCTCCCGCCCGCCGATGCTGCGCCCGTTCTCAAAACCGTGCCGCCGCACCAAGGCGCCCACGAGGTGAGTCCCGACGGCGCGGTCGATGCTCATCGCTTCGGTATCCTCGTAGGTGATCACGTCCTCGCCCTCTTCGAGCGCCTCCAGCACCATTTCGCTGATAACTTCGGTCAGGTGGTTGCGCGGACGGCGCAAAGCCCGACCGACCGTGCGTTGGCTGCTCGGTCGGGGCGGACGCGGCGCCACTTGGAGCAACGGCGTCATGTCCACGCGCTCGCACAGGCGCACTTGCTGGAGCAGATCGGCGCGCCCGACGAGGTCTTGCAGGCGCGTGTAGCCCAAGCGCGCCGTGATCTCTTGCGCCTCCTGCCCGATGGCGGTGAAGAGCTGCACCAGCTGCTCAACGGCGTCCTCAAAGACCTGCGGCTCGAAGGCTTTCAAGCCGTGCGCCACCGCCTGTTCGCGCGTCTCGATCTGGGTGGCGATGCCGACGTGACAGGTGTCGGTCTGGCACTTGCGACAGATCGTACAGCCGATGGCGACCATCGCCATAGTCCCGAAGCCGACCCGATTGGCGCCCAGCAGGATCATCTTGACCACGTCCGTGCCGCTCTTCATGCCGCCGTCGCACCAAATCTCGACTCGGTCGCGCAGACCCGCCTTGAGCAGCGCCGCGTGCGCCTCCACCACGCCGATCTCCGCTGGCAAGCCGACGTATTTGAGCGAATGTTGGCGCGCTGCGCCCGTGCCGCCGTCGTAGCCGGTGATGTTGATGATATCGGCGTTCGCCTTCGCCACGCCGACCGCGATCACGCCGATGCCCGGCACCACCGGCAACTTGACCGCCACCTTGGCGCGCGGGTTGCTGGTCTTGAGCTCCTCGATGAACTGAGCGAGGTCTTCAATTGAGTAGATATCGTGGTTGTTGGAGGGCGAGATCAAGTCCACGCCGACGTTGGCGTTGCGCGCCGCCGCCACTTTCGGGCTGACCTTCTTGCCCGGCAAGTGACCGCCCTCGCCCGGCTTGGCGCCTTGCCCGATCTTGATCTCCAGCAAGTAAGACGAGTTGATCAGCTCGGCGTTGACGCCAAAGCGCCCGCTGGCGATCTGTTGCCCGCGATGGTAGGGATATTTGCCGAGCATATCCTTGATCTCGCCGCCCTCGCCGTTCAGGCTGTACATATCGAGGCGGAAGGCTGCCTCGGCGTAGGCGCGGAAGGCGACCTCGCCCTGCGAGCCGAAGGACATCGAGGCGATCACGAACGGCAACGAGTGCCGCCCGACGCTCAAGTCCACCTCCTCAGGGCTGACGCGGCTGTTCGGATCGAACTTGAAATCGAGGGTGTGGCGTAGCGCCACGGGCGTCGCCCGCTCGATCTCGCTCAGGCGCTCCATCAGCCCGATGTAATCCGCCTCGCCCTGCGCCACTTGCTGCGCCATCTTGTAGACGTGCGGATAGATGCGCGTCTCTTTGGGCAGCCGCGCGCCCTTGCCCGCGATGTAGCTCTGGCGGACTTGCGCCTCGGCGTGGATCATCTGCCACGTCAGACCGCGCTCGGCGCTGCCGCAGTAGTTCACGCAGCCCATCACCTCCGCCACGGGCGTTGAGAGCCCGATGCTGCCGAAGGTCTTGCCGTAGCCGCGCAGCTCATGCACGCCCATCGTGCTGGTGACCTTCTGCAAGCCCTTCTCTAGGGCGCTCAGCAGCCTGACGACGCGCTCAGCGCGCTCTTCAGGGCGTCCGCTCCGCCCGACCGCCGTCTCGAAGAGCATATACGGGTTGACGGCGTCGGCGCCTAGGGCGACGGCGAGGATCAGGTCGTGCAGGTTGCGAATCCCCGCTGCGCGCAGCACGATTCCGCACTTGCGGCGCAGATTCTGCCCGCGCGCGTCGCGGGCGAGGCGCAGGGCGCGGTCGACCGCCGCCAACGCCAAGTGCTGATCGAGCCACAAGTTGCCGTCCCGAAAGGCGAGCCGATCATCCAGCGCCAAGAGGCGCGCCCCGTTTTGGGCGGCTTGCACAGCCTGCTCGGCGAGGCGCTCAAGGGCGCGCTCGACCGTCTCATCGGGCGCGATGCACAGCTCAAGGGTCAGGGCGCGCTCGCCGAAGGCAGCCAGCGCGTCCTCATACATCAGGGTGCCGCCGCGTTGCGCCGCCTCAGCGTAGTCGCCGAAGTCCAAGAGCGCATCGCCGACGTACTGCCCGCCCGCCAATACCGGCAAGCGCAGCGCCAGCGGCGTCACCTCGTCGGGCGGATCGTCCTCGTGCAGCGAGGGGCGCGGTCCGAGGATCGCCTCGGTGCTGAAGTGCTCGGTCTCGCGCTCGCGGTCGATGGCGGGGTTGGTGACGACGGCGACGGCTTCTTTGAAGTACTCGGCGATGTTGCGCACGCCATCGCTGGAGAGCGCCGCCAACGGTCCGTCGTAACCGAGCGAGCCAATCGGGTCGGCGCCCTTATCCGCCATCTCGACGGCGATGTCGCGGTCGGAGCGGTACCAGCCCGTGGCGGCGCGCCACGCCTCAAGGTTATCGGTCGGCGGGGCGGGCGCTTGCCACGTCGGCGGTTCGTGCGGCACAGCCGCCATCTGGACGGGCGCGAGGGCGCGTCCGCGCCGCAAGACCTCAAGGCGCAGCTCGGCGTCGTTCATCACGCGCACGGTCGAGCCACGATGGATGCTCAGCACAACTTTCTCGCCCGGCGCCAAGGGGCGCGGATCGCGCACGTTCTGCTCCAACGGCAAAACGCCCTGCTCAGAGGAGAAATAGTAGTCTTTTTCGGTCTCGCCGAACCAGAGCGGGCGCAAGCCGAGCGCATCCACGCTGAAGACGCACTCATCGCCGTAGCGAGTCACCAGCGCCGCCGGACCTTGCGCGAAAGGACCCCAGCCCATCCGATAGCGCCGATAGAGCGTCGCGATCTCAGGCGGCAGCGCCTGCGCCTCGTGCGGGACGGGCGGGAAGGCGATCTCCATCGCCTCTGCTAAGGTGAAGCCGTAGCGATGAATCAGCACCTCCAGCAGCCGATTCAAGTCTTGGGAGTCCGAGCCGTTTTGAACGAGCTGGGCGCCCAACATGCGCGCCTCTTGGCGCAGGCGGGCGATTGTGTTGATCTCGCCGTTGTGACCGAGCAGCGAGAACGGCTGCACGCGCTCGAAGGCGGTCTCGGTGTTGGTGGAGTAGCGCGAGTGCCCGATGGTGATGGCGGACTCGAACTCCGGGTTGCGCAGGTCGGGGTAGTACTTATAGAGGGTATCGACGTGACCGCGCACCTTGTAAACGACGCTGTGCGTGCTGCAACTGACCACATGCACGGGCAACTCGCGCTCGATCTCAAGGTGGAACTCGAACAGGCGCGCGTTGGCGTCTTGGACGCTGCGGGCGGGGGCGTAGCCCGCCAACTGCCAGAAGACGGGCTCTTGAGCGCGCGCCAACGGACCGAGCATCTCGGAGCGAGTCTGTCCGTGCGCGCTGTAGACGATCTGCAGCACGCGCAGTTGGGCGATCTCGCCGATGCGCCGCACAATCGCCTCCGTATCCTGCTGCGGCAAGAACAGATGCGCCACGAAGAAATGCGGATCGCGGGCGAGGTCGCTAGGCTGCCCGATGCGCTGCATGGTCTGAGTCCAGATGATGCGCGGGATATCGGTCAGGACGCCGCAGCCGTCGCCTTCGCCCTGCACCTCGCCGGTGCGATGCCCCATGCGCGCCAACGCCGCCAAAGTGCGCTTGACGTTGCCGTGAGTCGGTCGCCCGCCCTTGCGGATGTTGGCGATCAGGGCGCAGGCGTCGTGTTCCAGCAAATACGGACGCTCGTTTTCCTCAGTCGGTGGAGTGAGAGTGCTTGTCATCGCCTCAGCCTTTCCTCGCTGCTCAAGAGTTAGGATTGCACATCGGTAAGCCGAATGCGCCGAGCATCCCACACAGCCGATCAGCGCTGTGTCGGTGCGGCAAGTTGCGTTAAATGAATTTTCAGGCGGCGGGAAGAATTTTGGCGAAGTCTAGCATGAGCAGACCGCGAGGCGTTTCAGCGATCTGCCCAAGATTTTCGGCGGTTCAATCGTGCAAAATGCTACAAGCGCGGCGGCGGATGTCGGCGGCTCAGCTGTAGGCGCTCCAGACCGCCAGCCAGAGGATGATCGTGCCGATCACTGCGATGAAGGCTAAGACGCCCAAGATCAGGGTCAGCGGCTGAAGCGACTCGGCGGCGGGCGGGATGCCGTAATCATACTGAGGCGCGCCGTGTTGGCGCTCAGGCGAATAGGCAGATTGCACAGGCGGCTGAGCGCCCGCCCACTGGTTGGGCATCTGAGGCTGCGCGGGCTGCGTAGGCGCAGGGCGCGTGAGGGCGGGGCTGTTGTAGTAGCGCGGCGGCTCGACGGGCTTGATGGGCGGTTGAATCACGCCGCCGCTGGGCGCGCCGCTGTAGGGCGGCGGCGTCACCGAGACGGGATTCTGCGGCGCGCTGACCTGATACGGGTTGACCGGACCGCTGGTCGCCTCGCGGGGCGGCGGAGGCGTCTGGGGCGCCGCCTGACTGGGGCTGATGGCGGGGATGCCGCGACTGGGCGATAAGCCCGTCGGTTTGCTGGCAGGCACGGCGGTCGTGCCGCGCAAGGCTTTCTGGACGTCGATCAGCACGCGCCCAAGCTGATCAGCTTGGGAGAAGCGCGCGTTCGGCTCTTTCGCCATGCACTTGTGGATGATCCAATCGAGCGTGGTCGGGACGTTCGGGTTCGATTCCAGCACGTGCGGCACGGGGTCGTTGATGTGCGCCAGCGCCAGCTCTTTTTGGTCGTTGCCGTTGAAGGGCAGCTTGCCCGTGAGCATCTCATACAGCACGATGCCGATCATGTAGACGTCGGAGGCGGGCGTGGGCTGGCTGCCTTGCGCCTGCTCCGGCGAGAAATATTGCGGGCTGCCCCAGACCACCTCTTGGCGGGTGAGGGCTTGGGTGTGGCTGATGACTTGGGCGATGCCGAAATCGGTCACTTTGACCGTATCGTTGCTGTAGAGCAAGATGTTCTGCGGCTTGACGTCGGCGTGGACGAGACCGGCTCGATGGGCGTGACCGATGCCCGCGCAGACCTGAATGCCGATGTGCAGGGTGCGCTCGACCGAAAAGGGCGCCGAGGCGCGGATGTGTTTCTTCAGGTCTTGCGCGTCGACGTACTCCATCACGATGTAGAAGAGCGAGCCTTCATTGTCGGCGTCGAAGACGGTCACGATGTTGGGATGCAGCAAGTTGGCGACGCGCCGCGCCTCCTCGCGGAAGCTCTCTTGGAAGGCGGGGTCGGCGGTCAGGCTGGAGCGCAAGGTCTTGAGCGCCACATCGCGGCGCAAGCGCAGATCGTGCGCCTTGTAGACCACCGCCATGCCGCCCGATCCGAGCGTCTCCAGAATTTGAAAGCGACCGCCGATCAGTTGTTTGTCTGAAGCCATGCCCCACGCTCTCCTTGCCGCTACGCTGATCCTAGTCTAACAGATTCAGCCTGTCAATCCAAGAGAATTCGGTCGGGCGTGGCGCTCTGAGAGCTTGCGCGTCCTGTTGCAGCCCGTGCTATTCTGCCGTATAATGCGCGGCAAGATCGGCGATGCTCTTGGCAGCAGATGAGGACTTAGTCATGGATTTTTCAGAGATCAGCGCCCGTTTCCGCAAAAAGCGCGAGGAAAATGCGCCTCCGCCGCCCGCCGAGCGCAATTTTGCCGAGATTCACGCCTTGCGCGCCCGCGTTTTAGGCGTCTTGCTGCGCGATGCGCGCACGGCGAGCGAGCTGAGCGCCGCCGATCTCGCCGCCGCGCTGGGCGTGCCCGAAGCGACCCTGCTGGCTTGGGAACTCGGCGAGCAGGCGCCCAGCTTGCCTCAGCTAGAGCTGATCGCCTACAAACTGAACCTGCCGATCAGCCATTTCTTCGGCACGCAAATGCTAGAGCGCAAGCATCAGCGCGACCTGAGCGTGCCGCCTCAGGAGTACACGCTTTTGCGCCAGCGCGTGATCGGCATCCGCCTGAGCTTGGCGCGCCGCGAGGCGCGGCTGAGCCTTGAAGAGCTGGCGAAGCTGAGCGGCACCGACGCCGAGACGCTCAGCGCCTACGAGTTCGGGCAAGCGCCTGTGCCCTTTCCGCAGTTGGCATCGCTGGCTATGGCGTTGCGCAAGGCGCCCAGCTACTTCCTTGAGGACGTCGGGCAGTTGGGCGAGTGGCTGGCGCTGCAAGAGATGTACGACCGCTTCTGCCAGCTGCCGGAGGAGATTCGCGCTTTCGTCTCGCAGCCCAACAGCCTGCCCTACCTCGAAATTGCCCTGCGGCTGAGCCAGTTGCCCCTCAGCGAGCTGCGCGCCGTCGGCGAGAAGATTCTCGATATCACTCTTTAGTGGCGATAATATTAGTCGCGTAGGTGGTGCGTGTGACGCCCGAAATCACCTTAGGCACTTTCATTAGCGTGGCAGCCATCAACGCTGCCATTCGGGGCGCTGTCCCGATCATCCTCGGCGCCATGAGCGGCATCGTCAGCGAGCGCTCCGGCATCGTCAACATCGCCATCGAGGGCATGATGCTCTTCGGGGCGTACGCCGCCTTTTATGCGAACGTGGCGCTCAGCCGCGCAGACGTGGCGCCTTTCCTGCAGACCCAGCCGATTCGGCTGGGCTTAGCCATCGCCGCCGCCGCCCTGATCGGCATGGCGTTAGCGCTGCTGCACGCCGTGCTTTCGATCCGCTTCAAAGTCGATCAGATCATCAGCGGCACGGTCATCAACATCTTCGCGCTGGGCATGACGGGCTACCTCTACGAGGGCGGGCAGAACGTGATCGACCGCTTGCCGCCAGTCATCCGCAATCCCTTCGCCACTGAGCAGAATGTCCTCGCCGATATCGGCGCAATCGTCTTCGATAAAGGCATCCTGACCTATACCGCTTTCGCCCTCGTGCCGCTCTTGGGCTTTTTGCTCTTCCGCACCACGTGGGGCTTGCGCACGCGCTCAGTGGGCGAGAATCCGCGCGCGGCTGATACGCTCGGCGTGAACGTGCATCGCCTGCAGTTCACCAACTTGGCGATCAGCGGGGTCTTGGCGGGCTTGGCGGGCGCGGTGCTGGTGCTGGAGGGCGTCTCCTTTGAGCGCGGCATGAGCAACGGGCGCGGCTTCATCGCCCTCGCCGTGATGATCTTCGGCGCGTGGCGACCCTCGCGGGTGCTGTTCGGCGCGTTGCTCTTCGGCTACGCCACCGCCCTACAGAGCCAGTTGCAGTTCGCTGGAGTGCAGATTCCGCACCAATTCGTGGGCATGTTGCCCTACGTGCTGACCTTGATCGTCCTGGCGGGCTTCATGGGCAGAGCGCGTCCGCCGGCGCACATCGGCAAAGCCTACGAGACGGAGTGAGCGCCATGGCAGTCTCAAAGAAAGTCTCAGATAACGACGTTGTGCTTGAAGTTCAGGGCATCACCAAGCGCTTCCCGGGCGTGCTCGCCAACGACGATGTGAGCCTCCAGCTGCGGCGCGGCGAGATTTTGGCGCTGCTGGGCGAGAACGGCGCCGGCAAAAGCACGCTGATGAACATCATCTACGGCTTGTACCACCCGGATGGCGGCACGATCCGTTTGCGCGGGCGCGAGGTACGCTTCGCCAACCCGCGCGAGGCGATCCACAGCGGCATCGGCATGGTGCATCAGCACTTCCAGCTGATTCCCGTGCTGAGCGTGGCAGAGAACGTCGTGCTGGGCGAGGAACAGACCGCTCAGCGCGCCGACTCCGAGTCGGATGCGCCGCCTCAGCTTGACCTTGACGAATCGGGCGTTGTGCGAGCTGTGCGCATCGTGTGGGGCGCGTTGTGGCGGGCGCTCTTGCCGTTGGTGGCGCTGCTGCTCGGCTTGCTGATCGGGCTGATCGCGTGGCAATTGGTGCTGACCCTCGCCACTTACCTCGTCGATGCGCCCGAATTCGGACGGCAAGCTTTTCAGCGCCTGCCGCTGGAGCAGCGCGCCGCCACCGTGCTGAGCCGCTTCTACCCTGAGAATCAGCTCGTCACTTCGCTCTTGCTATGGCTGCCAATGCTGATCGGGGCGCTGGCGGGCGGCGTGAGCACGGTCTCGCTCTATCGGCATGGCAGGCAGACGTGGCGCGGCGGCGCGGCGCATCCCGAAAACGCGCCCATAGCGACCCTCGACGCCATCTTAGACGCCATCCTCGATCTGTTCGGCACAGTCAGCCGCCGCCTGAACCGTCTGCGCGCCGCAAAAGGCGTGCGCGCCCTCTCGAAGCGCTTCAACCTCGAAGTCGATCCTGAGGCGCTGGTTGAAAAATTGCCCGTCGGCTTGCAGCAGCGCGTTGAGATCGTCAAGGCGCTCTATCGCAAGGCGGATATCCTGATCCTCGACGAGCCGACCGCTGTCCTGACGCCTCAAGAGAGCCGCGAACTCTTCCGCATCATGAAAGAGCTGACGGCGCAGGGCGTCTCGATCATCTTCATCACGCACAAGCTCAAGGAAGTGTTGGCGGTGGCGGATAGCATCGTGGTGATGCGCAACGGGCGTGTGGTCGGCAGCGTGGCGCGCAGCGAACTGCCCGCCGACGAGTCCGACGCCGAGCATTTCCTCGCCGCGCTGATGGTCGGGCGGGAGGTGCTGCTGCGCGTGGCGAAGGGCGAGGCGCAGCCGCGCGAGAGCGTCCTGCAGGTGCGCGATCTGCGCGCCTACGACGATCGCGGCGCCTTGGCAGTTGATGGCGTCAGCTTCGAGGTGCGCGCTGGCGAGGTGCTGGGCATCGCGGGCGTGCAGGGCAACGGTCAAACTGAGCTGGTGGAGGTGCTGACGGGCTTGCGACGCGCCGTGGGCGGGACGATCAGCATTGGCGGGCAGGCGATGCGGACGGGCGATCCGCGCCGCGTCACCGACGCAGGCACGGCGCACATCCCAGAGGATCGGCAGCGTTACGGCATGGTCAAGCCGTTCTCGGTCGCCGACAACTTGATCCTGAATCGCTACTACGTGCCGCCGATGGCTGTTTTCCCGACCGTGCGCCAATTTCCGTTCGCTTTGGCGCTGTATGTGGCGCTCTTTGGGGCGGCAGCTCTCCTGCTGAGCGAGCTGTGGAAGGCGCTCTATCCCAGCTTGGCGGCGAGCTTGCGCCTCGCCGAGCTCGATCCGCGCCGCGAGAGCGCGCCTTTCATCCTCGCCCTCGCCCTGACCCTCGCCGCCATGCTGCTCGGCTTGGGCGCGGCGCACTTCGTCGGGACGCTCGGCACGCGCTTACTGCGGCGCTTGCTGGGCGAGCGGGCGGCGCAGGGCGGCTTGCAACGCGACGATCGCGCCATCCGCCAAAATGCCGAGCGCCTGATCGCCGAGTTCGACATCCGCACGCCCTCGCCCGAGACCAGCGCTGGCAGTTTGAGCGGCGGCAATCAGCAGAAGATGGTGGTGGCGCGCGAGTTCAGCCGCCAGCCGCGCCTGCTGATCGCCAGCCAGCCCACGCGCGGCATCGACGTCGGCTCGATTGAGTTCATCCATCAGCGCATTGTGCAGCAGCGCGATAACGGCGCCGCCGTGCTATTGGTCTCGGCGGAGCTGGACGAGATCATGGCGCTCTCGGATCGGATCGCCGTGATGTACAAAGGGCAGATCATCGAGACCTTGCCCGCTAAAGAGGCGACTCGTGAGCAGCTGGGCTTGCTGATGGCGGGCGTGCGGCGCGACTGGGAAGCCTCGTGGCGGGCGGCTGAGGCGGTCAAGGGCGGGCAGGCTGAGGCGCAGCGCAGCGGCGTCTAGCGCAGCAGATCGCGCAGGCGCAGCTCGGGCGAGAAGCCGCCGAAGCGCCCGTTGGCGTCTACTGAGGCGAGGGCGAGCGTCTCGTAGCGGGCGAACTGATCCCAAGCCAGCGAGGGCGCCTCTACGCTCAGCACGAGGTCGTAAGCCAGCGAGGCGGTCTGGCGCAGCGCGATCAGGTAGCCGCGCGCCTCAGGGACGCCCGCCCAAGTCAATTGGTAGCCGCTCGGCAGGCGCTGCACGGCGACTCCGCGCGGATCGGGGGGCGGCAAGCCGCCGCTCAGCACGGCGACGGCGGTCAGGGCGGCGCGCGTGGCGCGCATCAGGTAGTCTAGGTCAATGCCGTCGAGCGTATCGCGCGCGTTGTGTTGGCGGGTGTGATCCTCAAGGCTCTGGATCAGGCGCACCGCCGCATAGCCCGCCGCGCTGAAGCTCATCTGATCGCCCCAGCGCCCTAAGCGATCCTCTGAAGACTGCAGCACGGGCGAGATTTCATCGCTATAGGCGCTGATGGCGAACGCCACTTGGCGCGCCAACTGACGCGAGGGCGAGTCGTTGGGCGGCGCGGAGAACAGCCGCAGCGTCCGCGCGTCGAGACGCCCGTTGGCATCGCGCGGGCTGCCCAGCATATCGAGATTGAGCATCCCGCGCATGACCTCGTGCGGCACGTAAGCGCGCAGATAGTCCTCCACAAAGGCGAGGCTGCCCTGCCTGCCCGTCTCTTCGGCTGAGAAAGCTACGAAAATCAGCGTGGCGCGATGCGGCTGCCCCGCCATGATGTGCATGATCTCCAAGAGCGCCGCCACGCCTGAGGCGTTATCGTTGGCGCCCGGCGCGTAGGCGTCCCCATCGGTGGGCGGCGCGCCGATGCTATCGTAATGGGCGCCGATCACATAGACTCCCGCGCCCGCCATGCTCCCCTGCAGCACCGCCACGACGTTCTCCGCCCGAATCTGCCGTCCCTGCCACGCGAAGACGAACGGCTGAGTCCAGACCTGAATGATTTTGTGCGGATGCGCCGTCCGTACGCGCTCGAAGGCGCCGAAGAGCCAGTCGCGGGCGGCGCCGATGCCCCGATCAGCGCGATCTACAGGCGAGAGGACGTGCCGCGTGCCGAAGCCGACCAAGCGGCTGAGGGTGTGCATCAAACGGTCGTTCTGGACTTGGGCGCGCAGCGCGTGCAGGCTCGGATCGCGGGGCGGCGCATAGCCCACGCGCGGCGGGGTCGGCGTGTAGACGGGCGTGGGCGTGGCGGTCGGCAGTTGCGAGTTCAGCAGCGCCATCTGGCTGGGCGCGCTGAGCGTGCAGGCGAGCAGGCTGAGCGCGGCGCACAAGGCGAGCAGCGAGCGACGCATCGGCGCGCACCTCAAAGGCGGACGTCATGCAGCGTCCAATCGGCGTTGCGCCACGCGCCCGCCCCGTTGAGCAGCCACGCCATCATCGGGATGCCGATGATAGCAAAACGGGCGTAGGCACGCTGTACAGCTATCGCCGTCACGGGCGTGTGGTCGGCGGGTCCGACCTCCGTGGCGATGATCGGCTTGCCTTGCGCCCACGCCCGCCATTGCGCCACAGGCGTGATCAGATCGCCCCCATCGGGCTGTTGCCAGTAGGCGTGAACGGCGAACCAGTCGGCGGCGCGAACTGCCTCAAGGCTCTGCGCTATGAAAGTCGACTCGGCGAGGCGCAAGTGGGGCAAGTCGATGCCGGGCGAGAGGGCGGGATAGCCCAATTTAGCGGTCGGGAAGGCTTGCCGATAGGCGTTCAGCACGCTCATGAACCAGACCGTGAAGCCATAGCCGTCCGCCCAAGCGCTGCCCCAGCCCTCTTGCCGCAGATTCGGCTCGTTGTGAATTTGCACGATGAAAGGCGCGCTGCCCAGCGCAGCTTGATACTCGCGCAGGATCGGCAAGGTGGCGTTGATGAAGGCGTTCGGATCGGGGCTGAGGGGCGCGTGCGTGGCGGCGCGAATCACGAAGTGCTGCACGCCCACGCCGCGAAAGAGGGTGATGGCTTGGCGGGCTTGCCCCGCCTCATAAGCGGCGATGGTCACGCCGCCGATGTTGTTGGCGCGGATCAGCTCCAGCTCCCTATCGCTGGGCGCCCAGCCGCCCGCCGAGGCGTGGACGCCGCGCACCAGCGGCGGAATCAGGCTGGGCGGCAGCGCGGCGATTGGCTCCTCCAGCGGCGGGATGCGCACAGGCTGTCCCTCAGGGCGACTTTCGACCAGCGTGACGTATTGCGCCGCCACGAAGCCCTCGATCTCGCCAAGACGGACGCGCAGCCAGCCGTTGAGCGGCTCGCCCAGCACCTCCAGCTCAGTCTCAAAGCTCAGGACGCGCAAGATCGGTTGCGCAGTGGAGGCGCCGCGCCGCAAATTCAGCCCATCGCGCGTGTTGACCTTGCCGATGCGCCGCGTCATCACTTGCGGCGGCGCGATCTGGGCGCAATCGGCGAACAGATAGCCCTCACGCCCCTCGGCGCGCACGTACAGCCAATCGCCCGCTTGGGCGAGGATGCTGATCGGCGTACCCTCGGCGAGAGTGGCGAGGATTGGCGCGCTGCTGCTCGGCTCGGCGCGCAACTTCGGCGCGCTGCTGGTGGCTGTCCCGCTGGAAGGCATGGCTGAGTCTCTCCGCTTGTGCTGTTCGGCTGCGCCCTGAATCCTATCACAAATTGGCGCGCTTCACATTGACTCATGCCAGAAATCCGTTACACTTTCTGTCAAAGTCCCTTTGACACTTTACAGAGGTTGTTACCAGCTATGTCTACCGTCACTTATGCTGAAAAACCGTGGCTCAAACGCTACGATCCGGGCGTGCCGCACAGCCTTGAGCCATATCCCAAGCACCCGATCTATCAGTTCCTCGTCGATGCCGCCGCCGAGCTGCCCGACAATCCCGCCATTGTGACTTCGGCGCACTTGCCCGTCGTCGGGCGCAAAAAAGCCGTCCTGAGCTACCGCGAGCTGAACGAGCAGGTCGATGCGCTCGCCGCTGCGCTAGTGGATATGGGCTTGAAGAAAGGCGACCGCGTCGGCTTGGTCTTGCCCAACTGCGCCCAGTTCGTGATCGGCTTCTTCGGAGTGCTGAAGGCAGGCGGGATCGTGGTTGCCATCAACCCGACCTACCCGGCGCTGCGCATGGCGGAGCAGCTCAAGGATAGCGGCGCCACGACCGTGATCACGCTCAGCTTGTTCTACAACACGGTCAAGCAGATTCAAGGGCAGACCGATGTGAAGAACGTGATCGTCACCAACATCAAGGAGTACTTGCCGCCGCTCGCCGCCTTCCTGT
Source organism: uncultured Anaerolineae bacterium (assembly GCA_938005675.1). Lineage (GTDB taxonomy): Bacteria > Chloroflexota > Anaerolineae > Aggregatilineales > UBA2796 > CP2-2F. The sequence continues at coordinate 44,041 of CALKXH010000001.1, forward strand.
TCACTGTGGCGAAGGAGAAGAAGGGCGGCCACCGCATTGAGAAGCACCCCGTCGATTACGCCCTGCCCGATCTCTTGGCGAAGTACAAGGGCAAGCGCGCCAACGTGGATGTGCGCCCGGACGATCCCGCCATCTTCCAGTACACGGGCGGCACGACGGGCGTGCCGAAAGGCGCCATCGCCACGCATCAGGCGTTGGTGTGCAACACGCTGCAATGCCGTGCCTTTCTGGGCAAGGTGGAGCAGGGCAAAGAGGTCTTCTTGGCGGCGATCCCGCTCTTCCACGTCTTCGGCATGATCTCGGTGATGTGCTTCGCCGTCTCGCTGGGCGCCAGCATGTTGATGGTGGCGAATCCGCGCGAGATCAAGGAGGTGCTGGAGGTCATCCACACCTACAAGCCGACCATCTTCATGGGCGTGCCCGCCATGTACAACGCCATCAACAACAACCCCGACGTGGCGAAGGGCAAGTACGATCTGCGCTCGATTCGGGCTTGCATCAGCGGCTCGGCGCCTTTGCCGCCCGCCACCAAGCGCCGCTTCGAGGAGCTGACCGGCAGCAAGCTCTCTGAGGGTTACGGCTTGAGCGAGACCGCCGTCGCCGTGTGCGTCAATCCGCTCTACGGCGAGAACAAGACGGGCAGCATCGGCATCCCCTTGCCGGACGTCGAGATGAAGATCGTCAGCCTTGAAGATGGCCTGACCGAGATGCCCATCGGCAAGGAAGGCGAGCTGGTGGTCTGGTCGCCCACCTTGATGATCGGCTATCACAACATGCCCGCCGAGACCGAGAACGTCCTGCGCCTGATGCCCGACGGGCGCAAGTGGCTGTTCACCGGCGATATCGCCTACATGGACGAAGACGGCTACTTCTTCATCGTCGACCGCAAGAAAGACATGGCGCTGATCGGCGGCTTCAACGTCTACCCGAACAATGTCGAAAAAGTGCTGGCAGAGCATCACGCCGTGCAAGAGGTGGGCGTGGCGGCGATCCCGCACCCGGAGAAAGAGGGGCAAGAGGCGCTCAAGGCGTGGGTGGTGGTCAAACCCGGTCACAAGGTGACCGAGAAGGAGCTGATCGACTTCGCCGCCCAGAAACTGGCGCGCTACGAGGTGCCCACCCGCATCGAGTTCATCGATGAACTGCCCAAGACTCCCGTCCTGAAAATCTTGCGCCGCGAGCTGGTCGCCCGCGAGCTGGCGAAGCGCCAAGCGGGGCAAAACTCCTAAATTTTTAGCCACAGCACGGGCGGGGCAACTCGCCCGTGCGCGCTTCTGTGCAATGCGTACAAAAGCGCGCCACTTTTTCACAGGACGTGCTATACTTCACCTTAATTTCTGGCTCATATCGCACCAATTGGAGTCGGCTCACATGCGTAATTTTCAGACCTTAGACCAAGCTAAGGTTGACTCCGCCTCAGAGAGTATGGAGATGTTCCTGAGCGACGCGGATGACGATCAGCCGCAGCTCGCCCTCCGTCGGGAAGGCGCTTATGTCACCATCTCCGCCAGCTACGGTCCGCTGGAGATCGCCATGCGCCCGCGCTACGAGGAGCTGATGCGCGCCATCGTGCGCCTGAACGTGGTCGATGGCTTGCTCACCACGCGGCAAGTTGGCACCAGCCACGCTTACCTCGCCCTCGGCTTGCAGAGCGATGGCAGCTTGCTGCTGCGCCTGACCATCGTCGCCGATGCGACCGGTCACCTCAGCATCAACTTGCGCCTTGTGGAAGCAGTGCGCCAACAGCTCTACGACTGGCTGAATGTAGCCCAGTTCGATGGGCGCGATGCCCGCGCCACCAGCGCCTGAGGCTGCCTCAGCCTCGCCCAGCTGAAAACTAGTCAAAAGAAAGTGCCGCCTATGGACTTGAAACTCTCAGTTGTGCCGATTGAAAAGCCTGAGACGATCAACTTCGTGCTTGGGCAGAGCCATTTCATCAAAACGGTTGAGGATATTCACGAGACGCTGGTCAGCACCGTGCCGAATATCCGCTTCGGGCTGGCGTTCTGCGAGGCATCCGGCGCCTGCCTCGTGCGCTGGAGCGGCACCGACGACGAGATGATCGCCCTCGCCCAGAAGAACGCCCTCGCCCTCTCCTGCGGACACGCCTTCATCCTCTTTTTGGGGCAGGGCTTCTACCCGATCAACATCCTCAACAGCCTGAAGAACGTACCTGAGATCGCGCGCCTATACTGCGCCACCGCCAATCCGACGCAGGTCATCGTGGCGGAGACCGAGCAAGGGCGCGGCATCTTAGGCGTGATCGATGGCTTCAAGAGCAAAGGCATCGAGGACGACGAAGGCATCAATTGGCGCAAGGGCTTGCTGCGCCAGATTGGCTACAAGCTCGGCTGAGCCATGCGCCAACTGGCACGGTTGGCGACGGCGCTCGGCGTCCTGATCTGGCTCGGCATCGGCGCGCTCGTGCTGCGCGACCTGATCGCGGACGATGCGCCGTCGCCTCAGCCGACTGCGCTCGCCCTGCGCCCCTCCGCCACGCCGATCCCGCTCATCGCGCCGCCCTCCGAGACGCCCTCCGCCACGCCTTCATCCACGCCGACCCTCGCCCCGACCGATCTGCCCAGCGCCACGCCGACCGACCGCTCGGTCACGGCGACGCTTGCGCCGACTCAGTCGGTTGAGGCGACTCAATCGGCGGGCTGCCCGCCGCCCGAAGGCTGGCTGCCCTACCGCGTGCAGGCGGGCGATACGCTCTTCGGCTTCGCCCTCGGCTCGGAGGGCGCGCTGGACGTGGCAACTATCCGTCGGGCGAATTGCCTAGAGAGCGACCTGCTGCGCATCGGACAAGTGCTGTATTTGCCGCCTGAGGTCGGCGAGCGGGCGCCCAAGCTGGACGATCCGAGCGAGGCGCAAGCAGAGGCGGCGACGCGTCCCTCCCAATGCCCTTGCAGCCTCACCATTCGGGCGGGGACGCGCCTTGAGCAGATCGCTGAGCAGATCGATAAACTGCCCGCCCCCTTCCGCGGGCGCGACTTCCTCGCTGCGACGGCGGCGGGCGCTCCCCTGCCCGACTACTGGTTCCTGCGCAGCAAGCCGCCTGATCGCGCGCTGGAGGGCTACATGCTCAGCGGGACGTACACCCTCACCCCTGAGATGAGCGCCCTCGCCTTCCGCGATGCGATCTTGGCGAACTTCGCCGCCAACGTGTCGGAGGCATACGAGGGTATGGCTGCTGCACGCGGCTTGACCTTCTGGCAGGCGCTGACCCTCGCCAGCATCGTCCAGCGCGAGAGCTGGGACGCCGACGATCAGCGCATGGTCGCCGGGGTCTTTCACAATCGGCTGGCAGCGGGGCAGCCGCTCGGCGCCACGGTCACCATGATGTACGCGCTGGGCAGGGCGGGGCAGTGGTGGTATCCCTCAGGCAGGATCGATTTCCGTCAGGCGCATCCATATAACACGCTGCGCAATCGCGGCTTGCCGCCCTCGCCGATCTGCAGCCCGTCGCTGAGCGTCCTCGCCGCGACGCTCGATCCCGCCCCGCACGATTACTACTACTTCAGCCTGCGCTGCGATGGTAGAGGCAACTTCTACGCCCGCACCTACGAGGAATTCAAGGCGGGCTTGCAATGCAAGTGAGAGGCGGCTCTCCGAAGAGCGTTCAAGCGTCTTGAGGCTTGGCGGGATGATCAGCATCGCCCGCTGCGGGTGTCGCTTCGTTCAACGCCGCCTCGATGCTCTGCAGGAGCGCCTGCAAGCTGAACGGCTTGGGCAAGAAGCGCGCCGCCCCAGATGCCAAAGCCTGCTGCACGCTCTCAGGATCGGCGTCGCCGCTCATCAGGATGACGGATGCCTCCGGGCGGGTTTGGCGGGCGAGCTCTAAGACATCGAAGCCGCTGCCGTCGCCGATGTCGATGTCGCTCAAGACCAGATCGAACTTGTGGCGGGTCAGCCGCTTGACCGCTTTGCTGTAGCTGCGCGCGCCGCGCACTTTGTAGCCCAAATCCTGCAGCAGCTCGCGCACAGTTTGGCGGAAGACGGCGTTATCCTCGACGATCAAAATGCGCATGGGGAAACTCTCTCATCAAATCAATTTGTAGAGCCGTTCTGCGCAGTATAGCACAGCGTTCGGCTTTATCAAGCTTGCGAGGGCACAAACCGTCGGGCGGAGGCAAAAAATCCGCCCGATGGCGGATTGGCGGCTCTTTTGCGACTGTCGGGGTACCCAGACTCGAACTGGGGACCTCTTGCACCCCATGCAAGCGCGCTACCAACTGCGCCATACCCCGCGATTGACTATCATTTTAGCACATTTTCGGAAAGGCGCAAGGCTTCAAGCCCTCGAACGTTCGCCTCGCCCGCCGTCTCGATGATGGCGCGCGCCACCAGCTCCGCCAATTGGCGCGAGCCTTGCGGAGTCAGATGCACGGCGCTATCGGTGAACTGACTCGACGGGATGGCGTTCCAGAAATCGCGGTACGCCCACGGCGCGCCCTCGCTCGCCTCGCGCAGACGCGCCCGCGCCTCATCCAGCGCCCAGCGCGGATAGAAAAAGTTGTAGCGCAAGGCGCTGTTCTTGCCCGCGCTGATGAAGACGGGCTCGTTGACGATCAAGAGCGCCGCGCCAACCGACTCGGCGATCTGCGCGCCGCCTGAGAGCAGATCGAGCGCCAACTGCTCAGCGCGCAGAGTCGGGGGCGCTTGCCCGTGCCATGTTTGCGGCATATCGTCGGGAAAGTCTTCCATGCGCGGCTCGTAAAAGCGCGGATACTGCTGATCGAACCTGCTCAGCCCCCACAGCACGCCGTAGAGCTGCAAGCGCAGCCAATCAGCCAGCTGCCGCCGCCTGCCGATGATCGTGCGCCCGAAAAAGTCGGGATCGATGAAGCGCGGATCGTCCGAGCGCAAGCTGCGCAGCCCGTGACGGGCGATCAAGGCGCGGACGCGCGTCGGATTCTCGCGCACCAGCTGAGTCGCCATCTGCACGTCTGAGGCGAGGGACTCAGGCGTGATCAGCCAGAGGATCAGATCGGGCTGATAGCGAGCGGCGTAGTCCAGCAGGAGCAGGTCTTTGGCGGCTGACTGCACCGGATAGCCCAGATTGAAGGCGCGCAGGCGGCGTCCGTCGGGCAGGGTGAGGCGGAAGGCGTTCAGGTAGGCGCTGAGCGTCTCGTCGGGCTGCAGCAGCACGCCCCAGACCGACGAATCGCCCATGACCAGCACGCGATATTCATCGGCGGCTTTTGGCGCGCCATCGATCTCATGAGCGGCGAAAAGCGCCTCCACGCTGGCGAGGCTCAAGTTGTAGGATTGGGCAGGATTCTCGCCGTAGGGCAGGCGCGCTCTGCCTCTGACTAGGCGATTGTAAAGGCTGACTTGTCCGATCAGCGGCAGAGGATCGAGCAGGGCGAAGATCGCGTTGGCGAGGATGAACAGCGCGCCGCCCTTCAAGAGGATTCGCCCGATCATGCGCCACGTGGCGCTTTGCGCCGTCTCAGTCAGCCACGTCCACATGCTACTGCCCGCCGATCCAGCCCAGCAAGCGCACCTGTCCGCCCAGCCGCGCCGTCAGGTTGCGCGCCCCGACGCCGCCGCTGTTCGCCACGTAGACGTCCAGCCGCCCATCGCCGCTGCTGGTGCTGCCCAGCACGCCCTCATAGGCGATGAAACGCCCATCCGCCGACCACTGCGGATTGCACACGCCCGGATTGGGGCGCTCGGCGCGCGTGATGAACTGCAACTGCGCGTTGGTCACCAGCACGCCAAAGGGACATTGTCCGCTGGCGCCGCCCAGCGCGAGGCGCGTCCCATCGGGCGACCACGCCGCGCTGAAGGCGAAGCGCGGGAAGCTCAAACGCGGATCGAGGCGCGCCAACTCCTGCCCGTCGGCGTCGCGCAGGATGATGGCGCTCTCTGCGCCGACGGCTTGGTAGATCACGCGCCCGCCGTCGGCTGACCACGCCTCGCGCACCACGCGCAGGTCGTCCTCAAGGGGCGTCACAGCTTGCGGCGCGCCGCCCGCGATGCTCACGCGGTAGAGCGCCGTGCCCCCCAGCGGATCGTCGCGCTTCCTTGCCACGAAAGCGATCTCAGTCGGGCTGAGCCACTGCGGCGGCGCCACGACCCATTCCTCAGCCAGCCGACGCACCTCGCCCGTGGCGCGCTCCCACAGGTAGAGCTGCCCGCCATCGGGCAGGGACGCCTCAGGCGTGTAGCACGAGTCGGGCTCGTTGGGCTGCCAAGTCGGGCAGAAGGCGCGATCCGAGACGAAGGCGATGTAGCGCGCATCCGGCGACCATTGCGGGAAAAAGTCGTAGCCGCCGCTCTGCGAGACGTTGAGGAAAGTATCGCTGCCGCTGCCGCCGCCGAAAATCTCCGTGCCGACGCTGAAAATATCGACGTCGTGGGGCGTGGTCAGGGCGAGCGTGAACTGGGTGCTATCGGGCGACCAAGTCGGCTCGCTCAGCACGCCGCGCGGGCTTAAGCTGGGGATGGCGAATAGGCGCACGCTCACGCCCAGCCGCAGGTCGAGCATGAATAAGCCGCTGCCCTCCACAAAGTAGGCGATGTAGTTGCCGTCGGGCGACCAGTAAACGCGCGTGCCGGTCGAGGCGGGCATCTCGAAGACGGGCAAGAGCTGGCGTCCGTCGGGCGCGGCGAGGTAGAGCGTTTGGCGGTCGCTGAGGGGGACGGGCGTGCCGGGCAGCGCTGTAGCCAGCGGCGCGGCGCTGTTGATCAGAGCGAGCCAGCCACTGCGCAAATTGGCGATGACTTGCGGGTCGATCTCGACGCGCGTGAAGCTATCCACAGCCAGACGGACGGGCGGGGCGGGCGGCACAGTCGGGAAGGGCGTCTGCGAGGGCGTGTGAGTCAGGCTGGGCGTGAGGGTGATCGTCGGCGTGTGAGTCGGGCTGGGCGTCGGCGTGAGGGTCGGCGTGAGCGTAGCCGTCGGGGTGGGCGTGACGGTCGGCGTGAGGCTCGGCGTGGCGGTGGCGCTGGGCGTGAAAGTAGCTGTGGCGGTCGGCTCAGGCGTGTTGTTCAAGCCGAGCAGGTTGCAGCCGCTCAGAGCGATCAGCAGCGCTGCGCTGCAGAGCAGGCGGCGCGCCGTGCGTGGGCGGAAAGTGGGCATGTTCATCCATTCAACTCGCGTCATTGGGCGAGGGCGGCGCGTGCGCAGCGCCCTCGCCTTGAATTTCAGCGCGCCTGATTATAGCCGCGATCGGGCGCGGAAGAGAGCGAGGGTTGCTCAGGCGTAGGCTTGGCGGGCGTTTTGCGAGGCTTTCTGGGCGTGGCGGCGGCGGGCTTTTTGGCGCGCGGCGTCGGAGCTTTAGCGGCGGCGGGCTCGGCGGGCAGCAATGCCAACTCCAGCACCTGATCCATGTGCGCCACGTAGTGGATGGTCATCTCAGATTGCACCTTCTTCGGCACTTCAATGACATCCTTGCGATTGCGCTCCGGCAGGATCACAGTCCGAATGCCCGCTCGGTACGCCGCGAGGACTTTCTCCTTGATGCCGCCGACTGGCAAGACGCGCCCGCGCAGCGTGATCTCGCCGCTCATGGCGATGTGGACGCGCACTTTGCGCCCTGTGAAGGCGGAGATCAGCGCCGTCGCCATCGTGATGCCCGCCGAAGGGCCGTCTTTGGGCACCGCCGTCTCGGGGATGTGAATGTGGATGTCGGTTTTCTCGAAGTTCTCCTCGTTGATGCCGAGCGCCTCAGCCCGACTGCGCGTGTAGCTGAGCGCCGCCTGCACCGATTCCTCCATCACGTCGCCGATCTGCCCGGTCAGGGTCAGGTTGCCTTTGCCGCTCATCAGCGTGACCTCGACCAGCATGATATCGCCGCCGTTCTCCGTCCACGCCACGCCCACCGCCATGCCGACCTGATCCTCTTCCTCGACTTTGGCATCCGTGAAGGAGGGCGGACCGAGAAAGTCGAGCAAGCTCTGGGCGGTGATGCGCTTTTTGTAGCTTTGTTTGCTCGCCACGCGGCGGGCGATCTTGCGGCAGATGTTGGCGATCTCGCGGTCGAGGTTGCGCACGCCCGCCTCGTAGGTGTACTCGCGGATGATGGCTTGCAGCGCCTCTTCATCGAAGCGCAAGCCTTTGCCCGTCAAGCCGTGCTGCTCCAATTGGCGCGGGATCAGGAAGCGTTGGGCAATCGCCAATTTCTCCTGATCGGTATAGCCGCTGAACTCGATCACCTCAAGGCGATCCAACAGGGCGGAGGGCAGCGGATGCAGCGCGTTCGCCGTCGTGATGAACAGCACCTTCGAGAGGTCGTACGGCACATCGAGGTAATGATCGCTGAAGGCGTGATTCTGCTCCGGATCGAGCACCTCCAAGAGCGCCGCCGACGGATCGCCGCGAAAATCCTGACCGAGCTTATCGATCTCATCGAGCATGAAGACGGGATTGATCGTGCCCGCCCGCCGCATGGTCTGGATGATGCGACCGGGCAAGGCGCCGATGTAAGTGCGCCGATGCCCGCGAATCTCGGCTTCATCGCGCACGCCGCCCAAGCTCACCCGCACGAATTGCCGTCCGAGCGCTTTGGCGATGCTGCGCCCCAGCGAGGTCTTGCCGGTGCCGGGCGGTCCGACGAAGCACAGGATCGGGCTCTTCATCTTCTCAGCTGCCAGCTTGCGCACGGCGATGTGTTCGAGGATGCGCTCCTTCGCCTTCGGCAAGCCGAAGTGATCCGCCTCCAGCACGCGCTCGGCATGTTCAAGGTCGAGGTTATCTTCGGTAGCCTGCCACCACGGCAAATCCAGCAGCCAATCGAGGTAGGTGCGGATGATGCCGACCTCAGGCGCCATCGGCGGCATGGCGGCAAGGCGCTCCAGCTCTTTGTGCGCCTTCTGATAGACCTCCTCAGGCATTTGCGCCGCCTCGATGCGCTCGCGCAGCTCTTCCAGCTCCTGCTGGAACGGATCGCCTTCGCCCAGCTCGTTCTGGATCACGCGCATCTGCTCGCGCAGGTATGCCTCGCGCTGGTTGCGGTCAACCTCCTGCTGAACTTGCGCGTTGATGTGTTCCTCGATCTCTAGCACGTCCAGCTCGCGCCCTAAAAGGACGCTGACTTGTTGCAGGCGCTGGACGGGATCGGTATTCTCCAGCATGGCTTGCCGCTCTTCAAGGCTCAAATCCAGCGTGGCGACCACTAAATCCGCCAGCCAGCCCGGCTCTTCGATGTTCATGGCGTAGATGTACGCCTCATCGGGCAGGTTGCGGTTGAGCTGTACGCATTTCTCGAAGAGGGTCAGCACGGCGCGCATGAGCGCTTCGGTCTCGCGGGTGCGCTCGGTCGTCTCGCTGATCGGGCGCGCCTTGACCCGATAATATGGCTCGGTCTGCACGTACTCGACGATCTGCACGCGGCGGCGACCCTGCGCCAGCACGCTGGTAGTGCCGTCGGGCATCCGCAGCAGCCGCCCAAGCGCCATCTCAGTGCCGTATTCGAACAAATCCTCAGGGCGCGGGTCGGGCTGATTGGGATCGCGCTGCCCGACGCCGATGATGGTCTGCCCCTTGCTCTGCGCCGCCGAGATCGCCGCCAGAGAGCGGTCGCGCCCGACGAAGAGCGGCGTGACCATGTTGGGGTAGAGGATCAGGTCGCGCAGGGGGATGAGCGGCACTTCGATCAAGCCGTCGGAGTCGGGCTCAGCATCCGCCACGTGGTAGAAATCGTTCATGCCGGGTCGTTGAACTGGGATCAATGCGGTATTCCTCAACTTCTGCCTATATCAGGCGATTTTTGCGTGATTGGACGGCGCGTTCGTCCAAGTAGGCGGCGCGCCCAGCCGCCAAGCCTAGCACGCTGCGCAACTCGCCGACCACCGAGAGCGATCCGGTCGCGCAGATGACGTCGCTGGTCGCCGCGAGCGCTTCGGCGCGCTCCAGCGCCTCGCGCGCCGAGGGGCAGCTGTGCAGCGCGCCTGTGTAGCCGCTCTGCCGCGCTAAGCTCGCCAATTCGTCCGTGCTGAAGGCGCGCGGGCTGATCGGCTGCATCAGGATCAGCTGATCGGTCAGCGGCAAGAGCGCTCTGAACATGCCGATCACGTCTTTATCGGTGAAGGCGCCGAAGATCAGGATCAGGCGGCGCTCGGCGGCTAGGAAGATGTGCTGGAGCGACTCGCGCAGGCGCTCGGCGCTGGCGGCGTTATGCGCCGCATCCAAGATCAGGTATGGCGTGCGGCGCACCACCTCCAAGCGCCCCGCCCAATTGACCTGTGCCAAGCCCGCCTGAAGCGCCCGCGCGCTGATCGGCACGCCGCCTTGACGCGCCTGATCGAGCGTGGCGAGCGCCACCGCGCCATTGAGCGCCTGATGGCTGCCCAGCAGTGGAGTCCAATACTCGCCGCGCAACTCGCCCGTCGGGATGCGGAAAGATTGCCCGAATTCATCGCTCTCGCCCACTTCGAAGGGCAAATCGCGCCCGACGACGGTCAAGGGCGCCTCGCGCTCGGCGGCAACGCGCTCTAAGACGGCGAGCGCCTCAGGCGGCTGCGGCGCGCTGATGGCAGGCACGCCCCGCTTGAAGATGCCCGCCTTCTCAAAGGCGATCTGAGGCAGCGTGCTGCCTAAAAGGTGCGTGTGATCGTAGCTGAGGCTGGTCACGGTTGTGGCGAGGGGCGCCCGCAAGATGTTGGTGGCATCTAGCCTGCCGCCCAAGCCGACCTCGATCACGGCGATATCGACCGACGCCTCGGCGAACGCCATGAAAGCCAACGCCGTCACCACCTCGAACCACGTCAAGCCCGCCAAGCGCGCCACATAGGGCTGCAGGCGCTCCACCAGGCTCGCCACCTGCTCAGGGTCGATCAGCGCGTCGTTCAGGCGGATGCGCTCGCGGAAATCTTGCAGGTGCGGCGACGAATACAAGCCCACGCGCAGTCCCGCCGCGCTCAGGACGCTGGCGCACATCGCGCTGACCGAGCCCTTGCCCTTGGTGCCGGTCAGGTGCAAGCACGGATAGCGCTCCTGCGGGTTGCCCAAAGCGGCGAGCAGGGCGCGCGGGCGCTCAAGGCTGATCACCTCTGGCGCGTAGCGCTCTGGGCGCTGCACTTCGTAGTTGATCAGGCTGTACAGATAATCTAGGGCGTCGGGATAGCTGAGAGTCATTCAGGCGAGCCTTCAAAGGGTGAGCGGATGAGCTAGGTGCGCCGAGTTGATCATAACGCTTTTGCCCACAATTCACAAGGCTGAGTCGATTGTGCAGGGCGCGCTGGATGCGTTACAATCGCGCCATCTGTGCTGAGGAGGCTGACCGTGAGCCGTGTGACCCTGATCCTGACCTTGAGCGCCGTCGTGTGTGGCATAGCGCTGCTGCTGCCGAGCGGCGCGCCCTCCAACGCCGCCGATCCCACGCCGACGCCCGCCGCTTTTACGCCCTTGCCCGAACCGACCGAAGCGCCCGTCGATGAGGCGGCGCTCGCCGCCATCGATCTGCGCGCTTTGCCGATCCTGCCCGATTTCAGCGCCAACGCCGACTTTTTGCGCAGCCTTTACGCCGAAGGCAAGCGCCGTGCCCTCAACCCCGACGCTTTCTCCAAAGTCGGCGATTGCATGACGGCGAGTCCGAACTTTTTGATCCCCTTTGGAGCGGGCAAGTACGACTTGGGCGAGTACGCCTCGCTCCAAGCCGTGATCGTGCGCTTCAGCGCCCCGATCCGCGAGAATTTCAACGCGCTCTCCAATCCGAGCCTCGCCGCAGCCAGCGGCTTCAACGCCGCTTCTGTCCTAGATGCCACGTGGAGCGATCCCGCCCTGTGCGAGTTCGATGAGTCGCCGCTCGCCTGCGAGTATCGCTACACGCAGCCCGCCTTCGCCCTGATCATGTTCGGCACGAACGACCTGAAGTCGCTGACGCCCTCGCAGTTCGACTACTACCTGCGCCGCGTGCTGGTCGAGACGCTCAATCGCGGCATCATCCCGCTGCTCAGCACTTTCCCGAATCAGCCGGGCTTCATCGAGCAGTCTATTTTCTACAATCGTATTGTGGCGCGCGCCGCCGCTGACTATAATGTGCCGTTGATCAATGTGTGGCGCGCCTTCGAGCCGCTGCCCTTCCAAGGCATCGATCCCGCCGAGCCGACCCACATGACCAAGCCCGCCGATGGCGATGTGGCGTCTTTCACGCCTGAGGCGCTGCAAGCGGGACATAACTTGCACAACTTGCTCACCTTGCAGGCGCTGGCGGAGCTCTTGGCGCTTTTAGAGTGATCTAATCCATCAAAACGAGACTTGCCAATCTTCACAATGCGGAAGGCGACACAGTTGAGCTAGAATTCTCTCGGCAAGAGAACTGGCTAGGAAAGGATGGAAAGCGTGGCACAACCACCAGTCGGCATTCGACAAAACGGCGTACTCGGCTACATCGACTTCCCGCGCGACGTCACAGCCCAGACGCGCGAAAACGCCTACGCTGCCTATAACCAACTGGCAATACAGCGCGTACAGGCAATCGGCTTCAACTTCAGCGGCACAGATTACCTCAACAGCGCCGGCATCGGCTTGATCATCAGCCTTGTGGAAGATGCCACCCACGCCGGACGCAAGGTTTTCGCTTACGGTCTGAACTCGCACAACCGCAAGCTCTTTCGCATGGTCGGCTTGACCGAACGGCTGACTCTGGTGGCGGATGAAGCCGAAATGCTGACCAAGTTCGCTCCGCCCGCCCCTGAGCCGCCCGCACCAGAAACCATTGCAGCCGAGTCCGCTGCGCCGCAGAGTGCGCCCGCCGCCGAGCCGCCCGTGCCTCAGGCTGTTGCGACCGAGTCAGCCGCGCCACAGGCGACCGTCGCCCCTGAGCCACCTGCGGCACACCTGCCAACTGAGTCGCAAGCGCAGCCCAAGCTCGAAGAGCCTGCTACGCAAGTTTTGCCGCCCGCCGCCGACCCAAGCAGCCCAAAGGCTGAGGTCTAGTGCACAAGAAGACGGCTTATCACATTCTGTACGTCCCCTCTGAGCTGAGCGCCGAATGGCTATTGGTGGCGGCGCGGCGCTACTGGCAGGCGTTCCGCCCTATTGTCTTGAGCGCGCCCGACCTGTTGGCGCTCCTGCCCGCCCGCGCCGAGCTGAGCATCACGCTGATCGCCCGCCGCGACTTTGCCGCCGCCCTGTTGGAGGATGTGCGCAAGCGCGCGCCGCGCGCGCGCCTCGATCCGCTCGTCTACGATAGCTACCATGAACTGCAGATGACGCTCGATGGGCGCGCCGCCTTGCGCCAGCCTTTCGGCGTCCCAGAGTGAGCCATCTGCCCATGAGGAACGCCTACTATGTCTGAGAGCTTTCAGGCAGTCTTGCGCCAACACGCCGAGCAGCAATTCGCTGAGGAACTCGCCGCCCTCGCCCAACACGATACGCGCCCGCGCCCGCCCAATTGGCGGCTCTCGCCGTGGGCAGTCCTGACTTACGTCATGGGCGGCGAGCTGCCCGACGGCTTCAAAATCACGCCCAAGTACATCGGGCAACGCCGCTTGGTCGAGGCGGCTATCGCCACCCTGACCACCGACCGCGCCCTGCTGCTGCTGGGCGTGCCCGGCACCGCAAAAACGTGGCTCTCAGAGCATCTCGCCGCCGCCATCTGCGGCGACTCGACCCTGCTCATTCAAGGCACGGCGGGCACGGCTGAAGAGACCATCCGCTACGGCTGGAATTACGCCCGTCTGCTGGCGGAAGGTCCTTCAATGGCGGCGCTAGTCCCCAGCCCGCTGATGCGCGCCATGGCGGAGGGCAAAATCGCCCGCGTTGAGGAGCTGACGCGCATCCCCTCCGACGTGCAAGACTCGCTCATCACCATCCTCTCCGAGAAAACGCTGCCCATCCCAGAGCTGAACGCCGAAGTTCAAGCCATCAAGGGCTTCAACGTGATCGCCACCGCCAACGACCGCGACCGCGGCGTGAACGATCTCTCGGCAGCGCTCAAACGGCGCTTCAACACCATCACGCTGCCGTTGCCAGAGAGCGAGGCAGAGGAAGTCGAGATCGTGCGCACGCGCGTGGCGAGCATCGGGCGTGCCCTCGAACTGCCCGCCGAATTGCCCGCCCTGCTGGAGATTCAACGCGTGGTGACCATCTTCCGCGAGCTGCGGAGCGGCATCACCGCCGATGGCAAGACCAAACTCAAAACGCCCAGCAGCACGCTCAGCACGGCTGAGGCGATCTCGGTCGTCATGAGCGGCATGGCGATGGCAGCTCACTTCGGCGATGGCGCGGTGCGCGCCGACGATCTCGCCGGGGGCATGATGGGCGCCATCGTCAAAGACTCAGTGCAGGATCGCGTCGTCTGGCTGGAATACCTTGAGACAGTCGTCAAGACCCGCAAGGGCTGGGACGACCTCTACCGCGCTTGCCGCGCCTTGCTCTAGCCAAAATTCATATAAGTTTCACGAAGTTTAGCGCCAAGCTGCTCTATACTAGGGTGCAGTTGCCATTCGTATACGCAACGTTTACATTCACTAACTTCAAGGCGGCAGACACCTAAGGCACGGAGCATGTCTACTATTCTTTTGTTGAGCAAAGAGAGCAGCGTCTGGAACGTCCTGCGCGAGGCAACTGCGGGCGAAAACTACCGCGACTGCCAAGTTCTGCTCGCCCCGACGCTCGAAGACTTCTACGATCAGTTGCGCCAACACAACGTCGCGCTGATCGTCCTCGATCTGGCGAGCTTCCCAGGCGACTCCGAGCTGCTATGCCGCCGCGTGCGCGCTCTACCACGCGCCGCTCAAGCTGCGCTGCTGTGCCTCGTCAACGGTGGCGCGCACGCCGTCGCCCAAGCGCTGGACGCTGGCGCCGACGACTGCCTGCGCCGAGCGACCCTCAACAGTCGCGAGCTCTCAGCGCGGATGCGCGCTTTGCTGCGCCGCAGCCGATGGATCAGCAACACAGCGCCGCTGATCGTTTACGCGCATGAGCGCTCCGTCAAACTCAACGGGCGCACCATCGCCCTGACGCCGACCGAGTTCGATCTGCTCGAAGTGCTCAGCCAACAGCCCGGCGAATACATCAGCGCCGCCGAGCTGTTGGAGCGCGTCTGGCATTATCCCAGCGGCAGCGGCGACCCCGCCCTCGTGCGCAATCACGTGCGCAACCTGCGCCGCAAGCTGGAGAGCGACCCCGACCGCCCCCGCCTGCTGATCTCGGCGCACGGGCGCGGCTACGCGCTGAGCGTGGATACTCAGCGTCGCTGAGCGTACGCCGATTCGATGAACGCCCTCAGCGCGCGCTGAAAGACGGTGCGATCGAAGCGCAGCGCGTGCTGACGGATCGCCGCGCTATCCGCCTTGCGCGCCATGCCCGACTCCTCGAATTGCTTGAGCGCCGCCATCAGCGCCTCCACCGTCGGCGCATCGAAGAAAATGCCCGTCTCGCCCTCCCGCACCGTATCGAGCGTCCCGCCGCCGCGAAAAGCGATGACCGGTCTGCCAGCGGCTTGCGCCTGCACCGGCGTGATGCCGAAATCCTCCCAGCCGGGGAAGATGAGCGCCTTACAGCGCGCCATCAGGCTCGGCACGTCTGAATCTGGCACGTAGCCCAAGAATTTGACCGACTCGCCCGCCATGCGCTCAAGGCGTTCGCGGTCGCGCCCGCTGCCGCCCACCAAGAGCGGCAAGCCCAGCCGCGTGCAAGCGCGCACAGCCAAATCGACGCGCTTATATGGCACAAGGCGCGAGAGGACGAGGTAATACTCGCCCAGCTGATCGGCGGGGACGGGCGCGAAGCGTTCGGTCTGCACGGGCGGGAAGATGAGGGTCGAGTCGCGCCGATAGAACGTCTTGATGCGCGCCTGAATCTCAGTCGAGATGGCGATGAAGTGATCGACGCGCTGAGCGGCGGCGTAATCCCAGCGGCGCAGGGCAGCGATCAGCGGGCGCAGCGCATTTTTCAGGGCGCCGCCCAAATTCTCGCGCGCCACGTACGCCTCATACTGCCAGACGTAGCGCGTCGGGGCGAGGCAGTAGCAAATGTGCAAGGCGCGCCGCGCGCCGCGCCGAGTCTGCACGCCGTGGCAGAAGCCGCTCTTGTTGCTCAGCACCACGTCGTAGTCTGAGAGGTCAAGCCCGCCGAAAGCGAGCGGGTAGAGGGGCAAGTAGCGCTGATGCTGCTCATGGATGCGCGGCAGGCGGTCTGTCCAGAGGGTGCGGATATCCCAAGTTTGCCACGCGGCGGGCATTTTCTCTCGCCAATACAGGCTGGTGTAGATGGGCGCTTGCGGAAACATGCCGACCAATTCGGTCAGCACGTCCTCGGCGCCGCCGACTTGATTCAGCCAGTCATGGACGAGCGCGAGGCGCATCAGACGTCGGCGGGGCGGGAGGGCTGCTCATCGTCCGACTCGTCGGGCTTGGGCGGTCGCCTGAGAGAGCCGAAAATGCTGCCCGAAGAGCGCGGCGGCGCCTCGCCATCCAGCGTAGAGGGCGGCGGCGCGAAAGACGACTCGTCAAAGCGCTTGCCGAAAATTGATGGGCGCTGTTGCGGCGTGTTATCGCGGCGAAACAGACTTGAAAAGCTGGGTTTATCGGAGGCGTTCCGCACAGTTCGCCCGCCCAGCAAAGGCGGCAGCTTGGCGTAGATGATCGGCGGCTCGCTCAGCCGAATGTGCAGACGTCCCGCCATCTCTTGGAGGGCAGCCAGCAGTTCGGCGTGTTTCTGCTGCAAGAGCGTGGAACTCTCAATCTGGACGTGCAGCTCGATGCGCGCGTCGCCGTTCACGGCTTGGACGTTTATCTCAATGCACTTGACCTGCTGCACCTTTGAGATGGCGATGAACGCCTGATCGCAAACGGAGGCGGCATCGAGGAACAGCGCGCCCTTGCCCTGCCGCACGCGCACCTGATCGTTGCTGTGCGCCGCGCCGAGCTTATTGCTGTCAGTCTGCGAGGACTCTCGGCTGTAGTGCAGCTTGAGCACGAAATAGCCGAACAGCAAGGCACCCAAGAGCAGTGTAGTCAGATCGCGCGCCATCTTGCGCGAGCCGAGGCGCGCCTCGAAAAATTCGATCAAGTCGCCCAGCAAAAACCAGCGCACCAGCGCCGTAATGATGAATGCCGCGATCAGCGTAGCGCCCCAATCGAGTAGCCGTTCGCGCCAGTTGCTGCCCATGTGCTTGATCCTCGCCTGAACTTTGATATAGGCGTAGTTTAACACAACTCGCGCCGTTTGTGAATGCGCATCAGGGCGCAAGCCAGCGATGCGGAAGGGCGTCGCGCTACGCCCCTCCAGCGCGATGTAACTCACGCCGCGCTTGGCTTGGGCACAAAGGCTTCGCGCAGCACCTCTTCTTCGTAGAACTCGACCTTCTGATCGTGGGCATAGTGATAGAGCGCCACCCGATAGATGCTGTTCAGCGCGCCGCCCACCAGGCTGATGCCGCTCAAAATGACCACGATCACGACGATGGCGAGGAACATTACGAAAGCGGAGTTCGTCGCAATCGCCAAGAGCAGCAGCGGCAAACCAAGCACTATGAAAGCGGCGAGAGCGATCAGGGCGAATACGACGCTGATGCCGCCGCTGCCCACGATCTGCCTGCCCCACGTATCGCTCACTAGCTGCCCGCTGCGCTTGACCGCCTCCAGCGCGCCTTTGCCCTCGCGCACCATGACCGGCACCGCAAGGAAGGTCACAATCGCCCACGCCGCATCCACGAGGCTGGCGAGAATATCGGCGAGGATGCGGATCACGAAATTCTTGCTCTCACGCCCAGCATCGCGGATCAGCAAGCTGATCACGCCCACCGTCGCGTTCATCGCGGCGAAGGTCACGATGGCGCCCAGATGGTTGTTGGCGATGGCAAAGCCATCGCTGAGCTTGGGGTCTTTGCCGTCGAAGCGCATGAAGACGGCGCCCGTGAGCGCAGCGTTGCTGTAGGTCACCACAATCGAGATGGCGAGATAGTACAGGAACACAATCACAATGCCGACGAGGTAGGCAAAAAAGCTGGCGTCGCCCTCGCCCGACGCGGCGCGCAGAAAGCCCGAAGCCATCAAGGGCAGCCCGAAGAGCAGCGAGATGACCAGCACGCCGAGCATGGACATCAACGGGAATGCCAGCAGCTCTTTATCCTTCTCTAGGATGCTCCACGAGATTTTGGTCAGCTCCCAGCTACGCCGAAACGTTTTGAACATGCGAAAACCCCTTCCCAAGCCAATGTGTTAGCGCAACACATAGACTACCATAGTTTTTCAGGCGCTGTCTAGCAGGTTTGGCAGAACGTTGGCAAGCCGTGTGGAAAGTCTGCCTGTTTTGTAGGCTGAGTTAGAGCGTGTGCAGCACGATCAGGACGTAAGGCTCGGCAATCAGCACAAAGCCCGCTCCGAGTGGCGGCTTGAGGAAAGGCGTCGGTTGGTAGCGCTCGCCCTGCCAGATCAGGTTGCCTGTGGCGGCATCGGGCTGAAAGCGCGCTTGCAATGCCTCTGGGAACCACTCGCGCACGAAGTTTGGGCGCACGTGCAGGCGAGACGGCGTCTTTTGAGGCGCGAGGCGCGCCTTGAGCGAGCTGAGCGCCGCCTCATCGTAGGTCAAGAGCGCGATCAACTGCCAATCGCTCGGGCCGAGCGAGGCGGCGTCGGCGGATGCGAGCGATTCGGTCAGCCACTGGGCGCTGATCGGCTGCTCCTCAAGGCGGATCAAGCGACTGAGCGCAGTGAGATCGCTTTGCGGCGTGGCAACCTCAGGCGCGCTCTTCGGCTGTTCAAACAGGGCGCAGCTGCTCAGGGCGAGACTGATCAGCAACAATAAGCTGAAAACGCGATACACATCGATCACCTCGAAATCTGACGGCGCTTGCGGCTGCGCAGAAAGTGTCTGCGCGTTGCCTTCTCGCCCTGCTGAGCGTAAAATTCTAGATACGGCGCTTCCCAAAGAGACTTTTTGTGAGATAGAGCCATATGCATCCCGACCCGCAGACTCTAGCGCATATCCGAGCGGCGCGCACCTACCACGAGCGCCCGCCTGAGAGCTACCTCGTGCCGTACCGCCATATCGCGCACCTGTTGGCGTGCCGCGCCAGCGAGTCGCCCGACCAGACCTTCCTGATCGCCTACGACTCGGCGGGCGCACGCACTGAGTATACCTACGCCGTCTTCAACGCCCTCGTCAACCGCGCAGCGAACCTGCTCTGGGCGCTGGGCATCCGCCCGAACGACCGCGTCGCCACGCTCGCCTACAACCACGCCGAGACGGTCATTCTGTACTTCGCCTGCTGGAAGCTCGGCGCCATGGTCGCCCCGCAGAACGTCGCTGAGGATGACGCGCGCATCGCTTACATCCTGCGCAACAGCGAGGCGGTCGCCCTCTTCGCCCGCCAAGAGTATCTAGAGCGCGCCACGCGCATCCTGAGCGGGGCGGCTGAGGGGACGGGCGCGCCGAATATCCGCACGGTGGTGCAGATGGGCGGCGCGCCGCAGAGCGGGATTCTGCACTTTGGCGCGGCGCTAGAGGATCAGAGCGATCAGTTCAGCCCGCCTGAGGGACTCTCGCTCGAATCGGAGGCGCTTTTGGTCTACACCAGCGGCACGACGGGCGCGCCGAAGGGCGTGGTGCTGACTCAGTACAACCTGCTGGTCGATGCGCGCGGCATCAGCGATTGGCAGGGCATCACCGGCAATCAGCGCCTGATGTGCGTCTTGCCGATCCATCACGTCAACGGCATCGTGGTGACGCTCGTCACGCCGTTGTACGTGGGCGGCAGCGTAGTGCTGAACCGCCAATTCCAATCCCAGACCTTCTGGCAGCGCATCGCGGCGGAGCGAGTCCACATCGTCAGCGTCGTGCCGACCCTGCTGCAATTCTGCTGTGAGTACGCCGACGCGCAGCAGGCGCAAGGCAAGAGCATCTGGGGCGAGGGCGTGCAACGCGCCGATCTGGCGCACTTCAGGCATATGATCTGTGGGGCGGGCACGCTCTCGGTGGCGCTTGCCAAGCGCTTCGAGGATCAGTTCGGCTTCCCGATCCTGCACGGCTACGGACTCAGCGAGACGACTTGCTACTCATGCTTCTTGCCCATCGATCTAAGCGAGAGCGAGCATCGCGCGTGGCTGCAGGATCACGGCTATCCCTCGATTGGCTGCCCGATCAGCCCCAACGAGATGGCGATCTTCGACGTCGGCGGCGAGGGCATTCAGCTGGGCGAGGGCGAGCGCGGCGAGATTTGCGTGCGCGGTCACAACGTGATGAAGTATTACTATCAGCGCCCTGAGGCGAACGCCGAGACCTTCAAATTCGGCTGGTTCCGCAGCGGCGATGAGGGCTTCTTCTTGCGCGACGCGCGCGGCAGGCAGTTTTTCTTCATCACCGGGCGCATCAAGGAGCTGATCAATCGCGGCGGCGTCAAGTTCTCGCCCTTCGATATCGAGGAGGTGCTGCTGAGCATCAAGGGCGTGAAAGTCGGCTTGGCGGTCGCCTTCGAGAACGTCTACTACGGCGAGGAGGTGGGCGCTTACGTGGTTCTGGAGGAGGGCGCCACGCTCAGCGAGGCGGATATCCTCGCGGCGTGCCGCGCCAAGCTGACCTTTGAGAAAGCGCCGAAGGTCGTGGTCTTCGGGGCAGAGGTGCCCGTCACCACGACGGGCAAGTATCAGCGCCTGAAGCTGCGCGATCTGTTCGCTCCATGGCGCGACGTCCAGTTCCGTCCGCAAGGCTGAGCCATGCCCTGCCTAGAGCCGCTCACGCATACATGGGTGGTGCGCACGCCGCTCTTCTTGCGCGCCCGCGCCGAGACTCAACGCGCCATCGATGCGGCGCTGCACGTGCGCGCCTACACCAATAAACAGCCGATCTTCCTCGAAGGTCACCGCCCGAGCGGCTTGGGCATCGTGGTGAGCGGCTTGGCGCGGCTGTATCACATCCTGCGCGATGGACGGCTGCACGTGCATCACTACGTGCGCCCCTACGCAGCGATCAACTTGATCCCCGCCCTCGACGGCAGACCCAACCCCGTCAGCGCCGAGTCGGTTGGCGAGACGCACATCGGCTGGCTGGCGCGCGACCAGCTCTTACAGCTGCTGACCGACGATCCAGAGCTGATGCAGAGCTGCATCCGCCTGCTGACCCTGCAAAACCGCGAGCTGATGGCGCGCCTTGACGATATCGGCTTCCGCACCGTGCCCAGTCGCTTGGCGCGGCTGCTCTTGGGGCGCGGCGGCTTTGAGAATGAGGTCAACTTGCCGCTCGACACGCTCTCTCAGGACGAGATCGCCGCCGTCCTTGGCACCAGCCGCGAGGTGCTAGGGCGCGCCCTGCGCCAGCTCTACGATCTGGGCTTGGTGCGCCGCGAGGGACGCCAATACGTGATCATCGACCGCGAAGGACTGGAAAAGTTGGCGGAAGAGTAGCGCCTATGCCTTTTGAAGTCGTCAAACTGCGCGAGAACGTCTATCACCTGCAGAGCGGGGCGAACGTCGGGCTGATCAGCGCCGACGGGCGCGCCATCGTCATCGATGCTGGCTTCGATGAGGACATGGGCAAGCGTATCAAGCGCACGCTTGAGGCGCTCAAGCTCTCGCTCGACGCGCTGCTGCTCACGCATGGTCACGCCGACCATTTCGGCGGAGCTGCTTATTTGCGGCGCACTTTGCCGCCTTTTGCGGTCTATGCGCCACCCTTCGAGGCGGCGTTCATCAGCCAGCCGACCCTAGAAGGCATGATGCTCTCGGCGGGCGC
>CALKXH010000002.1 GCA_938005675.1 uncultured Anaerolineae bacterium
TGATCGGCGCGATGGCAGCTCAATTGGGCGTGCCTGTCATCGCAGAGGGACACATCAACACGCCGCAGCAGGCGCGTCAGGCGTTGGAGTGCGGCGCTTTGGCGGTGGTGGTCGGCTCCGCCATCACGCGCCCGCAGATCATCACAGCGAACTTTGTGCGTCATTTGCGCGCCTGAATGCCGTAAGATTGGGCGAGTCTATGCTATCTGCTTATAATAGATACTAGACTCGTACGGCAGTGGAGGGTTTCCCTATGAAGCGTAACGTCGGTAAGGTGGATCGGATTGTGCGCGCAGTGCTGGGCGTCGTGGCGATTGTGCTGGGCGCTGTGGCGGGCGGCGCGGGCTTGATCATCGGCGGCGTGGTCGGCGTTGCGTTGCTCGGCACGGCGCTGACCGGGCGTTGCATGGCGTATGTGCCGTTCGGCATCAACACCTGCAGCCTCGAAGAGCGCAGCAAAGCCTGAGCGGCGCGCCATTTTTGAGATGCGGCGCAGTCAAGCCGACTGCGCCTTTTTTGCGCCTTGCCAAGCCCGCCGAGCCGCGCTAGATTTTCAGAAGTCTCTCTCATTTATTCAGGATTGGACATGACTGTGACGACTCAAGCGCGCCTTGCCGAGCCTGTGGGCATCGTCAGGGCGGTGCAACCGAACAGCGCGGCGGCGGCGTTAGGCGTGCAGCCCAACGACGAGCTGCTGGCGGTCAACGGGCAGCCCTGTCAAGACGTGATCGATGTGCAGTACTACAGCGCCGAAGAATGGCTGGAGCTGCGCATCCGCCGCGACGGGCGCGAGCTGATCCTCTCAGGCGAGCGGCGCTACGATCAGCCGCTGGGCATCGAGTTCGCCCATCCCACCTTCGATATCGATATCCGCCGCTGCAACAACCTGTGCGAGTTCTGCTTCGTGCTGCAGATGGCGCCGCGAATGCGCCGCACGCTCTACATCAAGGACGATGACTACCGCTACTCGTTCCTATTCGGTCACTTCGTCACGCTGACCAACCTGAGCGAGCGCGATTGGGCGCGCATCATCGAGCAGCATCTCAGCCCGCTGTACGTCTCCGTCCACGCCACCGACCTTGAGCTGCGCCGACGCTGCCTGCGCAATCCCAACGCGCCCGACATCATGGCGCAGCTGCGCGAGCTGGCAGACCACAACTTCGAGGTGCATACCCAGCTGGTCATCACGCCGAACCTGAACGACGGTGAACATATGGCGCGCAGCATCCACGACCTCGCCTCGCTTTACCCGTGTGTGAGGAGCGTGAGCGTGGTGCCAGTCGGTTTGACCAAGTACCATCGCTACGGCTTGACGACTAACTCGCTCGATCACGCCCACGCCGTGCTAGATGCCTGCGAGGCGTGGCAGCGCGAGTTCCGCGCCCGCTTCGGAGTCGGCTTCGTCTACCCGACCGACGAGTGGTACTTGATCACCGGGCGTCCGTTGCCGCCGCTCTCTGAGTATGACGGTCTGGCGCTGCACGAGAACGGCTTGGGCATGGTGCGCAGCTTTCTGGATGAGTGGAGTCAGGTGCGCCGTCGGGAGGTGCCGCAATTGCGCGTCGAGTCGCTGCGCGCCAAACGCCTGACCCTCGCCACGGGGGTGCTCTTCGCCCCGACTCTGCAAGCCGCCGCCGCCGAACTCGCCGCCCACAGCGCCCTCCAGCCGCGCGTGCAGCCGATTGTCAACACGCGCTTGGGCGAGGGCATCACGGTGGCGGGCTTGCTGACCGCTCAGGACGTCATTGCGCAGCTGCTGCCGCTCAAAGCGTCGGGCGAGCTGGGCGAGCTGGTGATCTTGCCGCGCATCATGTTCGATCACCCTGAGGGCATCGCGCTGGACGATCTCTCGCCGCTGGATGTGGCGCGCGCCTTAGATACGCCCGTCGCGCTGGCAGATTGGATGGGCGATGTGCTGGATGCGGCGCAAGGCGTTAACAAACTGACTTTTTCGCCCAATTTGATGCCCAGCCAGATACCGATTGTGCGCGAAGGCGGCTGGGCAGTTGAGAAATACCTGTGATCAGACGGGCGGCCACGGATAGTTCGGACCCGGACCGGGACGCGGATACTCGCGGCGCTGAATCAGCTTGCGCAGGCGCGCCAACAGCGCGTTGATCTCCGATTCCATCAGCAATTCGTTCAGGGCGTAGCGCAGCGGCTCGGTGGGCGACTCAACCTCGCAATAGAGCCGCTCAAGGTCTGCCAGCAGCTCTTGCGGGATCGGCTCGCCGGCGAAATCCCAGATGACGGTGCGCAGCTTGGGCGCGGTGTGGAAGCCGATGCCGTGATCGATGCCCCACAGATGCCCCGTCTCATCTACGATGCAATGTCCACCTTTGCGGTCGGCGTTGTTGATGGCGTAGTCAAATGCCGCCATTTTCATCAGCGGCAGGCGGAAAGATTCATCCAGCGTGAAGTAGTTGACCTCTGGGTTGTGGGCGATGTACAGCTGCACCGAGCCGAAGCCGCGCAAGCCATCGCGCAGGACGGTCGGCGGCACGATCTGCCAGCCCAACGCCTGAGAGACCAAGAAAGCGGCGTACTCGCGGCGGCAGAGCGTGCCATCGGGGAAGTCCCAGAGGGGGCGTTCGCCGCGCTGCGGCTTGTAGACGGCTAAGAACGAGGGCGGCGCATCGGGCAGATCAAGGGCGAGCGAGACCAGAAAAGTGCTGTTGGAACTCCAGCGCAGCACGCCTTGCTGCGCCTCACACATCCTGCCCTCCGAAAGCCAGCGCAACACGCGCGGCACATCTTGC
This sequence comes from uncultured Anaerolineae bacterium, assembly GCA_938005675.1. Classification (GTDB taxonomy): domain Bacteria; phylum Chloroflexota; class Anaerolineae; order Aggregatilineales; family UBA2796; genus CP2-2F. Next base: position 2,760 of record CALKXH010000002.1, read on the forward strand.
GGTTGGCAGGTGCGGTTCACTTGCGAATCGGTCATTCTGCCACACTCCCGCCGTCTTTCGGCGGCTGACCAACGCTGTTTAAATCCAGTAGTTCAGCACGCGCCCGTTATGGGCGGGATTAGGACGCCCCTGCTTGACCACATCCATGGCGTGCAGACTGAGCGCGCGCATTTGCGTGCGCGTCCCCCATAGGCGCACCACCGAGGGCGACACAAGGCTTGGATCCTGCCCCTCCTCAAGGATGACCAGCTCCTCCGCCACCAGCAGGACGAGATCGCGCTCTTCGTTGTAGCCCAAGCCAATGCGCGAGACGCGAAAGCGCCCCTCAACTGGGTCGCGCAGTTCCATATCCATGCGCGCCATATCGGGCATATCGTTGCTGAGCGCCAAAGTGCGGTTGAGTTCATCGAGCATCTCGCTCAGGGTCTCGGCGATGGCGCGCGCCTGCTCCTTCTCGATGATCAGCGAGATGATCTGCCCGCGCGCGCCCGCCTGCAAGTAGAATAGCCGCTGTCCTTTCGGTCCGACCGTGCCAATTGTCACAAAGTCGACGGGGTCTAGCTCAATTTCGCTCATAAATCCACTGTCAGGTATCCTTTTGCTTCTAGATGGCATCTGTGCCTTGGGCGACCCGCCGCGCTTGTGCGGCGAGCGCCTGCGCTTGCTCAGGGGCGAGGTGCAAGTGCATCTGACGGGGTGTGCCTTGCTCTTCGCCGAGCAGCTCGGTGAGCGTCAAGTGCAGGCGCAGGCGCTCTGAGTCATATTCTAGCGCAATCCGCCCGACGTGAAAGACGAAGTTATCGGGCGTAGTGAAAGGCAGGGCGGCTGGGACGTCCTCAGGCAATCCGACCAGCGCTTCGATCTGGCTGGCAAGTTGGAGGGCGTGCGTTTTCTCGATGATGAAGGTGAGGGGCTTATCTCGGCTTGCGTCGGCGGCTTGTAGGTAGAAGACGCGCTTGCCCTTCGGACCGAGCGCCCCGACGGTCACCCCTTTCAGGCGCTCAAGGCGTTCCACGCCGAGCGAATCGGACGCCTTGGCGCTGAGTTGGCTCAGGAAGCTGGTCTCGTTAATTTGAAGCACGCTGGGGCGCGCAAAGCTCAGGCGGAGGATGCTGATCGAGGCGGGCGAGACCTCGATACGCTGGTAGAGATCGAGGTGCATGCCCAGATAATGGGCGAGGATCATCTTGATCAGGTCGCTGTGGGAGAAAATTGCCACGCACTGGCGCGGATGCTGCCGCGCGAATTGCTCAATGGCGTCGACGGCGCGCATTTGGGCGGCGCGCAAGCTCTCGCCCTCGGGGAAGCGGGCGCGACTCGGATTGATCTGCACGACGCGCCACAGTTTGCGCTTCGCCAGTTTGCTCAGCTCGGCGCCTTGCCACGCGCCGTAGCGCACCTCGCCAAGCGCCTCAGAGAGGACGAGGTTCAGGTTGGGATGATGAGCCAGCACCGCCTGCGCCGTCTCTACACAACGTTCCAGCGGGCTGCTGTAGGCGGCGTCTAGGGGCATTTGGGCGAGGCGCACGCCCAGCGCAGCAGCTTGGGCGCGCCCCTCGTCGTTCAGATGCACGTTGGGCGTCCAGCCGGCAAGGCGCCCCGTCTTGACGAAGTCGTTAACGGCATGGCGAATGAGCAGAAATTCAGTCAAGTGGCAAGCCCTTTTTGTGAGAAGTTCTAGAAGATTCTGGCACGAAGCGCCTCGTTTGGCAACCTGAAGTAAACCGCACGCTATTTAAGCGCAAATTGTCAGGACATTCCGACAAATCTAGCACAAAGTTGAACCGCAAAACACCCAGACTCATGTAAGAATATGAAGGTAGAGAATACAGGTTGCGCGTTTAGCGCATCACGCGCAGCCGTCAGGCAAGCCAGCAGATCGAGCCGAAAGCTCGTCGGACGCGCAGGATCAAACTGTTGAAGGAGCGCTGTTTATGAAGCCCTTTCAGATCAAACGGAGCGCAGCAGGCGGTCAGTCGTTGGTTGAATACGCGCTGATCGTCGTGCTGGTCGTGGCTGCCATTGCACTGGCGCTCACGCTTGTCCCGCTCGAAAACGCTATCAGCAACGTCTTCGATGATGCCATTGCCGGCGTGATGAACGGCACGGTCACGCCGCGCAGCACCCTCAGCGAGACCGAGTTCTGGCGCTTGGTGACGGAGGTTGCTTCGATCACGCCGCAGACTCGTATCGCTGCCACTAATACGATACCCGCTGGCGCACAACCGACCTTCACGCCAACTCTTCCGCCCACCAACACGCCCGCGCCCACTGTGACGGGCACGCCGCCCACGCCCACCAACACGCCCACCCAGCGTCCGCCTGCCACGCCCGTCGATCAGGAATACGGCTACCCCTTCTACGACTCGGGCGATCAGCTAGGCAGGTGGCACTTCAACTTCACCAATGTGATCAATCAGACCGCGCTCTGGACGGTTGACTACTTCAACGCGCCCAGCGACGCGAACTGGTTCCCTGGCATCCCCGCCACCACAGAGTACCTGTTCTGGCCTCAAGATATCAATCGGACGTGGGCGGGCGTGCCGAATGGCTCGATCCTCAATCCTGATAACTGGAGCGTGCGCTATACCGCCACCATCCCGCTGGAAGATTTCCGTTATCAAATCCGCCTGACCTCTAAATCCCAAGCGCGCATCATCATCAACGGCGTGACGGTGGCGCAAATCACCGAGGATACCGGCAGTGTGGAACGCTCGGTGACGACCGATTACGTCGGGGCGGCGGGCAGCGCCGATGTGCGCATTGAAATGCGCGATACCGCCGGCGAAGCCTCCATCGGCGTGATCTTCAACCGCCTGGCAGACCGCGGCACTTGTGGCTGGCAATTGACCAACGTCCAGCCGCACAGCGTGCCCTCGCAGTACACCGATAGCATGGGCAACTACGCCGTCGACTCGGACTGCCACCTGCGGCTGCGCGGCTTCATCAACATCCCTGCGACCGCCACGCCGCGCCTTACCTTCTGGGAGCGTTGGGCGCTCGGCACGCAGGACGTGACCTATGTCGGCATCCGCGAATACAACAATCCCAACGCGGAATGGGTGTGGGTCGCCGTGAATACGGGCGCCAACAGCAATATGAACTGGAAGCGCCGCGCTTACAACCTGATGGACTTCGACGGGCACGATTGGCGCGGCAAGCGCATCGAGCTGGCTTTCCGCGTCGAGAGCATCGATGCCAACGTCGCCGATGGTTGGTATATTGACGATATCGCCATCGAGAACGACACCACGCGCCTGTACACCATCGGCTTCTTCGATCCTGCCGATAACCCCGCGATCTCTCTGCCCAACTGGCTGAACGAATGCTCGTGGCAGCTCACCACCCTCAAGAAATACTCCGGCGCCAGCGCGTGGGGCAGCAATCCCGGCACGAACTATCAGAATAATGTCGATTGCACCCTCACCCTCAACGGCTTGGTTGACCTGAGCGCCTACGAGCCAACCAGCCCCGAGACGCTCGAACTGGCTTTCTACAGCGATGTGGCGCTCGCCAGCGCCGCAGACTGGGCTTTGGTTGAATGGGCGCCCGAAGGCTCTGATACTTGGACAGCCATGACGCCCTTCGGCTCCAGCGAAGCCTACGTAGCCCGCTCCACGACGAGTCCTTGGCGGCAAGTCATCATTCGCTTGAACAGCTTAAAAGGCACGCGCTTCCAACTGCGCTTCCGCCTGCTGAGCGATAACGACGGCAACACTGCCGCCGGCTGGTTCATCGATAACATCGAGTTGCGCGAGCGCGCTGTCTCGGTGCTGGGCATCCCCTTCGATGAGCCGTTCAACGATGCCAGTCGCTGGATTCTGAGCGGCACTTGGGGCGTGACGACAGGCGCGGATGCGCCGCGGCGCAGCGCGCCTTCGGCGCTCTCGGATAGCCCCGGCGTGGGCGCCTCTTACGCTGCTCCCTCCGATACGACCGTCGAACTCAAGCCATCGATCAGCTTGATTGGCTCGAGCAAGCCCGTGCTGAGCTTCTGGACCTACTGGCAAGCCAGCAGCGCCAACCTGTACCTCGAAATCTCGACGGATGACGGCGAGACGTGGGCGTGGATTTGGCGCAAGCTGGTCGGCGGTAGCGGCTACGACGATGTGCCCGTCCAGTTGGCGTGGCAGCGCGTCAAGATCGACCTCTCCGACTACACCTCCGACGTGATTCGCCTGCGTTTCCGCTTGCAGGCGCCCAGCGGCGTGCCGGACGATGGCTGGTACATCGA
>CALKXH010000003.1 GCA_938005675.1 uncultured Anaerolineae bacterium
AGCCTCCTCGACGTAAGCAACGAATTCTCTGAGCAGATGTTCTGCTTCGTGTAGCATGTTTATCTCCTCTGATGCAGCGCAACGCGGCTTTGGCGTTGCTCAAGCACATATTGCGCCGCTTATTTCAACACAAATTATGGCAGAGTCAAGGCTCGGCGGCGCAAATTTGTGCGGCGCTCAGAGTGGTGGCATGGCGAGTTCAAGCTCTTTGGCAGTTTGGGCGGCTTGGAGGGTGCGCTGCTCGGAGAGCTTGCTGAGGCGGCTGGCGATGCGCATGGTGGTGCGCTGCATGTAGACGAGCTGCGCTCTCAGGTCGCGCTTATATTCGCCCAGCGGACGGGCATCCACGAGGCTGCTCAGCCATTCCTGCACGATGCTCACAATGCGATCATCGAACGACCAGACGCCTTTGAACGTGCGCTGATCGTCGGGATCATCCCAGTTGGTCAGCTCTTCAGTGGCGAGGATGCTGGCATAATCGGGCGCGTCTGCCACCAAGAACCATTCTCTGGCGAATTGATCGCGGGGGCTGATCGTCACGTAGGTGACGTTGGGGATGTTGGGCAAGGGGACGTCCGGCACGCCGAAGACGTAGATCGACTCAGCCCGCTGGGCGAGGCGCTGATAGCGCTTGACTTGTGGCAAGAAGAAGCTCATCCGCTGGAAGCCTGAGAAAATGCGCGCTCTGGCGCCGTCGTGCAGCACAGCATTCTCGATCTCATAGCTGATGAGCGTCATGGTGCGGCGATGATTGATCATTGTAGAGCTATCTGCCACGCGGGCGGCTAAGGCGTAGACAGATAAGGTTGGGTCAATGGCAATCGGCATGGCTTTCTCTCGCACTTGTCTAATATGCGTTGACTTTTAGTCTATTCCAATTTAGCACAGGCGCAACGGCACGCCAAGTCGGTTCAGACGCCAAAGATATACGCCAAAACTGCACAAAAGACGCTTTGTTCTTTGAGGCACAAATTATTTTTCAGCCAATTTTCATGAATAGCGAGAACTTAAAAGCTTTTCAGAGCTTTCGACGCGCCGATGGTTTTGTGCAAGGTTTGTGTACAAAGCTAACTGGCGCGCTAACTATCTTCCTTGAATCGACGTCGGACGGGGACGCGAGGTAAAAAACTCAGCGCGGGTGTGAGCCCTGCAGCAGGACTTGTCAAATTTGCTCAGATGAGGGCTAGATGCGTGAAGGTCGCCGACTCGATCAGCCACGCGGCGAAGCTCGGCTGCGTAGCAGCATAGCCGATGATCAAATACGGCGTAGCCTCCCACGTACATTCGGCGAGGTCGACGGGCGAAGGCAGGGGCGGCGCGTACGGATGCGAGTGATAGACGCCGATCAGCTGGCAATTAGTGCGTTGCAGCGCCGCAGCCGCAGCGATTATCGCCGCCTGCGGTATGAGGAAATGGTCGTGCGGCGTGGGGGAGGCGTTCGGAATGGCGACGTGGCGCTGAACGTGACAGAGTCTGCCGCGCCACACGCCGCCCAGCACGCCACAGACCTCATTCGGGGCGGCTTGCCGCGCCTCAGCTTGGAGGGCGGCGCGCAGCGCCAGCGGCAAGCCCAGCCCTAGCGCTGACACCGAAATTGCAGCTCGATCTCGCCCAGCTTCAGCTGATCGCCGTCGTTGAGCGGATAAGCGCCGTTGACGGGGATGCGCACGCCGTTGACCAACACGCCGCGCTGGCTGTACAGGTCGCGGATGCTGAAATGCCCATCGCTATAGACGATCAGCGCGTGCGGGCGCGAGACCGTCCGATTGACGTCGAGGGCGGTCAGATCGGCATCGAAGACGTTGGGCGGGTAGCCTAGCGCCGCGTCAGCGCGCCCGATCAGAGCGCGCGTGTGACTGAGTGGGAAGGCGCGTCCGTCCCGCGCCAGCAGCTGCGCCGCGACTGGCAGTGGCTCGTTGCTGCCCTTGCCACCTAAACGGCTGAGCAGATTGGCGGAGAGGGTCGCACCGCTGCGCGTAGCATTCGGGTTGACTGCCACCAACTGCAAGATGGCGTCCTCCTGCACGCCTGCCTCGAACAAGCGCGCCTCATAGTTGAGCAGCTGGCGTTGGTAGGTCAGCTCGTAGCTGTAGGGCGCTCCGTCGGAGTCGGCGCGAGGCAACCCCAAATCGCGCACAAGGTCGGCGATGACTTGGCGCACGGTCGCATCCAGCGAGAGCTTCAGGCGGATATTTTGTTTTGCGCCTTCGCGTATGTACTGTACAGTGACATGAGCGGGCAGCATAGACGAATTCCTAATCGCTAAAAATCTTGCCGGGATTCAAGATGCCGTTCGGATCGAAGAGCGTCTTGATTTGGCGCATCAGATCGTAAGCAGCGCCGTATTGGGCAGCCATGAACTTGCGCTTGCCGATCCCGACGCCGTGTTCGCCGGTGGCAGTGCCGCCCAGCAGGATGGCACGGCGCACGATCTGATCGTTGGCGGCTTCCATACGGGCGAGTTCAGCCTCATCGCCGAGCGTGTGCAGCACGTTGATGTGCAGGTTGCCATCCCCCGCGTGACCGAACTTATAGCCGACCAGACGATGCTCGCGCAGCACTGTATCAGCGTACAGCACGATCTCCGGGTAGCACGAGATCGGCACGGCGACGTCGATGATCTTCTGCGCCTTGTTGGGATGCAAGCGCACCAAAGACTCGTAGGTGTGGTGGCGCACCTCCCAGAGCTTGTTGCGCGCTTCGGTGCCTTGGGCAGCTTCGAAGTGCGTAGCGCCGTTCTCGCGACACAGCTCAAGGGCGAGCTGCAGCTCCTCACTCTCGCCCGCCCCGATGAACTCCATGATCACGGTCGGCGCGACCACAAAATGCGTGCCTTTATCCTGATTCAGGGCGTGGACGGTCTCTTTATCGACGAACTCCAGCGCTGTCGGCTCCAGCCCCGCGCCGACGATCTCGACCACGGCGCGAATGGCGTTCTCCACGCTGGGGAAGGCGGCAAGCACGGCGCTGTACTGGCTAGGAATCGGGGCGAGCTTGAGCGTGGCGCGCGTGATGATGCCCAAAGTGCCCTCTGAGCCGATGAACAGGTGCAGCAAGCTGTAGCCCGCCGAGTTCTTTCGCGCGCGCGTGCCAACTTGCAGCACTTCGCCATCCGCCTTGACGACCTCAAGCGCCAAGACGTTCTCGCGGGTGGCGCCGTACTTGATGGTCTTGATGCCGGCGGCGTTGGTGGCGATCATGCCGCCGATGGTGGCATTAGCGCCCGGCTCAGGGGTGAAGAACAGCCCGTAGCGCGCCAGCGCCTTGTTCAGCTCGATGCGCGTGATGCCGGGCTGCACATCGGCTTGGAAATCTTCAGGGCGCACCGCCAACAGCTCCGCCATGCGCGAAAAATCTAGCATGATGCCGCCGTGCACGGCGATGGAATTGCCCTCCAAGCTCGTGCCGACGCCCCACGCCGTCACGGGCAGACGGTTGGCGTTGGCATAGCGCAAAATCGCGCTGACTTCAACGGTCGTCTGCGGCAGCAAGATCACATCCGGACGGCGCGGCGGGTGGAACGATTGATCGCGGGCGTGCAGTTCGAGGTCGGCGTGGCGCGTGGAGAGCCGATCCGCGCCGAGCAGATTCTCAAAGAAGGTCAGATGCTCTGCTGAAAGCGTATTGAAGGTAGACGGGGCCGTCATAAGTACAATCCTTGAAGTCTATGAGCAATCAGGTGACTACTTCTTCCGCAATGCGCATGACATCGCTGATGGCGATGGGCTTGACGAGAAAGCGATCCACCTTGGCGCCGATGCGCTCGCGGTACTGTTCGTTGGCAGTGATCACGACGATCTTGAGGTGGGCGAGGTGAGGCTGGCTACGGATGTAGTCTATGGCGCGCACGCCGGGCGCGTCGGGCATCTCGATGTCCAAGAGCAGCACGTCGGCATGGAAATCGGGCGAGCGCAGCAAGTCCATCAGCGCCGCGCCATCGCAAGCTTCCAGCACTTCAAAGCCCCGATGCTCCATCGCGGCGCGGTAGAGCAGCTGTAAGTCCCTATCGTCTTCGGCTATCAGGACGGTGATTGGCATATATAAATCTTTTCCCAGCTTATCAGCGTGACGTGTGATAGAAGTGTAGCACAAAAGCCATCGACCGAGACTGGCTAGGCGGCTAGGAAAGCGTTTGAATCCGCCCTAGCCCGTTAGACAGGGCTTGGGCAGTAGGGTATAGTTAGACGCATGTCTATGCGCGATAAACTGTCTGCCCGTCCGCCGCGCCTCAGGCGCCGTCTGCTCGACGATCTGCGCGAGGGCGAACCCGCTGCACCGTTCAAGGCGACCCCGCGCGCCCGCCGCCGCGCGCGGCGCAACGCGCCCGCCGCCGTGCCGCGCACCGTCCCGACGCGCGTCTACCTCAGCACGCGCTGGCTGAGCGCCTTCATCGTGACGGTTCTGCTGATCGTGCTGTATCTGTTCCTGACCCACGAAGCATTCTTCGTGCAGACCATCTACGTGGGCGGGACGCGCTACCTGAGCGGCGGCGAGATTTTCACGCGCACCGGACTGATCGATCCTGAGAATCCGACGCGCCTGACGCACCTGTTCTGGATCGATCCCGCCGCTATCGAGCGCCGCCTGGAGGCTGATCCCTCCATCGCCGACGCCACGGTCGAGCTGGGCTGGCCCCCGATGATGGTTCAGGTGACGGTCATCGAGCGCGAGCCTGCCCTAATCTGGGAACAAGCCAACTTGCGCGTGTGGGTTGATGCGCGCGGGCGCGTGATGCAGTTGCGCCAAGATTTGCCGAATTTGCCGCGCGTGGTGGTCGAGAAGCCCTCCCGCACCCTCAACATCGGCGCTTGCCCCTTGCAAGGCACGGAGGAGCTGCTCGGACCGGGCAGCTGCATCGATCTGAACACAGTCATCGGCGTGCAGCAGTTCAAGGCGCTCTACCCGAACGTGGACGAATTAGTCTACGACTCGGTCAAGGGGCTGGGCTATCGGGATGGGCGCGGCTGGATGTTCTGGTTTGGCGATGGCAGGGACATGCTGACTAAAATTGCCGTGTATAATGAGATTGTGCGACAAGTTTACGAACGGCGCGGCAGGCGTTTCCTAGAGGTGAACGTGAGCAATCCCGATGCGCCGTACTACAGTCTAGCACGCTGAGGGACGTTGTAGAGCAGGCTATGGGCGAACTAGTCGTCGGCATTGATGTCGGCACAACCAAGATTTGCACACTGGTCGGCGAGGTGCGCGCCGACGACATCCACGTGATCGGCTTGGGCGTCGAGCCCTCGCGCGGCATGAAAAAAGGCGTGGTCAACGACGTGAACGAGCTGACGGCGCGCATCTCCGCCTCCATTCACAAGGCGGAGCGCAGCAGCGGCTACGAGATCGGGCGCGCTTTCGTCAGCGTGGCGGGCGCTCATATCGACTCGCGCAACTCGCGCGGGGTGGTGGGCATCAGCGGCTCGCGCGGGGTGCAGATCGCCGATCTAGAGCGCGCCATGGAGGCAGCTCGCGCCATCGCCTTGCCGCACAACCGCGAGGTGCTGCACATCATCCCGCGCAACTACACCCTCGATGGGCAGGACGGCATCCGCAGCCCGCTAGGGATGCACGGCTTTCGCCTCGAGGTGGAGGCGCACATCGTCACGGCTGCCAGCAGCAGCTTGCAGAACTTGCAAAAGTGCATCGAGGGCGCCGGAGTCTACGTCGACCGCTTCATCTTGAATCCGCTCGCCTCAGGCGAGGTGGTGCTGACCGATGCCGAGCGCGAGATGGGCGTCTTAGTGATCGATATCGGCGGCGGCACAACCGACCTCGCCGTCTTCATCGAAGGCACGGTCTGGCATACGGCGGTCATCAGCGTGGGCGGCTGGCACGTCACTAACGACATCGCACAGGGCTTGCACCTGCCCTACGAGATCGCCGAGGCGGTCAAAGTGGAGTACGGTCACGCCGATGCCAGCGCGGTCGATCCGTCGGATGTCTTCATCGTGCAGCCCTTCGGCGAGGAGCACATGAGCCGCGTGCTGCGCGCCGATCTCGCCGCCATCATCCAGCCGCGCATCGAGGAACTCTTCCAGCTGGTGCTGCGCGAGATCAAATACAGCGCCTACGACGGCTTGCTCTCAGCCGGCGCCGTCCTGACGGGCGGCAGCGCTCAATTGCCGGGCATCAAGAAAATCGCCGCCGATGTGCTGAAAATGCCCGTGCGCATCGCCCGTCCGGAGCGCATCAGCGGCATGGCAGACCAGTTGCGGCATCCCTCTTATAGCACCAGCGTCGGCTTGCTGCGGCTGGGCTTGATCATGGAGCGCGAAGATGAGCGGCGCGGGCGCGCAGCGCGCAACAGCGGCTTCCGCGTGCGCGGCGAAGGCGCCAACGGCGGCGCGGGCAAGCGTCGTTCGCCCAATCTGGGCAAATTTCTCGGCAACGTCATGAAGCGCCTGCTGCCTGAGGACGAGACCTAGCATGAACAGACAGCCCATCGCCATTTTAGCCCTTGCGTGCGCCTTGATCGCGCTAGGGCTGCTCTTAGCGCCGCGCGAGGGCGCCTTGGCACAAGGCGATCCCACGCCGCCGCCCACGCCGACCTTCATCACGCCTGAGGAGGCGCTCAAACGCGCGGAAGAGGCGTTAGCGCGCACATATGAGATCGCCCAGTCAGCCGACCGCTCGCTGGAGACCGTCTCGCGGATGCTCAGCTTTCTGGAGGTGGCGGGCGCGGTCGCTGGCATCGTCCTAGCGCTTTTCACCTCGGTGGGCGTGGGCGCGTTCATCTATGTTTCGCGGCGCATCAACAAGACGTTGGAAGATGCCGAGAAGCTGCGCGAGAATGCCGATCAAACCTTGCACGATATCCAAGCGCGCGGCGAGCAAGCCACGCGCGCCGCGACCTTGCTGCAGATCGGCGTGCAGCAGATGCTCGCGCACAACCTGATCGCCGCTCGGCAGACTTTCGAAGAGGCGTACGCCCTCGACTCAAGCAATCGGGCGGTCAACTACTATCTGGGCGAGCTGCACAGCCAGCAGGGCGACCCAGAGCGCGCCATCCCCCTCTTGCGCGCCAGCGCCGACGAATTTCCCCAAGCCGAGGCGGCGCTAGGCTACGCCCTGCGCTTACAAGCCAGCCGCGAGAGCGACCCGTTCAAGCGCAACCAGCTCTATGCGCAGGCGGAGCAGCACTTGCTGAACGCCCTGCGGCGCGATCCGCAAGCGCGCGATATCAACGGCGCATCGTTCTATGCCACGCTGGGCGGTTTGTATCGGCGGCAAGGGCGGCTTGATGACGCCATCCGCGCTTATGAGGCTGCCTCGCACGTCACGCCGCACAGCTCCTATCCGCTCAACAACATCGCCATGTTGCACCTGATGAAGGGCAATTGGCAGAGCGCCGAGGCGGCTTTCCACAAATCGCTGCGCATCGCGGCGCGCGCCGTCGATGGCGATCCCTTCGATCACTGGGCGCGCTTCGACTTGATCACCGCTTACGTTGCGTTGAACAAGGATGAGGAAGCCGAGACTCAGATGGCGCTTTTGGCAGAGAGCCCGCCCAGCGTCGGCGCGCTAGAGGCATTTTTGAGCGGTCTGGAGGCGCTTCAAAAAGCGCAATGCCCCGCGAGCGCACGCTTCATCGCGCGCGTCAAGGCGCTGATCGACCAGCAGCGCGCCCTTCAGCCTGCTCAAGACCACTCATAGAGCAGCGCGGCGGCAGCGGCGAGGCTGGCTGTCTCAGCGCGCATGACGCGCTCGCCCAGCGTGACGATCTTGCAGCCCGCCGCCCGCGCCGACTCCGCCTCTTCAGGCGTGAAGCCGCCCTCCGCGCCGATGAACAGGGCGACGCGCGGCACAGAGTCGCCATAGACGGCGCGATAGTCGCGCACGGCGTCGCGCAGGGTGTAGCCGCTCGCCTCTTCCCACGCAAAAAGGGCGAGATCGAAGGCGCTCAGACGCGCAAAAGCCTGCGGCAAAGTGTGAGTCTCGTCGATGGGCGGCAAAATGCCGCGCCCTGCCAGCTCCGCCGCCTCGATCACCACGCGCTGCCAGCGCGCCCGCTTGACCTCGCTGGCGCCATCGGCGATCACGCGGGCGGTGTGCAGCGGCACGAAGCGGCTGACGCCCAGCTCAGTGCCTTTCTCCAGCGCCCACTCGAAGCGATCTTTTTTGAGCAAGCTGTGGAAGAGAGTCAGGTGCAGGCGCGGCTCGCCACGACACGGGCGCGGATCGCTGAGCTGCACGGTCACGCCGTCACGCCGCACATCGGTGATCACAGCGTCGTACTCGATGCCTTCGCCATCGAAGAGCGTGAGCGACTCCCCGACGCGCATCCGCAGCACGTTGCGCACCTGATGAGCGAGCGGTTCGGGCAGGCTGACGTATTCGCTGTGTAGCTGTTGGGGTGGCAAGTAAAAGCGATGCATGGCTACTCCTCCTCGAATAGTAAGGGCAGCTGAGCGCCCGATGGGGACGGCTCAGGCGGATAGGGCAGGCGTCCCAGAGCCTCAAGGAAGTCGGCGGGCGTTTGAGGGAGTGGCTGTGCGTAGGCGGAGAGGATCGCGCGGTTGCCCGCGCTGTTGGGCGGCGCAAAGACGGGCACGCCCTGCATCTGGGCGAAGCGCGCGGCGTAGAGCGCACCGCTGTGGGCGGGCGCTTCCATCACCAGCACGGCGCGGCACAAGGCGACGATCAAGCGATTGCGCAGCACCAACCAATCGGGGCGCACCAGCTGATCGGGCGCGTACTCCGAGAGCAAGACTCCGTTCTTTTCAAGCTGGGCGGCAAGTGCGGCATGTTCAGGCGGATATAGGCGCAGAATGCCACAGCCCAGCACGGCGCCGCTATAGCCATGCGCTTCCGCAGCGGCGCGATGCGCTGCTGCATCCACGCCGCGCGCCAACCCGCTGAGGATCGCCCAGCCGCGCTCGGCGAGATAGGCTGTCCACTCGGCTGTCTGCTGCAAGGTGAGTTGGCTGGGCTGGCGCGTGCCGACGATGGCGACACAACGCGTGGGATCGGGCAGGGCGCTGCCGCGCCAGAAGACGATCAACGGGCGGTCGCTCATCCGCGCGAACGGCGCGGGATAGTCCGCTTCGTACCACAGCGAGTAGCGCACGCCCTCTGCGCGCCAACGGTCTAGGTCTTCGGCGAGGTGCGGCAGATCGACTTGGGCTAAATTCTGCTTCGCCTGAGCGCTGACTCCGCGCACAGCCGCCAGCCGTTCAGGTTCAGCCGTCAGGATGTTCTGCGGCGTGCCGAAGACTGCGAGCAGGCGTGAGGCAGTCCGCCAGCCGACGCCTTCGGTCAGGGCGAGCGCCGCCGCCGCCAGTCGCTCTGGGATCACGCCACCTAGCTCTCGAAGTTGTTGCGTCGCGCGCCGAAGCCCATCGAGCGACGCGGCTGCAAATCGGCGCCAGTGGCGAGCTGGCTGGAGAGACTGCTGACCGATTGGCGCAGCACCTCCAACGAGACAGCTGTCTCGCGGTTGTGCGCCGCCAACATGCGCGCATAGAGCGCCACCTCGCGCACGAAGGCGCCCGTCTGCCCAACCAGCTGCGGCAACACTGCCCGATGATCGTCTTGCCACTGATGCCCCATGTAACGGATGAGCATCTGCTCCGCTTGCGCCATATCTTGGATCAACGGCACGTGAATGATGCGGTCGACCCTGCCCGGACGCTTGGCGATGCGCTCGTCGATCACTTCAGGGTAGTTGGTGGTGGCAAGCAGCATCGCCCCGCGCGGATTGTTGGGCGACTCCAAGCCGTCCAACACGTTCAGGATTTGCGCCTTGTCGTCTTTGCGCAAGTAGACGTCGATCTCCTCGACGATCAGCAGCACCGGATGCTGCGCCTCCGCCACCACGTTCAGGGCGTGATGCACCTTGCGGAACGAGGCGCCATCGTCATCGGCGCCGGAGACGTATACCACCACGCGGCGCTGCGCGAGGGCGAGCTTGGCTACGGCGGCGCACAGCGTGGTCTTGCCCGTGCCGGGCGGCCCGACTAAGAGCAGCTTGCGGAAAGGCGCCAAGCCCAGCTGCTTGTAGATGTTCACGCCCTCGCTGAAGAAGGCTTCCATGTCGGCGCGCAGGTCGTTTTTTAAGCTCTCAGGCAGGATCACGTCCTTCCAATCGACCGTCGGCTTGAAGGACTCGTGCGCGCCGCCGATGATGTAGACGTTCTGGCTGCGCTCCAAGTGGCGCGCCGCGTTGGAGCAAGCCTGCTCGAAAGCCGCCCACGCCTCCAGCCGATCCGTCGGCAAGACGACCACCGCCACAATGCCCTTGTCGTCGTCCTCGTAGTAGGAGGAGACGTAGATCGCTTCGAACGGCTCGCCGTTCTGCTCGAAGCGGAAGCGGAAAGCGCCCACAGACTCATCGAGCACAGGGCGGCGGTTGGGCAGGCGATAATCGCTGATCGGCACGACGTGTGGGCATTCCACCCGCTGATAGCCCAAGTAGCGCGTCTTGGCGCGCAGCCTGCGCCCTTCGCCCAGCCGCTTCAAGGCGCGGTGATTGCTGCAATTCTCCGTCGCCCACAGCGCCATGCAAGGCGCCTCGCCGAAGTGCTGCTGCCAGTACTCGACCGCCCAACGCACCAGCACCTCGTAGCGCAGCTTGCGCAGCGCGCCTGTCTCACGGTCGGACGAGCGCGAGCCGCCCAAAATGCGCCGCAGGTCGCTCAATTCGCTTTTTGCCATGCTCAGCTAAGCCCATCCCGACGCCTACCCACAGGGTCAGAGCGTCCACTTGAATATTGAGATCACTGATAATTCTAGCTGAAAGTTCGACATTGCAGTAGTGCTTTTAAGCGATCTGCCTTGCCGCAGCAGGCTGAATCGGCTATAGTCATCCGCATCCGAACGCGCTCGCCTCGGCGAGGCGACCCGTTGTACTGGTTTGAGATGGACGGCTATGGACACTTGGCAGACTCCCTATGACGATCGGCGTTATGGGCGCCCTGTGCGGCACTCTGCGCTGCTCGCTTGGATGATTCGCCTAGCGCTGCTGGGCGCAACCGCAGTGATCCTGCTCTTTTTGTTGGCGGCGCTGTATTTGGCGCTCCATCAGCTGCAATTCGCCCAGCTGATCTATCCCGGCGTCTCCGCCTTCGGCGTAGACCTCTCGGGCATGACTCACCAGCAAGCGATGCAGGCGCTCGCAGCGCGCTTCACCTACGGCGAGAACGCCGTCTTCACCTTCCGCGATGGCGAGCGCTTCTGGCAGCATAGCGCCGCCGAGCTGGGAGTCAGCTACGATCCGCTCCAGACGGTAGAGCAAGCCTTCAAGATCGGGCGCGGCGGCACGATCCTAGAGAATCTGCGCCAACAAGCCGATGCTTGGCTCAACGGCGCCGCCATTCAGCCCGTGGTCGTCTTCGATCAGTCGCGGGCAGCCGCCCTGATCGATCAAATCGCCGCCCAGATCAACCGCCCCGTGCTGGATGCGGCTCTCAGCCTGAACGGCACGCAAGTCATCGCCACAAGCAGCCAAGTGGGTCGGCAAGTCGATAGCGAAGCCACGCTCGGCTTGCTGCGTCAGGTCATCCTGACCCTCACGACGGGCGCGGAAATCCCGCTGGTCATCCGCGAGACGCCGCCCGCCGTCCGCGACGTGGAAGAGGCGGCAGCGAAAGCCCGCGCAGCCCTCGCCAGCCCGATTCAGCTCTATCTGCCCGTCACGCGCGAAGGCGATCCCGGTCCGTGGCAAGCCACTACCGAGTTCATCAGCGGCTTGCTGAACATTCGGCGCGTTGAAAACGGCGATGGCACAGCCCGCTACACGGTCACTGCCAACGCTGAGCCGCTGCGCGCCTTCCTGACCGAGCTGGCGCCGCAGCTGCGCATCGAGCCGCGCAACGCCCGCTTCGTCTTCAACGAGGCGCGCCGCGAACTCCTGCCCATCGAGGATAGCATCGAGGGGCGCGAGCTGGATATCGAGACCAGCTTGAAGGCGTTCGAGGCTGCCATCTTCCGCGCTGAGGATCGGCGCGTGCCGCTCAGCTTCATCACCGTCAAGCCGACGGCGCACAGCCAAGCCACCGCCGCCGAGCTCGGCATCACCGAGAAGATCGTGGAGGCGACGACTTTCTTTTACGGATCGACGGCGGAGCGCCGAACCAACATCCAAGTGGCAGCGCAGCGCTTCCACGGCTTGGTGATCGCGCCCGGCGAGGTCTTCTCTTTCAACAAGTACATCGGCGACATCTCCCCAGAGACGGGCTACGAGACGGGGCTAGTCATCTACGGCGACCGCACCATCGAGGGCGTGGGCGGCGGCGTCTGCCAAGTCAGCACCACGATCTTCCAAGCGGCGTTCTTCAGCGGCTTCCCCATCGTGGAGCGCTATCCGCACGGCTATCGCGTCGGCTACTACGAGAGCGGCACGACCATCGCCAACGGACGGCGCTACTCGGCGGGCGTCGGCATGGATGCGACCGTCTATGCCCCGATCATCGACCTGAAGTTCCGCAACGATACGCCCTATCACATCCTGATCGCCGTCAACTTCGTGCCGTCTAAGCAGTCGCTGACCATCACCTTCTACAGCACCAACAGCGGGCGCATCGTCGAGGTGAGCGGACCGCGCCTGAGCAACGTTGTGCCGCACGGCAAGCCCAAATACACCGAGAGCCCGAGCGTGCGCCCCGGCGAGACCCGCCAGATCGACTATGCCGTCGACGGCGTGGATGCGCGCGTCTGGCGCACGATCCGCAACCTCGACGGGCAGGTTCTGGTCAACAACGAGGAATTTTTCAGCCGTTACGTGCCGTGGTCGGCTCAGTTTTTGGTGGCGCCGGGCTACGCGCCCAGACAGCGCTAGGCGATGCCCAGCCCGCCGATTGTCTTCGGCTTTCTGCTGGCGACGCTCTACGGCGCGCTCTTCCACCTGATCTTCGGCGGCAGCGCGCGCCAACTGGCGCTTTACCTGCTCGCCAGCTGGCTCGGTTTCGCCGTCGGGCAGACCTTCGGCGCCATCTTTGAGGTCAATGCGCTGGCAATCGGCGTCCTGAATACCTTCACGGCGACTTCAGGCGCGTGGTTGGCGCTCTTCATCACGCGCTTTCTATCGGGGCGGGAGACAAAGGAGCAAGAATGACGGACATTCAAGCGAGTCCAGAGGGGGCGGATGAGGCGGCGGGCGGCGGCGTGTCGCGCTGGCTGCTGATCGGCGTGGGCGGCTTCATCGGCGTGATTATAGTGCTGTTCGCCATTGCGATCATCGGCGGCATCGCTGATTCGGAGGGCGTGGCGAACTTTTTCCGCATCTTGCGCGATCTGTTCATCGTGATCCTCGCCCTGCAGAGCATCCTGATCGCCATCGCGCTGGTGATCCTGATCGGGCAGATCAGCGCGCTCATCAACATCCTCAGCAGCGAGGTCAAGCCGATCATCGAGGAGGCGCAGGAGACGGTCAGCACGGCGCGCGATACGACCGAGTTCATCAGCCGCAACGTGGCGACGCCCGTCATTCGCATCACCTCTACGGCGGTGGGCGTAGGCGTCTTCCTGCGCGAGCTGCTGACCATTCGGCGCAATCTGAGCGGCAAGGCGCGCAAGTGAGATGGCTGAGCGCGGCACAGGACGTTCATTCCTGCTCGGTGCGCTGATCGGCGGCGCAATCGGGGCGCTGTGGGCGCTCTGGAACGCCCCGCGCAGCGGCTCGGAGACCCGTCGCAGCCTTCAACGCGCCCTTGATGAGCGCCTGCAGAGCGCGCGACGGCAAATCGCGGGCGAGCGCCTTGAGGAGTCGCTGGCTGAGGGCAAGGCGATGGCGCGTCGGCTCAATCAGCAAGCTGAAGAGCGCTAAGCGGACTCAGCGCGCGCCGCCCAGCGCCGCACGAGGTATCCGCGCGCCACGAAAACTGCCAGCGCCGCCGCCGCGCTCAAGGGACTCGGCACGAAGGCGATCAGGGCGAACTCGCCCAGCAGCAGCGCCATCACAACGACCAGCGCCGCGCCGATCAGCGCCGCGTTGCCAGGCAGGATATCGGCGAGGCGGACGATCTCGGCGCTCAGAGCGCCCAAGCCCTCAGCGTTGCCGCCCAGCAGCAACGCCACCAGCGGCGAGGCGAGCCGCAGCCCGATCCCGAAGAGCATCCCAAGCACAAAAGCGGCGCGCGGCGCGAGGTAGCCCAGCGGCGCGCCGCTCAGCAAGCTCAGGGCTGCCTCTTGTAGGCGCGCATAGACCACCAAAGCGCTCAGCCCGACCAAAAGCGCCGCCCACAGCCAGTCGCCGCGCAGCGCCAAGCCTAGCGCCGCCGCGAGCGCTGCGCCCGCGCTCAGGAGCGCGTTCAGCAACAAGCCGCCCAAGATGGCGCGCCACTGCGGACGGATCGAGGCAGCCGTGACCGCTGTGATGACCTCGTGCGACTCGCTGGGCGTGAGCAGGAACATATCCCACGTCTGAGTCAGGCGCAAACGCGCAATGCCCGCCGCCGTCGGCGCTGTGAGCAAGGCGTAAGGCAGCAAGCTGATCAGGGCGACCCCTCCCACGCCGACCACGGCGAGCGCCTGATCGCGGTAGATGAAAAACGGCACGCCGCTGCCGAGCTCCAGCAGGCGCAGCAGCGGGATGCTCAAGAGCAGCAGCAGATAAATCCAGCCGACGGGCAGTTGGAAGCGGCTGGGTCGCCACGCTGCGCGATAGATCGGGCTCTGCTCGCTCTGGATGTGCCACAGCACGGCGCGCAGCAGGCGTAGGGCGAGCCAGTCTTTCACAGCGCTAGTCCTCGAAGAGGGCGAGGATGTATTCGGGCGATAAGCCTTGCGCCTCCAAGTGTTGGCGCAGTTTGCGGCGGGCATCGAAGATCAGCTTGTAGAGGGCGTTGCGATTAGTGTTGAGCTGCTCCGCCACGATATCGAGCGGCACGCCTTGCAAGATCAGCGCCTCGAAGGCGGCGCGCTGGCGGGCGGTGAGCGCCTCGCTCAGGGCGCGCTCGATGCGCAGCCAAGCCTCGCGCTTCTCGGCGCTGCGCTCCGGGCTATCGCCTTCGGCGATGGTCAGGGCGTGGGCATCGGCGGCGCGGTTTTCGTTGCCATCCACTAGCGAGTCGAGGGAGAAATCGCGGTAGCGCAAGCGGCGCAGCTCGCTGATGACCAGCCGCACGGCGATGCGCATCGCCCACGTGGTGAACTGGCTATCGCCGCGAAACGAGTCGAGGTTGCTCAGGATGCGCAGCAGCGCCTCTTGGGCGAAATCTTCCGCCATCTGCTGGATTTCCTCGGCGGGATGATCGGCGAGATCGCCCCGCTCGCGGCTGAGGTAATAGAACAAGCCGCGTTTGAGGCGCTCGCGCAGCGCAGCGATGGCGTCGGTGCGATTGGGCGCGCCCTCGGCGAGATCGCGCAGCCATTCTTGGTTGGTGCGCTCAGGCACAGATACGCCGCTCTTCACCCGCTAAATACCCTGCAGACGGAAACTGAAGGTGCTGCCTTGCGCAGGGACGCTCTGCACCTCTAGTTGGCTATCCATCAGCGCCAACAAGCCCTTGACCACCGCGATGCCCAAGCCGTAGCCTTTGGTGTTAGTGACCAGCTCGTGATCGGCGCGGAAGAACAGCTCGCCCAGCCGCACCACGTCCTCAGGGCGCATCCCGATTCCGTTATCGCGCACGCTGATGCGCAACTCGCCCGCTTTGTCGGTCGGCTCTGCCTTCAGCAGCAGCTGACCAGTGCCTTTGGGTGTGTAGAAGATGGCGTTGCGCAAGAGCAGCACAATCACCTTGCTGAGTTGCTTGGGATCGGCGTTGAGGGCGGGTAGATCGGGCGCGATCTCGACACTGAGCGTGTGTCCGTACTCGCTCAGCAAGCCCGCCACAGCCGACTCGATCTCCTCGCGCAGCGACTCGAAGCTCAGCATCTTGCGCTCTAGGGCGAGTCGCCCCGCCTGCAACTTGTTGATATCGCTGATGTCGCTGAGCAGCCAATCCATGCGGATGACGTTATTGCGGATGGTCTCGACGAAGTTCTGCTGCATCGGGTTGAGCGTGCCGACCATGTTGGGCTTAGCGAGCATGTCGGCGTAGCCGCGGATGCTGGTCATCGGTTTGCGCAGCTCGTGGACGATGGTGGAGATCAGCTTGACTTGCTGATCGATCTCGGCGCTGCGCTGTGCCTCAGCCTGATCGAGCAGGGCGTGGAAGCGTTCGAGTGCCTCGTGCGCTCCAGAGAGCTGTGCGCGCAACTCGGAGAGGGCTTGACGAGCGGTCGTCAAGGGATTTTCGGCGTGATCGGTCATGCGCTTTTCCTCACAGGATGCAGATCGCCTTCATCATTGTAACACGCTCGGCGGCTTTGCGCATTTTGAGCCGAGCCATCACAACTTTCTCAAAGAATTGCCTCGAAGCGTCCGATTTGGCGGGCTTGCCCTTATAATGTGAAAGTAACCGATTGTGAAGATCGCCTGACGGATACGCACATGCACCCTGCAAAGCCAATCTCGCCCTCGCCGAGCGTCTCGCTTTCGAACGGTTGGCAGCTGCGCCTCTCGGAGCGCCGCTTGCTGCTGCTGCTGGGCGATACTGTCGCCTGTTTGCTCGCCACGTTAGTGGCGCTGGGCGCTTGGTCGCTCACAGCGCCGGAGCCGTTCGATCTGACGTTCATCGCGCAGCGGGCGCATTGGTTCGTCATCATGCCGCTGCTGTGGCTGGCTGTGGCGCGTTTGAACGGCTTCAACGATCTGCGGCTCGCCCATCGGCGGGCGGCGATGTTCGCGCGCTTGCTGTTCATCAGCGTCCAAGTGGTGATCGTCTACGTTTTTCTCTTCTTCCTGATCGTGCCGAGCGGCTTCGATTTGCCGCGTTTGTTCACGCTCTACTACGCCGTCGCCGCTTTTTCGCTAGTGGGCATGTGGCGCGTCGCCCGTCCGCGCCTGTTCAGCTGGACTGAGCAGCCGCGTCGGGCGGTGTTGATCGGCGGCGGGCGCGCCGCCGCCGCCTTCGCCCAGACCCTCGCGCAAGAGGCGCCCAGAGAGTATGAGATCGTCGGCTATATGACGGGCGAGGCGGACTCCGACGGGCGCATTGAGGGCGTGCCGGCGCTCGGCGCGGGGGCGGACTTGCTTGAGATCGTGCGGCATCAGGGCGTCTCGGAGCTGATCTTGGCGCACGAGGGCGCTCTGCCCGCCGAGCTGTTTCAGGGCGTGATGGCGTGCTATGAGCAAGGCATCGCCATCACGCCGATGCCGCTGCTCTACGAGCAGATCACTGGGCGCGTGCCGATTGAGCACGTCGGGCAGTTCGATTGGCAGCTGGTCTTGCCGCTGGAGGGCGATACGCTCAGTTTTCGGCTGTATTTGCTGATCAAGCGCTTGATCGACGTGAGTTTGGCGCTGATCGGCTTGGCGTGCTTTGCGATCCTCCTGCCGCCTTTGGCGCTGATCATCCGCCTCGACTCGCGCGGGGCGATCTTTTACCGCCAAGAGCGGCTTGGGCGCGGCGGCAAGCCTTTCCAGATCGTCAAGTTGCGCACGATGGT
>CALKXH010000004.1 GCA_938005675.1 uncultured Anaerolineae bacterium
CAAACTTCGAGTCAGGCGTTCAGACCTACCGTCTGGGCGGTTGGGCGCCGCCTTACGGCATCGTCTTCGTGGCGGATAAGCTCTCAGCCGTCTTCGCGGCGATGGCGACCACAGTGGTGATGGCGGGCTTGCTCTATGCGCTGGGCTGCAAGGATAAATGCGTGACCTACCCCGCCTTCATGCCGCTCTTCGCCACGATGGGCGTCGGGCTGAGCGGGGCGCTCTACACGGGCGATATCTTCACGCTCTTCGTCTTCATCGAGCTGATGGTGATCTCCTCGACGGCGTTGGTGGCGGTCTCAGATAATCGGCTGGGCTTGGAGGCGGCGATCAAGTACTTGTTCATCAGCGCGATGGGATCGCTGTTCCTGCTGATCGCCATCGGCAGCATCTATACGACCTTCGGCACGCTGACCATCGCCGACATCGCGCGGAAATTGGCGACGGGCGAGCGTCCGCTCTTGGCGCAGGCGGCTGCTGTGATGCTGACTTGCGCGTTCCTGCTCAAGAGCGCGGTCTTCCCCTTCCACTTCTGGCAGCCTGACTTCCACACCACCGCGCCGACGCCCGTCCACGCCGTGCTGTCATCCGTCGTGGTGAAGGTGGGCGTCTACGGGCTGATTCGGATGATCACCACGCTCTTCATCGCCGAGGCGCCCACCATTCAGAGCTTGCTGGTGGTGCTGGGCGTGATCGGAATCTTCTTCGGCAGTCTGGGCGCGCTGCGCACCTACGATGCCAAGCGCATGTTGGCGTATTCCACTTTCGGGCAGATCGGCTTCATCCTCGTGGCAATCGGCTGGGGGACGCCGCTCGCGCTGATCGGGGCGCTCGTCTACGCGGTGAACCATTCCTTCATCAAGGCGGCGCTGCTGATGCTGACAGGTGTGGTCAGCAGCCGCACTGTCGGCAAAACGGCGACCAAGCGCGATATCGGCGGCGTGGGCAAGGGCATGGTGCTGACCAGCATCTTGTATCTGTTGGGCGGCATGGCGCTGGCAGGCTTGCCGCCGCTGAACGGCTTCATCAGCAAGGTGGCATTGGTGCGGGGCGGCATCGAGGCGCAAGGCTGGTGGGCGCTGGTCTTGGCGGTGGCAGCGGGCTTGATCACGCTGCAGTACATGATCGGCACGTGGTCGCTGCTTTTTCAGCAGCCGCCCGATGAAGGCGTGAAGGCGAAGCCACAGGGCGATGCCCAATTCGCGCCACTCTTCTTGATCAGTTTGTGCGTCCTGTTCGGCGTTTACGCCACGCCGCTGATCGACGTGGTCACGCGCACGGTCGCCGATTTGGGCGACCCGACCCTCTACATTCGGGCAGTCTTCGGAGGCTGAGCGATGGGGCGTATCACTTATGTGTTGAGCATGGCGGTCGTGTTGAGCATCGTGTGGATGGGCGTGACGGCGCGCGTCAGCGTTGAGAGCTTCGCGGTTGGGTTTGTGGTTGGCGCTCTGATCGTCGGGCTGATCGGGACGCGCAAAGCCGCCACCATCCAGCCGACGCGCTTGCCGCGCCAAATCTTCAACCTGATCGTCTACGTGCTGCTCTCGTTCGTGGAGATCACGCGCTCCAGCTTCGATGTGGCGCGTCGCGTCCTCGATCCGAAGTTGCCGATGCAGCCCGGCATCGTCGCCATCCCCACCCAAGACCCCGATCAAGACGAGACCATCGCGGCGCTCAGCGCGCACGCCATCACCATCACGCCCGGTCAGCTGGCAGTCGAGTTCGATGGCGCCAAAGTCATGTACATTCACTGTCTGGACGTGGCGAGCGCCCAGACAGCCGATCAAGAGCAAGCCGCGCGTCTGAAGCGGCTGCGCGCCATTCTGGGGAGGGCTGAGTCATGAGCGACCTCGCTAATGGGGGCGTGCAAATCGCCCTGATCATCTTGATCGTCTTGCTAGTGCCGTGCCTGTGGCGGATGCTCAGAGCGCCTAACGCCGCCGAGCGCCTGCAGGCGATTGATCTGCTCACTACGCTGCTGATCGGCATCATCGTCATCTTAGCGCTGGTTGAGGGCGTGGCGTTCATCGTGGATATCGGCATTGCGCTGGCGGCGTTCAGCTTCATCGGCACGCTCGCCATCGCGCGCTACCTGAGCGACGGGAGGCTTTTCTGATGGCTTGGCGCGAACTGCTCGGCTTGGCGGCGCTGTACTTCGGCGTGGCGTTCTCGTTCATCGGCGTGTTGGGCATGATGCGCCTGCCGGATGTCTACACGCGCTTGCACGCCTCAGGCAAGGTCTCGACGCTGGGCTTGTGGGGCATTTTGCTGGGCGCGGCGCTCCTGCTGGAGGGCGTCTTGCCGCGTGCGCTCGCCCTCGCTGTTTTTCTGGTCTTGGTGCAGCCGATTGCCTCGCACGCCATCGCTGCAGCCGCCCGACGCAGCGGCGTGCCGATGGCGCTCAGCTTCCGCGATGACATGCCGCCGCTTGACTCCAAGACGGAGCAGTCATGAGCGACGCACAGACCGAGACACATCAACTGCTCCACAGCGGCTACGTGGCGGTTGTCGGCAAGCCGAACGTCGGCAAGTCCACGCTGATGAATCGGATTCTGGGCGAGAAGATCGCCATCGTCAGCCCGAAGCCGCAAACGACGCGCCTGCGCCAGCTCGGCATCTACACTGCGCCCGACGTGCAAGCCATCTTCGTGGATACGCCCGGCATCCATCAGCCGCGCCACAAGCTCGGCAAATTCATGGTGGAGGTGGCGCGCAGCGCTCTGAACGACGCCGACGTGATCCTCTTCGTCTGCGATCTGACGACTCTGCCCGACGACGATGACGCGCGCGTTGCCGCTATGATCCGCGAGGCGATCAACGTGCCTATCCTCATGGCGCTCAACAAGCTGGATTTGCTCAGGCCTGAACAAGTCATCCCGCACGTGGAGGCGTATCGCGCCCTAATGCCTGAGGCGGACTGGGAGAGCCTGAGCGCAGCCAACGGCGATGGCGTGCCGAGCTTGCTGCGCCGCGTGATCGCCAAATTGCCGCCCGGTCCGCTCTACTACCCTGAGGATCAGCTCAGCACCATGCCCCTGCGCGATATCGCCGCCGAGATCGTGCGCGAGAAAGTCCTGCTCAACCTCGAACAGGAAGTGCCGCACGCCGTCGCCGTCGAGGTCGAGGAGTTCATCGAGCGCAGCCCCACCCTGACCTACATCCGCGTCATCATTTACGTCGAGCGCGAATCGCACAAGAGCATCCTGATCGGGCGCGGCGGCGCGATGCTCAAGAAGATCGGCAGCGAGGCGCGCGCTGAGCTTGAACATCTGCTCGGCACGCAGGTCTACCTTGAGCCGTGGGTGAAAGTGCTCAAGAATTGGCGGCAAGACGAGACGCTCTTGGCGCGGCTGGGCTACCGATTGCGCGCATGATGGATTCTCGTGGCATGGGCGAGCCGTTCTTCCTCGCGTTTCCGTTGCGCTGTCCGCCGCGCCTGACCGATCCATTCGATGCGCCGCGCCCCTACGCCAACGGCAAGCACGAGGGGGTTGACTT
>CALKXH010000005.1 GCA_938005675.1 uncultured Anaerolineae bacterium
CGTCTCCTGAGTTGACCAGTCGCTCAGGGCGCCCGTCGCGCGCTGCGCAAGGCGACCGCCGAGCGGCTTGGGAGGCTGATCGAAGGCGGGCGCGCTGCTCTCGGAGAGGCTGATCGAATCCAGCGAACTGAAAATCTCGCCCATGCCGCTAACGTCCAGCGCCAGAGCCGCTGATTTCGCCCGCCAATCCAGCCGTTCGAGCATGAAGGCATCCTCAGGCGCGTCTTCGGCCCGCACGATCTGCCAAGCGAGGTATGGGTCGAGCGCCTGCAAACGGGCGACGAACGGGCGGGCGTCGGAGGGGCGCTCCATGAGCAGCCACAGCTCCGCCATGATGCGGTTGGCGATCAGGTGATCGGGCAGGGCAGCCAAGAGCTGCAGCGCCACTTCGGTGGCTTCTTCGGGGCGATCATCCAACCAGAGGGTCTGTGCCAGCAAGCCGCGCAAGTCGTGGCGTTCGGGCTGGCGCTCTAAGATGGCGTAGAGCTCGGCGGCGGCTTCGGCGTAGAGCCTGCCGTTGAAATAACGACGGGCAAGGGCGGGGGCGGTCAGCTGGAGGGCGGGCGGGGCTTCGCCGTCGCGCTTGGCGTAGAGCTTTTTCAGCTCGTCTTGAATGTCGGGGTCTTCAGGGGCTTGCTCCCAGACGCGCTCTAGGTGGAAGATAGCTGCGTCGTAGTTCTGCTCGCCCGTGTAAATCTCGCACAGATACAGGTGGGCGTCGCGGTCATCGGGCACGGCGGCGAGGATGCGTCTGAAGACGTCGACGGCGGCGGCGAACTGCTCGCGCTCGAAGAGCGCCTGCCCCAGAAAGCGATAGGTTTGCAGGTGCTTGGGGAAGGTCTGGAGGATGTGCTTGCAATGCCCGATGGCTTCATCGCGCGCCTCGTTGGCGATCAGCGTCGAGACCTCCTGCAAATAGGTTTTCAGATTAAGTCTTGGCATCAGCTACCCTTGCCCACGACAAGCCGATCTATTTTTATTGTACCGCAGAGCGCGCTTTTGAGACAAGCTGAGGCGGCGAGACGTCCCAAATTTCAGAGCGCGGCGCTCTGAGTTGCCCGTCTCAACGGCAGTCGGCGAGCTAGGCGTCCAATCACCAATTTTTGAGCTTTCTAACCTAAAGCGGACGGCTATTCTGGTATAAGATCAGGAGTGAGCTGCAGCTGACTTCGGTCATCCATTAATTTTTGAAAGTCAGCGCAAGGAGTTTTTCTCATGGGCGATGCACCTAATCAGCATCCGAAAATCCTTGTCATCGACGACGATCTAGCGCAACGCGACATGATCGCCGACGTGCTGAGCGCCGAGGGCTATCACGTCACCAAAGCGTCTAGCGGCGCTGAAGGCTTGGCGCTCTTCCGAGCCGATCCGCCCGACATGGTCGTGGTGGACTTCGCCATGCCGACCATGAACGGCATCGAGTTTGTGCGCGAGATGCGCGCCATCGAGACGCGCCCGACGCTCGTCCTGATGGTGGCGGGCTACGCGCAGAGCTTCCTCGCCGCCCTAGATTCCTCTAGCGGCGTGGATAGCTATTTGATAAAACCTATCCTGAAGCACGACTTGGTGACGCGCGTGGCGGATTTGTTCGCCGGGCGCTTCTAGGAGATTTTTTCAATGCATTTTGAGCTTACGCAAGAACAGAGCATGTATCAGCGCGCCGTGCGCGACTTCTGCGAGGGCGAGATCAAGCCTTACGCCGCTCAGATCGAGGCGCAAGGCGATCTGCGCTGGGAAGCCATCCGCAAGATGCCCCAGCTCGGCTTGACGGGCATCCAAGTGCCAGAAGAGTACGGCGGCGCCGGCTTGGATACCATCTGCGCCTCCATCGCCGTGGAGGAGCTGGGGCGCGTCTGCGGCTCGACGGCGCTCTCGATCTCAGCCCACAACGGCTTGGGTTGCGCCCCGATTGTGCGCTGGGGGACGCCCGAACAAAAAGCGCGCTTCCTGCCGCGCCTGACCAGCGGCGAGACGCTCGGCGCGCTGGCGCTGACCGAGCCAAACGCTGGCTCCGACTTGATGAGCGCTCAGACCAGCGCCGTTTTGGAGGACGGCTGCTACGTGATCAACGGCACGAAGGCGTGGATCACCAACGCGCGCCATGCGCCCGTCATCATCACGCTGGTGCGCACCGATAAAGCCGCCGGGACGCGCGGCTTCACCCATTTGCTGGTCGAGACCGACCGCGAGGGCTTGACCATCCACCCGCCGGAGCGCAAGATGGGCTTGAAAGGCTCCTCCACGCACATGCTCAGCTACGATGGCGTGCGCGTGCCGCGCGAGAACGTGCTCGGCGAGGTCGGGCGCGGCTTTCATCAGACCATGGAGACGCTCGACGCCGGCAGGATCAGCATCGGCGCGCTGAGCGTCGGCATTGCGCAGGGCGCCTTTGAGGAAGCCGTCAAGTACGCCAAGCAGCGCAGCGCTTTCGGCAAGCCCATCAGCGAGCATCAAGCCATCCAGTGGATGATCGCCGACGCCGCCCTCGAAATCGAAGCGGCGCGCTTGCTGGTCTACCGCGCGGCGTGGCTCAAGGATCACGGCAAGCCCTTCACCAAAGAGGCGGCGATGGCAAAGCTCTTCGCCAGCGAGGTGGCGGAGCGAGTCTGCTTCAACGCCATCCAGATTCACGGCAGCTACGGCTACAGCGCCGAGTTCCCCGTCGAGCGCATGTACCGCGATCAGCGCCTGATGAGCATCGGCGAGGGCACCAGCCAGATTCAACGCTTGGTCATCGCGCGGCGCGTCCTGCAAGAGATGGGCGGCTGACTCAAGCCCGAATTGTGTTAAACTTGGCATAGGACTCGTCATCGTATCGGAGAAGCCCATGCCGACGCTCTTTTCTGAAGTGGTCTGCCTGACTTGCGGGCATCACATGCTGCCCGATCCGATGCTCGCCAAGTGCGAGCGCTGCGGCAGCGCGTGGCTGGATGCGCGCTATCACTACAGCGAAGTGCGCTGGGCGAACGGCTTGGCGCGCCGTCCGCTCTCGCTGTGGCGCTATGAGGAACTCTTGCCGCTGAGCGACTCGTCGCAGCGCGTGAGCATCAGCGAGGGCATGACGCCTATCATCCGCGCCGAGCGGCTGGGCGAGACGCTCGGTCACGAGCATATCCTGATCAAAGACGAGCGCCGAATGCCGACCAACTCGTTCAAGGATCGGCAAGGCGCGCTCTCGGTCTCGATTTTGAAGCAGGCGGGCATCAAAGAGTGCGTCTTGGCATCCACAGGCAACGCGGCGGCGGCGTACGCGGCGTATTGCGCGCGCGCGGGCATCAAGTTGTGGGTCTTTTTGCCGAGCATGGTGCCCGCCGAGAAAATGCGCGAGCTGGGCTTGTACGGCGCCGAGCTGATCAAGGTGACCGGCACCTACGATCAGACCAAGAAGGTGGCGGCGGACTTCGCGGCGCGGCGCAACCTGTATTTTGATCGCGGCGCGAAGGGCATCCCCGGCAAGGAGAGCATGAAGACCCTCGCCTTCGAGATCGCCGAGCAGCTGGGCATCGAATATGGCGAGGACGGTCGGTGGGTTGCCCCGGACTGGTACATTCAGGCGGTCAGCGGCGGGATCGGTCCGTTGGGCGTCTACAAGGGCTTCTTGGAGCTGCATCAGATCGGGCTGATCGACAAAATCCCGAAGTTGGGCATCGTGCAGGTGGAGGGCTGCGCGCCGATGGTGCGCGCCTTCGAGCGCGGACTCGCCCAAGCCGAGCCGGTCGTGCCGGAGACGCTCATCACGGTTTTGGCGACGGGCGATCCGAGCTACGCCTACACGCTGCTGTACGAGGCGATCCAACGGCACGGCGGCGCGATGGTCAGCGTGGACGACGGACAGGCGTTCCGCGCCATGCGGCGCGTGGCGCGCACCGAGGGCTTCAGCGTTGAGCCCGCCACCGCCGTCGCCTTCGCCGGCTTGGAGAAATTGCTCGCCACGGGCGCCATCCAGCCGCACGAGCGCGTCCTGTTGAACTGCTCCGGTCACACCTTCCCTGCGGAGAAGCACATCCTCGAGGATCAGTACGTGCTGGAGCTGGAACTGGGCGCCGCCGCCCCCTCCCAGCAGACCGAAGGACTCGGCGCGGCGTTGGAGCGCCTCGACGAGCAGATCACCACCATCGTGGTCATCGACGATAACCCAAACGACACGCGCCTGATTCGCCGTCTGCTGCAGGCGCACAAGAATTACCGCGTCTTCGAGTCGAACAATCCGCTCGACGGGCTGGACTTGGTGCGCCAACGCCGCCCCGATCTCGTCATCACCGACCTGAGTATGCCCGAGATGGACGGCTTCAGCTTGCTGGAGGCGCTCAAAGCCGATCCTGAGACGGCGCATATCCCCGTGATCGTCCTGAGCGGCAAGACGCTCACGCAGGCGGATCAGGCGCGCCTGAGCGGGCAGATCGACTCAGTCTGGCTGAAGGGCAGCTACAGCACGCGCGAACTGGTCGATCACGTGGTCAGCACGCTCAAGGATCGAGCGGCTGAGAGCGCCGAATCGCCTCTGCCCAAGCGCGCTACGCAGCTCGTTCAGCCCGTCGAGGGCGCTTTCAAGGTGCTGATCGTGGATGACAATCCCTACGATGCCCGCTTGGTGCGGCGCATCCTCGAGGCGAGCCGCAAGTTCAGCGTCAGCGAGGCGCGCACCGGCGAGAGCGCCCTCAAAGCCATGCAAGAGCAGCTGCCCGACCTCGTCATCCTCGATGTGATGCTGCCGGATATGGGCGGCTTAGACGTGCTAGAGCGGATGCGCCAATCCGAGCGCCTGCGCAACGTGCGAGTGGCTGTGATGAGCGCCAAAGAGCTGGGCGAGATCGACCGTCCGCGCCTGCAGGACGCCGTCTTCTGGCAGAAAGCCACTTTGGATCGCAAGCGCTTGGTCGAGGCGGTGGAGGCGCAAATCAAACAGCCGCGCAGTCCCTAGCTGACTGTGCGGCAGCCTTGCGAGTCGTCGACGCGGCAGCCTCACTCGGACGCCAAATACTCTTTGACGTGATGCTGAACGGCGAAGGCAGCCGCCTCAGCCCGATTGGACAGGTTCAGCTTGCTGAGCAGATTGCTGACGTAATTGCGGACGGTTCCCTCGCCCAAGAACAGCCGACTGGCGATTTCGCGGTTGGTCAAGCCGTCGGCGATCAGCGCGAGGACGCGCATCTCCTGCGAGGTGAGTTCGGCGAAGAGCGCGGCTTCTTTGTTCTTCTCGGTGTGGCGCAGCTCGCGGAAGATCGCCTCCGTCATCGAGGGGTCCAGCGCCGACTCGCCGCGCCCGACCGCCTCGATGGTGCGAATCAGGTCATCGCTGCCGATGCGCTTCAGCACGTAGCCGGATGCACCCGCCCGAATCGCCGCGAAGAGCAGATCGTCTTCGGCGTAGCTGGTCAGCATGACCACGCGCGTGCTAGGCAGCTGATTGACGATCTTCTGACAGGCTTCCACGCCCAGCATACCGGGCATTCGCACATCCATGACCACCACATCGGGCTTGTGCTGCAGAGCCAACTCAACGGCTTCCTCGCCGGTGGCGGCTTCCGCCACCACGTTCAAATGCGCGTGCTGCTGAATCAAGGCGCGGATGCCCATCCGAACCACTTCGTGATCGTCCGCAATCAGGATGCGAATCGGCTGAGGCGTCTGACTCATGGCTTCCTCATCATGGCTTTGATCAAACGGCGCAGCACTGCTGAAGTAATACACAGCGCTCTCCGATCTCTACAACTTCGGATACTGATTATAAAATAATGGGCTTTTGAGGGAAAAATCAGGGACAAATGTGACTAATTTTAGGTGATAAATGTCGCTTTGCTGTGGGCAAAGCCGCCTGAGACGCGCTATGTTTGCTGAGAGCAATGAGCTGGGCTGGTAGGCTATGATGACCCAACGCGATCCGATGCACAACAGCGGCGGTCACTTCCGCGCTGACCGCAGCGAGGAAAAACTGCACGCCCTCAGCGAGGCAGTCCGCGCCGTGACCGCCGAATTCACCCTTGAGCGCATCCTCAAGCGCCTCGCCGAGATCGCCGCCCGCATGGTCGGCGCGCGCTACGCCGCGTTAGGCGTCCCCGATAGTATGCAGGGACTCTCCGAGTTCCTCGTCTACGGCATGTCCGAGGATGAGATAGCGCTGGTCGATCATCCGCCGGAGGGGCACGGCTTGCTGGGCGTGTTGCTCAACAGCGAGCATCCGATCCGCCTGCCGCGCCTGCAAGACCATCCTAAGTCGGTCGGCTTCCCGGAGCATCATCCGCACATGACGCGCTTTCTGGGCGTGCCGATCATCTCGAAAGGGCAGGTGCTGGGCTCGCTCTACCTGTGCGATCGGCTAGACGGGCTGCCCTTCACGGAGGACGACGAGCGCATGATCAGCCTGTTGGCGGCACACGCAGCCATCGCCATCGAGAACGCGCGCCTCTCCGACCAGCTGCGCCGCCTCGCCGTGCTGGAGGAGCGCGACCGCATCAGCATGGAGCTGCACGACGGCATCATCCAGTCGATCTACGCCATCGGCATCAAGCTGGAGCTGATGCGCTTGAACGCGCCCGAACACGCCGAGCAGCTGACCGCCATCAACGCCGACCTGAACCGCGTGATCGAGGATTTGCGGCGCTACATCCGCGATTTGCGCATCGGCGTGGAGCTGAGCCTGACCCTGCGCGAGCAGATGAACGACCTCGCCAAGCGCTTCCGCGAGGTCTGCTCGGCGCGCCTCGTCATGGACGTCTCCAACATCACCAACTTGAACGAGGATCGGCTGCACGCCCTCTTGCAGATCACGCGCGAGGCGCTCTCCAACATCGTGCGCCACGCCCACGCCACCGAAGTCTACGTGGACTTGCACGAGACGCCTACACACGTCACGCTGGTCATCTCGGATAACGGCAGAGGCTTCGATCCCAAGACGACGACGCCCGGCATCGGCTTGCGCAACATCCGCCAGCGCGCGCGCCAGCTCGAAGGCATTGTTGAGATTGAGAGTCGACCGGGGCGCGGCAGCACCATCACCGTGATCCTGCCCAACGCCGCCGAGCGCGCTTGAGTCAGCTCAGGCGCGCCCGCCCAACAGCAAGCCGAGCGGAGTCTCGATCAGGCGCTTGAGGCGTTGCAGGAAGCGCGCCGCCGGCGCCCCGTCTACCGCCCGATGATCGAAGGTCAGGCTGAGCGGTAAGCGCGGACGGATGACGATGGCGCCCTCGTGCGCCACGACTCGCTCGGCGAGCTGCCCGACGCCCAGAATCGCCACTTGCGGCAAGACCACAATCGGCGTGAAGAAGTCGATCTCGAAGGCGCCGAGGTTGGTGATGGTGAACGTGCCGCCTTCGAGGTCGGCAGGCAGACTT
>CALKXH010000006.1 GCA_938005675.1 uncultured Anaerolineae bacterium
CGTTCAGCGCGCCATAGGCAACCGATTGCGCCAATTTGCCCGCCGCGATGTTCCCGTACGGGAAGAAGACGAGCGCCTGCAGCCCCGCCAAGGCGCAATAAGACGACATCGAGGCGGAGGTGTTGCCCGTCGAGGCGCACAGCGCGCTGCTCGCGCCGACCAGCTTGGCGTGCGTCACGCCGCCGGTCATGCCCCGATCCTTGAACGAGCCGGTCGGGTTCTCGCCCTCGTGCTTGAGCGCGAGCGCGCGGCTGCCCACCCACTCCGCGAGTTTGGCGGGCGCGCGATAGAGCGTGGTGTTGCCCTCGCCGCGCGTCACGATCTGATCGTCCGCCACTGAGGGGAAGACCAGCTCCTTATAGCGCCACACGCCGCTGTTGTAGGGCGGCTCTAGGGCGCCCAGACGCGAGTCGAAGAGCTGGCGGCTGACTTGCGGGCGCAGCCGCTCAAGGTCGTGGACGACGTCCAGCAAGCCGCCGCAACGGCTGCAGGTGTAGACGGGCTCGTCAAGGGCGTGCTCGTAGCCACAGGCGATGCACTTCAAAACGCTGAGCGGGGTCATGAGGCGTCCTTTTCGTCAGATTCGGGCGAGGGGGCGGGCTGCTCGGCGGCGGGATACGATCCGAGCAGCTTGAGCAAGGCAGCGCGACGCATCAAGTCCATCAGGGCGGCTTCCACGTGCGGCTCTGAGGCGTGCCCTTCAAAATCGGTGTAGAAATAGTACTGCCACGGCTTGTTGCGGCGCGGGCGAGACTCGATCTTGGTCAGGTTGACGCCGCGCGTGGCGAAAGCGCCCAAGCACTCGTGCAAGGCGCCCGGCTTATCGCGCACGGCGAAGACCACACTGGTCTTGTTGCGCTGGGCGGGCGGCGGATCGCCCAAGCCGATCACGAAGAAGCGCGTGTAGTTGAAAGCCTCATCCTCGATGCCGTAATCGAGCTGCTCCAAGCCGTAGAGCTTGCCGGCTAAGGCGCTGGCGATGCAAGCGGTGTGCGGCTCAGGCTTGGCGGCGAGGTCGCGGGCGCTGCCGGCTGTATCGAAGTGCGAGATAGGCTGAAAGCCGCGCCGTCGCAAGTAGTGGGCGCACTGCGCCAACGCCTGCGGATGCGAGCGCACGTAGCGCACCTCGCTGAGCGGCGTGCCGCGCGGCGCCAAGAGCGCGTGGCGCACCGGCAGGATCACCTCCGCCTGAATGCGCAGATCGTATTCCATCAGCAGCTCGTAAGCTGTGGCGACCGTCCCCGCCAACGAATTCTCGACCGGCTGCATCCCGTAGGTGGCGCGGCGGCTCTCCACAGCGCGGAAGAGCTCCTCGAAGGTCTCACAGGGCAACGTCCGGACGTCCTCGCCGAAGTGTTGGCGGCACGCCTCTTCGGAGTAGGCGCCATGCACGCCCTGAAAGGCTACCAGAATCGGCTCGCTCACGGGCAAAAGCTCTCTCAGCTAATCGTAGGCGACGATCTCAGGCACGATGCGCGCCTTGCCATCTACCATGCGGTAGCGCCCGGCGATCAGGGTCGGATCGTGCGGGAAGATCAGCAGCGCGCCCGTCTCCAGCGCCCAGCGCTGCCAAATACGCTTCGATTCAAGGGTCTGGAGCGGCTCGACGTCGTAGGCGGTCATCCAGCCCAGCCGCTCGAAGTGAATGCTGTAAGACGCCAAATCGCTGACGAAGAGCGCCTGCTCGCCGTCGCTCTCAAGGCGCACCATCATCATGGCGGGCGTGTGTCCGCGCGCCACGACGCCGTGAATCCCGCGCGCGATCTCGGCGTCGCCATCGAGCAGACGCATCTGCCCCGACTCGACCAGCGGCTGATAGTTAACCGAGAAATACGTGCCGCGCGTGCGCTCGTTGGGATGCATGGCGTCTTCGTATTCGCGGCGCTGTGTGACGTACTCCGCGTTGGGGAAAGTCGGGACGATGGCGCGCAGGTCGGGCGTGAAGCGCGTGTTGCCGGCGCAGTGATCGGCGTGCAAGTGCGTGTTGATGACCAGATCGACGTCTTCGGGCTGCATGCCGTGCCGCGCCAAGCTGTTGAGCAGCCCCTCGCCCTCGCGCAGCACCAAGCCCCAATTGGCGCGCGCCCTGTCATCGAGCTTATCGCCCAAGCCCGTCTCGATGACCACGATTTTATCGGGCGTGCGCACCAGCAAGCACGTCATGGTCATCGGCACGCGATTCTCGGCGTCGGGCGTGACGAAGTGCTTGTAGAGCGGGCGCGGCACTAAGCCGAAAACGCCGCCGACGTCCACGTGGGTGGTGCCATCGTTGAGGAAGGCGATCTGCATCTCGCCAAGTTGAATCATCGCGGTCTGCCTATTTGTGTGTAAAACTCGCGCCGAGTCTAGCCCAAAGGCGCGCCGACTTCAAGCGCTCAAGCGTCCTCTGGCAGGCTCGCCAGCACTTGCAGAATCTCCGCGCCGTACTGGGCGCGCCGCCACGCGCCCAGATTCGGCACGTTGGCGAGGTCTTCAAGGCGGCGCGGCGGATTTTGCGCCATCGCCCAGAGCGCCTCGCGCGGGACGATCACATCGCTCTCGACGCCGCGCGCCGCCGCCCGATTCTTGCGCCACTCGCGCAGGGCGTTGTAGCGCGCCAAGACGACCGCGTCGGGCTGCAGCTGCTCCGGACGGACGGGCAACGGGGCGCTCTTGCCCGCGACAATCGCCTCAAGGATCGCCCTGCCGCTCCGTGCGATCAGCCAGTCCGCCACGCCTCTGGTGGCGCGCAGCTCAGAGAGGCTCTGAGGCTGAGAGGCGGCTAAGTGGGCGAGCGTCTCATCGGTCAGAACCTTGAAGGGCGGCAAATCGGAGTCTTGCGCCAAGCGGTCGCGCAGGAGGTACAGCTCGCGCAGGATCGCCATCTGGCGGGGCGAGAAATCGCGGGCGTGGCTGATGTGCCAGAAGCCGTTCGGATCGAAGTGCGCCTGCGCCTGCTGCACGGTGGTGAGCTGCTCGAAAATCTCGCGCGCCTCTTCTGAGCAGCCGCGCTCTGCCAGCTGCGCCTCTAGGATATCGTGCAGGGCGGGCAGGTAGTGCGTATCCATGCGGGCGTAATCGAGCTGCTCAGGCGGCAAGGGGCGCACCGCCCAGTTGGCGCGCTGATGGCGTTTATCTAGCTTCACGCCGAAGCATTCCTCCAGCATGGCGGCCAGACCGAAAGGCTTGCGTCCGAGGATGCGCGCCGCCATCGCCGTATCGAAGATGTTGGCGAAGCGGAAGTCGAAGTCGCGGCGCAGCGCCATGATGTCGTTTTCGGCGGCGTGCAGCACTTTCTCAATTTGCGGCGCGGCGAAGAGCGTCCCAAGCGGCGTGAGGTCGTCTAGGGCGAAGGGATCGACGATGTAATCGGCGCTGCGCGTGGAGAGCTGAATCAAACAGACGCGCTCGCGGTAGGCGTACAGGCTGTTGGACTCGGTATCGACGGCGATCAGCGGCTCTTGAGCGAGGCGCTCGACCAGCTGAGCGAGCTCGGCGGGCTGCGCAATGACGGTCGGCGGCGGCAGTTTGGCGTCAGGCATGATGGGCGCTCTCTATGAGGCGATGTGACGGCGCTCAGCTTTAAGTATAACAGCTTTTTCACAAAACGGGCATAGCCCCCTCACAGGGCGAAGAGCTGAGCGAGCGGCAAGCGCAGCTCGGGCAGCAGATCGGGGGCGCTGAGCGCATCGGCGGGGCTCAGCAGCGTGACTTGATTGCTGCCGCGCCGATAGACCGCGACCTGCGGCACGTGCGGATCGACGATCCAGACCAGCTGCACGCCCAAAGCGAGATAACGCTGCACTTTGCGGGCTACTTCGCTATGACGGTCGTGCGGGGAGAGCACCTCAGCGACTAGCGCGGGGATCAGGGCGATGGGGCGCTCGTCCGCGTCGGGAGTCTGGCTGCGCCACGCCGCGAACGCCGCCTTATCGAACAAGGCGAGGTCGGGGACGAGCGAGTCGCGCAGCCAATTGGCGGCGGCTTGCTCAGGCGGCACAAAAGTGACTTCGCTGAACGCCTCCCACTGATCGCTTTGCGCGGTCAGTCCATCTAAGGCGCGGAACAGGGCGCGAATCAACACACTGTGCCGCGAGACGCTCGGACTCATCAGGCAGACCTCGCCGTCGATCAGCTCGAAAGGGCGCTCGGCGCTGCGCGCGAGGTAATCCCCAAGCGCCATGCCGCGCCGCGCCACAGCTTGTTCGCTCATGCTTCTCCCTCAAAAGAAACAGGGCGACGGAGGTGCGCTCCGCCGCCCTGCCTATGCGCTCAGGCGGGACTGGCTGCCGTCCCCATGCGCGGCGGCATGTCGTCGCGCTGCTCGCGCTGAACGGCGGGCTTTTCGGCGGGCTTGGGCAGCATCTCCGGGCGCTTGCGGCGACCCGCCGTCACTGGCTCGCCCATCAGCTGCATGAATTCTTCGTAATCGATGGTCTCGACCTCCATCAGGCGCTGCGCCACGCGCTCCAGCTCTTCGCGATGCTCGTTCAGGACGGCTAGGGCGCGCTGATATGCCTCGTCGACGATCTTCTTGACCTCTTCGTCGATGATCTCGGCGATTGCCTCGCTGTAATCGCGCTGCTCGGCGATCTCGCGCCCCAAGAAGACCATCTCCTCCTTCTGACCGAAGATCATCGGACCGAGACGGTCGCTCATGCCGAAGCGCGTGACCATAGCGCGGGCGTAGCGCGTGACCGTGGCGAGGTCGCTGCCGTTGCCGCCGCCAGCGCCCGTCGTGACCTCGCCGAAGACAATCGCCTCGGCGGCGCGCCCGCCCAGCGCCTGCGCGATGGCATCCTTGATGCGCGCGCGCGTCTCAGGACCCATATCGTCCTCAGGCACGCTCAGCACCGAGCCGCCGGAGATGCCGCGCGGCACGATGGTGATCTTGCGGATCGGATCGCAGTTGGGCAGGAAATGCCCGACGATGGCATGTCCCGCCTCGTGATAGGCGACCAAGCGCTTCTGTTCCTCGCTGATGACGCGGCTCTTGCGCTCCGGACCGAGCACGACGCGGTAGATCGCCTCTTCGCAGTCGCGCATCGAGATCGTCTTCTTGTTCTTGCGCGCCGCGAGGATCGCCGCCTCGTTCATCAGGTTTTCGAGGTCGGCGCCGACGAAGCCGGGCGTGGTGCGCGAGAGGACTGCCAAGTCCACGTCGGCAGCCAGCGGCTTGCCGCGCGAATGCACGCGCAGGATCGCCTCGCGCCCCTTGACGTCGGGACGATCCAGCACTACGCGCCGATCAAAGCGCCCAGGGCGCATCAGGGCGGGATCGAGGATGTCGGGGCGGTTGGTGGCGGCGATCACGATCACGTTCGTATCGGTATCGAAGCCATCCATCTCAACCAGAATCTGGTTGAGGGTCTGCTCGCGCTCGTCGTGGCTGCCGCCCAATCCGGCGCCGCGGTGCCGCCCGACGGCGTCGATCTCATCGATGAAAATGATGCACGGGCTGTGGCGCTTCGCCTGATCGAATAGGTCGCGCACGCGCGAGGCGCCCACGCCCACGAACATCTCGACGAACTCCGAGCCGCTGATGCTGAAGAAGGGCACGCCCGCCTCGCCGGCGACCGCTTTAGCCAGCAAGGTCTTGCCCGTGCCGGGGCTGCCAACCAGCAGCACGCCTTTCGGGATGCGCGCGCCCAATTGCACGAACTTATCCGGCTCCTTGAGGAACTCCACCACCTCGCGCAGCTCTTCTTTTGCTTCGTCCGCGCCTGCCACATCGTCAAAGGTGACGGTCGGGCGGTCGCCGGTGAACATGCGGGCGCGGCTCTTGCCGAAAGCAATCGCCTGATTGTTTGAGCCCTGCGCTTGGCGCAGCATCAGGAAGAAGAAGCCGGCGATCAAGATGATCGGCAGCAATGAGAGCAAAATGCTGAAGAACGGCGTGACATCGTTCGGCTGCACGTACTCGATGGGCAGCTGGGCGATGACCTCTTTCGGCACGCCCAAGCTGATCAGCTGTTCAGGCAGTGGCATGGAGGGGTCTTTACGGGTGAGGGCGGGTGGGCGGTTGCTGCCCGCATAGGTGACGCGCACCTCACTCTGGGCGACGGCGATGGCGCTGATGCGCGGCGTGCCGCTGATGATCTGTTGAGCCAGCTCGCTCAGCTTCAGCTCGTTGGCGCTAGAGCCGACGCCGCGCACGCTCACGAAAACTGCCACCAAAGCAACGCCGATCAGAATCCAAATAAATAGGTTACGAAAACGTGGAGTGTTCACAGCCTAAGAAGCCTCCAACTGTGTGCGTGTTGCGCAGAAGCGTTCCGATCCTCCCTCAAGCAGCCTGCACGCACCTCGTATCGATACGGATGCTTTGATTATATCAACAAGCGCCAAGAAAATACAGATTTTTCGCGCGCCTACCTTAGTTCGTGGTATCCTGAGCAGCGCTATTGAGATCGCTTTGAGGAGGAACGTGCGTCGCTGGCTGATTCTCTCTGCTGCGCTGAGCGTGGCGCTCATCGGCGCGCTGGGAGCAGCACGAGCGCTGGGCAGCCGCCAAGCGCCCGTCTTTCATGCGTGGTTGCGCCACGCCGATGGCGCGCTCTGCCCGCGCGCTTGCTTGTTCGGCGTAGCGCCCGATGGCGCGCTCAGTTTTCAGGCGGCGCGGGCTATCCTCGCCGCCCATCCGCTGCTGCAAGGCGTCGAGGCGGTTGATCGAGGCTTGATCCTGCAGTGGCGCAGCATCGACTTCGAACTCTCGATTGGTCGTACGCGCGACTCGGAGCAGCTGGCGTGGATCAATCTGCAGCTGCGCGGGCGCGCGCTGCAAGTCCGCGACCTGATCGCCGCCTACGGCGTGCCGACCTACGTCGCCGCCAGCTACCAGAGCATCCTGACCGATCTGCTCTACCCCTCGGAGGGCTTGCAAGGCTCGGCGTTGCGCCAAGCGCTGCCCACTGATGCGCCGCTGCGCCTGAGCGACCGCCTCTACAACCTGTATCTGGTCGAAGCGCGGCAATTCGAAGCGTTACTGCGCGATATCGGCGGCAACCTGAAGGCGTGGCACGGCTTCATACCCATCACGCGCTACCTGAACCGCCCTAGCCGCGTCGCCGTCCCTTAGATCGTTCATTTGCACAGTCAGGCGCTCTTGTGCAATGCGGCAAGCGGTGCTACGATTAGTGTGGTTTTCCCAAAGTGCCTAGCAAAATTTGCAAGCGCGCTTTTTTTGCAATAGAATGCCGCAATACTTTTGACGAAACCACCATTTACGCGAGGCTACCTGCATCCGTGCGCGCCCGTGCGCACAACACCCGATCACCTGTGGACAAAGCGCCCAGAGATGTCTATCGCCCAGAGTGTGTTTTGCTGTTCAAGTAAGGAGACGCGATTTTGACCGTCTTGATGGAGGTCAAAGACCTCAAAACCTATTTCCATACCCAAGAGGGGACTGTCTACGCCGTCAA
>CALKXH010000007.1 GCA_938005675.1 uncultured Anaerolineae bacterium
GGACAAAGCGCCCAGAGATGTCTATCGCCCAGAGTGTGTTTTGCTGTTCAAGTAAGGAGACGCGATTTTGACCGTCTTGATGGAGGTCAAAGACCTCAAAACCTATTTCCATACCCAAGAGGGGACTGTCTACGCCGTCAATGGCATTTCCTACAGCCTTGACGAAGGCGAGACGCTCGGCATCGTCGGCGAGAGCGGCAGCGGCAAAAGCGTACAAGCGCTCTCAATTCTAGGTCTGATCCCCAGCCCGCCCGGAAAGGTCGAGGCAGGCTCGATCATGTTTCGCGGGCGCGACCTGCTCAAGCTCTCGCGCGAGGAGATGCGCGCGGTGCGCGGCGCCGAGATCGCCATGATCTTCCAAGACCCGATGACCTCGCTCAACCCAGTGCTGACCATCGGACGGCAAATCACTGAGGCGCTGCAGCTACACTTGGCGATGGATAGCAAAGCCGCCCGCCGCCGCGCCATCGAGCTGCTGCAGATGGTCGGCATCCCGAGCGCCGAGCGGCGCATCGATGACTATCCGCACCAGTTCTCCGGCGGGATGCGCCAACGCGCCATGATCGCCATGGCGCTCTCCTGCAATCCGCAGCTGCTCATCGCCGACGAGCCGACCACTGCCCTCGATGTGACCATTCAAGCCCAGATCATCGACCTCGTGCGCCGTCTGCGCGATGAGATCGGCATGGCGATCATCTGGATCACCCACGACTTGGGCGTGATCGCCGGCTTAGCCGATACCATTCAGGTCATGTACGCCGGCTTCATCGTGGAGCGCGGACCGGTCGAGAAAATTTTCAGCGATACGCGCCATCCCTACACGCTGGGCTTGCGCAACTCGCTGCCGCGCGTCGATCAGCGCGGCGAGCGCCTGATCCCCATCGAGGGCGCCCCGCCCGATATGCGCAAAAAGCCTGTGGGCTGCCCCTTTGCCCCGCGCTGCATCTACAAGGCTGCTTATAAACTGACCAAATGCGAAGAGGAAAATCCGCCGCTCGTCCCAGCCGAAGGCGCCGATCCCAGACATCTGGTGGCGTGCTGGGTGGACGTCCGCAAGGGAGTGCCCGCCAATGACTGAGCTAATGACACAAACCCCAACCGTTCAAAAGGATGCCAAAGGGCGCGAAGTGCTGCTGCGCGTGCGCGGCTTGAAGAAGTACTTCCCGATCATGGCGGGCTTCATCATCCAGCGCGAGGTCGGCTCGATTAAGGCGGTCGACGGCGTCAGCTTTGACGTCTACAAGGGCGAGACGCTCGGCTTGGTGGGCGAATCGGGCTGCGGCAAGTCCACCACGGGGCGCACGGTGCTGCAGCTCTACCGCCCGACGGCGGGCTCAGTTGAATTCGAAGGCATCGATCTGGTCAAGCTGAAGGGCGAGGCGCTGCGCCGTATGCGCCGCCGTATGCAGATGATCTTCCAAGACCCCTACGCCTCGCTCAATCCGCGCATGTCGGTCGGGCGCATCATCGCCGAGCCGCTCTTCGTGCATGGCATCGGCACGCCCGCCGAGCGCGCCGAGCGCGTCCAGTACCTCTTGGAAAAAGTCGGCTTGAATCCGTACTTCGTCAATCGCTACCCGCACGAGTTCAGCGGCGGGCAGCGTCAGCGCATCGG
The DNA here is from genome assembly GCA_938005675.1 of uncultured Anaerolineae bacterium. GTDB lineage: Bacteria > Chloroflexota > Anaerolineae > Aggregatilineales > UBA2796 > CP2-2F. The sequence continues at coordinate 1,616 of CALKXH010000007.1, forward strand.
CATCGCCCGCGCCCTAGCCCTCAACCCGACCCTGATCGTGGCGGATGAGCCGATCTCGGCGCTGGACGTCTCGATTCAGGCGCAGGTCGTCAACCTACTGCAGGACTTGCAGAGAGAGCTGGGCCTGACTTACCTGTTCATCGCCCACGACCTGAGCATGGTGCGCCACATCTGCGACCGCGTAGCGGTGATGTACTTAGGCAAGATCGTGGAGCTGGCGCCTTCGGATGAACTCTACAGCAACCCGCTGCATCCCTACACGCAAGCGCTGCTCTCGGCGGTGCCCGTGCCCGACCCTGCCATCGAGAAGAAGCGCCAACGCATCATCCTGAAAGGCGACGTGCCAAGCCCCGCCAATCCGCCCGTCGGCTGCAACTTCAACACGCGCTGCCCGGTGGCAGTCGAGAGCTGCTTCCGCGATGAGCCTGAGTTGAAAGAAGTCTCGCCCGGTCACTTTGTGGCGTGCCACCTGACCAATTAGCGATCTCAGTGGCTTGGGCGATCAGACCGATCGCCCAAACGCGCTCGTCAATTGGCAAAGTAGTGTGTAGATAGGCTTGAGAATGGCAGTCGCTTCTAAACCGCTCTCCTTGGGCAAGCAGCAGGATGAAACCAAGACCCGTACGCCGCTCTCAGACGCATGGACGCAGTTTCGCCGTAACAAGCTTGCCCTCATCGGCTTGGCTTTCATCATCTTCCTGATCCTGCTGGCAATCGGCGCCGATTTCTTACAGAGCATCGGCTTTTTAGACGATCCGCTCTACCAGCACGAGGCGCCCGGCATGACCTTCGCCCCGCCCATGACCTGCACCCAAGACCCGCGCCGTATGAATCCGCAGTGGTGCTTCGTCTTCGGCACGGACGACCTGCGCCGCGATATGATGAGCCGCGCCATCTACGGAGCGCGCGTCTCGCTCTCGGTCGGTTTTGTGGGCGCCAGCATCTCGATGCTGATCGGCATTACCTACGGCATGATCGCCGGCTATTACGGCGGCGCCATCGATAACTTGATGATGCGCTTCATCGATTTCCTCTATGCCATCCCCGATCTGGCGCTGTTCATCCTACTGCAGGTCTTCTTCAAGGCGCTGGCAGCCGAGCGCGACCGAGTCGGACCCTTTGCGCAGGCGCTGGTGGATATCGACCGCAGCATGGGCGGCTTGTTCTTCTTGTTCATCGTGCTGGGCTTGCTCAGCTGGATCGGCATCGCGCGCCTCGCCCGCGGGCAGACTCTCTCCTACAAGCAAAAAGAGTTCGTCGAGGCGGCGCGCGCCATCGGCGCCCGCGATCGGCGCATCATCTTCACGCACCTGCTGCCGAACATCCTCGGTCCGTTAGTGGTGGTCGGCGTGCAATCGATTGCCGGCTTCATCGGCGTGGAGACGGCGCTGAGCTATTTGGGCATCGGCGTGAACGCGCCGACGCCCAGCTGGGGCAGCATGATCGCCACAGCGCAAAATAACACCTTCGGGGCGTATCCGCATTTGGTGCTGGTGCCGGCTGTGATGCTCGGCTTGACCGTGCTCTCCTTCTACTTCCTTGCCGATGGGCTGCGCGACGCCCTCGATCCGAGTCTGCGCGGAACTTGAGCCATGCTGAGCCTTCACCGCACGCGCGCGCTCTTGGCGAGCGGCGCCGCCCTCCTGATGCTGATCATGGCGGCGCTGGCTTGCACCGCCAACGATACGCTCTTCATCCGCCTGACCGATACGCCGCCGCCTACGCTCACGCCCACGCCGCTGCCCATCATCACCAAGTTTCGCGTCGGCGATAGCGGCGTGATCGTCGGGCTCTCGGAGTTCGCCACCGTCTCGTTGCCCGCTAACGCTGGTCCGCTCGTGCCGGGCATCGGCGGCGCGACGTGCTTCCCCAACACGCGCGTGACCGTCCTCGATGTCTCGCGCAACATCAACGATCCCAACGACGAGATGATTTACTACCTCGTGCAGTGCAGCGGCAGAGGTTGGGTCGCCGAGTATCAGTTCTCGCGCTTCAATCGCGGCGATAAGGCGGTCGTCAAAACGGCGGACGGCGGCGACGTCAAGCTCTACCGCCAACCGAACGTCAACGCAGCGACGCTCGATCAGCCCTGTCCGAACGGCACGGAGGTCAGCGTGACGGGCGTGACGGCGAACCCGTCCGATCCGCGCGACAGAAACATCTACTTGCAGGTGCGCTGCGGGACGCTGAGCGGCTGGCTGCTCGAAGAGCATCTCGCGCCGCTAGGCTAAGAGGATGAGCGATGACCAAATATATTCTCAGGCGCATTCTGATAGCGATCCCGGTGTTATTCGCTATCATTTTCACGACCTTCATCCTGATTCGGTCGGTGCCGGGCGGACCCTTCGATTTCACAGGCTCTAAAAGCACGCCCGAAGCCATTCGGCGCGCCCTTGAGCAGCGCTATGGCTTGGACTTGCCGCTCCTGCTCAACTTCCCCTTCGATGGCATCGCGCCTGATCAGGACATCCCGCGCCGCCTTGTCTTCCCGAATTTGCCCGATTGCGACGAGCTGCGGCGGGGCGTCCCGCTAGAGCAAGCCCGCCCCGCCAGCAACGTGGTGGATGAGTACGAGGGCTGGCGTCTGCTGCGCATCGTCACCGAGCGCCGCGAGACTACTATCCCGCTAGGCGGGCGGCAAGTGCGCTGCCTGCAAGCCTCTCAGGTGCTGTACTCCGATTTGTTCCTCAGCCAGTTCTTCGGCTACCTAAACAACGTGCTGCGGCTGGACTTCGGCTTATCGGTCGGGCGCACCACGCTGGGCAAGCCCGTCAACGACCTGATCGCCGATAGATTGCCCGTCTCGATCCGCTTGGGCTTGTTAGCGGTCGTCTTGGGCTTTGTGGTGGGCGTGCCGTTGGGCGTTTTGGCGGCGCTCTATCGCAACTCGCCCATCGATTACGGCGTGACGCTCTTCGCCGGCACCATCGCCGCCATCCCGACGCTCGTCCTCGGTCCGGTGCTGATCATCTTACTGGTGGTGCAGTGGCGCATCTTGCCGCCGGTCGATCCGCGCGTCTGGAAGCAGCTGAGCATCTTCGACTGGAACTTCATCAGCGTTGCCATCTTGCCGATTGGCGTGTTGGGCATCGGCATCTCGGCGGGCTTGGCGCGCCTGACCCGCGCCAGCGTGCTGCAAGTGCTGCGCGATGACTACATCCGCACGGCGCGCGCCAAAGGCTTGCGCGAGCGGGCTGTGATCTACATCCACGCCCTGAAAAACGCCCTGATCCCCGTGGCGACCATCGTCGGACCGCTCTTGGCGGGCGTGCTGACTGGCTCGCTGATCATCGAGCGACTCTTCGCCATCCCGGGGCTGGGCGATGTCTTCGTGAGCAGCATCGCCGCGCGCGATTACACCATGTTGCTGGGCGTCACGATCTTGTACTCGGTCTTTCTGATCTTAGGCAACATTCTGGTCGATGTGATCTACACATGGCTCGATCCGCGCATCCGCTTTGACTAGTCGCTCCGCCGCGCGGTTTTAGTTTTTGCAACTCTCAGGCGCCTGCAGCGGCGCCTGAGGCATGTTAGAATACACGGCGCGGAGAAGGACTCAGCATCGGAATGCAGGATCAGCCGATCATATTCGTAACGGGCGGCACGGGGCACTTGGGCTACGCCCTGCTGCCGACCCTGCTGGCGGCGGGCTACCGCGTGCGCGCCCTGACGCGCCAGCCTGAGCGTCACGCTTGGCTCGCCAAGCTGGGCGAGGGGCTGGAGATCGTGCGCGGCGACGTGACCGACGCAAAGCTGATCCACGAGGCGGTCGGCGGTTGCCGTTACGTCGTCCATGCGGCGGCAAAATTCGCCTTCTGGGGCAAGCGCGAGCAGTTCGAGTGCATCAACGTGGAGGGCGCGGCGAACGTCATCCGCGCTGCGCTCGCCGCAGGCGTCCAGAAATATGTGCATATCTCGACAGTGGTGGTGGTGGGCAAGCCTCTCGATGGGCGGGTCGTAGATGAGACGCATCCCACGCAGCCCGTCGATCCCTATCAGCGCAGCAAGCTGGGCGCCGAGCAATTGGCGCTGCAGGCGGGGCGCGAGTCGGGCTTGCCCGTCACCGTGCTGCGACCGGGCGCCTTCTACGGACCGGGCGGGCGCTACGCCTTCAATCGGCTGTTCATCGAGGATCCTCTCAAGGGCATTCGCATTCAGGTTGATGGCGGCAACTACATCACTTTTCCCGTCTACGTGGGCGACGTGGCGGAGGCGATTCTCAGCGCGCTCTATCACGGGCGCGTCGGCGAGGTCTACAACGTCTGCGGCGAGACGCTCACCCATCGCGAGGCGAATCAAATCATCAGCGAGGAGGCGGGCATCTCGCCTTTTCGCCTCAACGTATCGGGCAGGTTGATGATCCTCGTGGCGCGCCTGTGGACGGCGCTGAGCGAGTACACGCGCGTCGAGCCGTACTATCCGCTGAACTTGCGCTCGTACGTCTTCAACAATTGGCGGGTCAGCAGCGAGAAGGCGCGCCGCGAGCTGGGCTTCACGCCGATTCCTTTCCGCGAGGGGGTGCGCCGTACGCTAGAATGGTACGCAGCTGGAGGCTTGTGGAGGCGCAAGAAGCGGACATGAGCGAGACGACGCGGCGTTACCGTCCGCTGGGCTTGATGATCGCCATTGCAGCGACGGCGGTCGGCTATGGCTTGCTGCCGATGTTCCCGTTGCTCTTGACGCTGTGGACGCGCGCGACGCAGCGCTTGGCGGGCATCGATTTCATCGGCGGGAGCGTCGGCTGGCTGGGCGTGGGGCTGGGCGTGGTAACTCTGATCGCCTCTGTGGCGGCGTGGGTCGGCAGACCGCGCGGCGTGCGCTTGTTTTTGATCGGCATGGTCTGGATTCAGGTCATTTTCAACGTGGCGCGCCTGATCGCCAGCCTGAGCAGTCCGCCGACGCTGACCGAAGTGGGCGGCACCTTCGCGCCGGCGGCGACGGGGCTGATCTGCCAAGCGCCGCTGCTCACGCTCGTGCCGCTCTATGTGACGTGGTATTTGAACCGTGCGCCGGCTCGTCAATTCTACCGTTAGCGCGCTGGAGATCGGCGGCGGGCGCGCAGAGCAAGTCACCGAGGGCGTCCGCTTGCTTTTGCCGCCCATCGCAGAGCGCCGCTATGCCGATGCGCAGCTCTACGATTACGCCACTTTGCGCCGCGCCGCCTACCCGAACCGTCCGCCCTTGCGCCTGAGCCTGCGCGCGCGCTTCTCCGCCGCCGAGGCGGCGCTGCGCGGCACGGCGGGCTTCGGCTTCTGGAATCAGCCCTTCATGCCCGCTCAAGCTGTGCCGCGCTTGCCGCGCTATGCTTGGTTTTTCTTCGGAGCCCCGCCACACAACATGCCTTTCGCCTACGGCGTGCGCGGCGATGGCTTCAAAGCGGCGGTCGGCGATTTTTCGCGCCCCGCTTTCCTCGCCCTAGCGCCGTTCGCGCCGCTGGGCTTCCTGCTGATGCGCGTCCCTGCGCTGTATCGGCGTTTGTGGGGCATCGCGCAGCGGGCAATCGGCGCGGCGGAGGCATCCCTCGCCCTCGATCTGACGGCGTGGCACGCTTATCGCCTCGATTGGCTGCCGAGCCGCGTCCGCTTTTACGTAGATGAGGCGCTCGTCCTAGAGACGCCCTATGCGCCGCGTCCGCCGCTCGGCTTCATCGCATGGATCGATAACCAGTACGCCGTGATCACGCCGCAGGGCGCACTGCGTTTCGGCGTCGTGCCGATTCCGCAGGCGCAATGGCTGGAGATCGCCGATCTTGCCATTGCGCCGCTCTGATCGATCTACCAATCGCCGTCGCGCCGATAGGTGATGCCGATGAAATTGACCGCCGTCGGATCGAGGGCGGCGCGCGCTGTCGAGTCGCCCTTGAGCGCGCTGAGGAAGAACGCCGCTCCGAAGTGATTGATCAGATCGTGAGCGCGCTGCATATCCCAGACAGGATCGGAGCATTGCTCGAAGCGACCGAGCGCGATCAGGGCAGGCACGCACTCCTCGATGAAGAGGTAGTGTCCGCCGTTCTCGAAGACGACCAGCGCCTTGCGCGGGCTGCTGACTGCCTCGTAGATCGGGAAGGAGTCGCGCTCAGGCGGCGTGGCGTTATCTTTGCTGCCGACGAGGATCATGAGGGGGACGCGCAAAGCAGCAGCGCCCTCCGCGCCGAAGAGCGGGGCGCTGCTGGGCGCCAGCGCCACAACCGCCTTGATGCGCGGGTCGGTGGTGGGTGGATACAAGCCCTCTGGCGCCGCCGTCAAGCCGCGCGCCCGCCAGATCACCTCCTCAGATTGCACGTACAAGCACAGTTGGGCGGGCAACTTGCCGCCCTCACAGCCCTCGCGCAGCGCGTTGACGTTCAGCTGAGCGCCGCCCGCCGCCAATGCCGTGTAGCCGCCGAAAGAATGCCCCGATACGCCGACCGTCTCAGTATCGATCATGCCGCGCAGCAGCTCATCCTCCGCGTTGAGCTGGACGGCGTAATCCAGCAGCTGCAAGACCTCCAACGGGCGGCGGGCGAAGCTCTCTAGGATGCGCTCGGCGCGCCCGCTGAGCA
>CALKXH010000008.1 GCA_938005675.1 uncultured Anaerolineae bacterium
CGCGCTGAAAGCAAGGCGGGGCGGATGGGCGCGCTGCTGATGGCGATTGTGACCGACGGCGGCGACAGGCGCAACTACTACAGCCCAGACGACTATCACGTTCAGATCGCTCAATCTGCGCAACCGGCGTGGCAGCCGCAGGGCGAGATACCGTTTGAACCGCGCTCCATTTGGTGCACGCTCTACGGTCTGACCGAATTCCGCCACCTCTTCACGGCGCGCCAACTGACCGCCCTGACCACCCTGAGCGACTTGGTGGCGGAGGCGCGCGCCCAGATCGAGGCGGACGCCCGCGCGCGCAGCATGAGCGCCGACCCGACGCCCCTGCGGGCGGGCGGGCGCGGCGCCCGCGCCTACGCCGAGGCGGTCGGCGTGTACTTGGCGTTCGCCCTCGATAAGGTCGCCGACCACAACTCCACGCTCTGCTCTTGGTATATCGCTGGGGAAAAGATGAGAAGCACGTTTGTCCGCCAAGCGCTGCCGATGGTCTGGGACTACGCCGAGGCGAACCCGCTGGCTGAGGCGGGCGGCAGCTTTTCCATAGCAGTTAAGTATGTGGCGGATAGCCTGCAAAAGCTCGGCTTCGGGCGCGAGGGCAGGGCGTATCAGGACGACGCCCGCCAGCTGGGGCATCCCATGCCCTTGGTCATCGCCACCGACCCGCCCTACTACGATAACGTCGGCTACGCCGACCTGAGCGACTTCTTCTACGTCTGGCTGCGCCCGATCCTCAAAGACGTCTACCCGGAGCTGTTCAGCACCCTGCTGACGCCCAAAGAGGCTGAGCTGATCGCGGCGCGCCATCGGCACGGCGGCGACGCGGCAGCCGCCAAAGCCTTCTTCGAGGCGGGCATGTTCCAGAGCTTCAAGGCGATGCGGGCGGTCAGCCACCTTGAGTACCCCTTGACGATCTACTACGCCTACAAGCAGCGCGAGGCTCTCCCCGTCGCCCAGATCGACCTCGACGAGGCGGCGGAAGCCGAGGCGGAGGCGGAGGCGAGCGCGGTAGAGTCGCCCGCGCCCGCGCCCTCCGAAGCCGCCCAGAGCGCCTCGACCGGCTGGGAGACCATGCTCAGCGGGCTGATCAAGGCGGGCTTCAGCGTGGTCGGCACCTATCCTATGCGCACCGAACGCGCCTCGCGCTCGCGCGCGCGAGAGAGCAACGCGCTCGCCTCTTCGGTGGTCTTGGTCTGCAAGCCGCGCCCGTCGGATGCGCCTGTGGTCACGCTGCGGGGCTTCCTCGATGCGCTGCGCCGCGAGCTGCCCGCCGCCGTGCACGAGCTGCAGTCGGGCAGCATCGCCCCGGTCGACTTGGCGCAAGCCTGCATCGGACCGGGCATGGCGATCTACTCGCGCTACAGCCAAGTCCGCGAGGCGGATGGGACGCCGGTGGGCGTGCGCAAGGCGCTGGAGCTGATCAACGCGGCGCTGGATGAATACCTCGCCCAGCAAGAGGGCGAGTTCGATCTCGAGACGCGCTTCGCCGTGGCCTGGTTCGAGCAGTTCGCCTTCGGCGAGGGCGAGTTCGGCGATGCCGATAACATGGCGCGCGCCAAGAATATCAGCGTCGATGGCATGAAGGCGCTCGGTCTGCTGAAGGCGGAGGGCGGCAAGGTCAGGCTGAAGAGCCGGAAGGAGTACGCTTCAGAACAGAAGCCAAGTCAAGAGCGGTCGGAATGGCAGCCGAGTCCAGGGCAGCGCGTGACGGTCTGGGAGGCGGCGCATCGGCTGATCGCAGAGCTGAACAGCGAAAACGGTGGCGAGAAGGGCGCGGCGAAGTTGATGGAGAAGCTGCCGGGCAGTGTAGTGGGCGAGAGTCGGTATCTCGCCTATCGGCTGTATAATATCTGCGATAGAAAGGGCTGGGCGGAGCACGCCCGCGATTACAACGATCTGGTGCAGCGCTGGTCGGGCATCCACGATGCGCTCGTGCAACTGCGCAATCGAGGCGTGCAAGGCGAGCTGCCCAGCGGGCAAGACTGACGCCGTCGGCGCGAGCTAGATAGGAGAGGGAGTCATGGCGAAATCGAATCGGGAGCGCGTCGGGGAGATCATGGATGCGCTCAAGGCGGGGCTGGCGGGCTACGTCCTGCGCGAATACAAAGCGACCTATAAACAGAACTTCGGGCAAGAGATCGCCGCTGTCATCACCTCAGAGCGATACGAGTTGCCGCGCGGGGCGCTCGCCAACGAGCGGGCGCTCGCCGAGGCGCTCGATACCCAAGCCTTGCTCAAGCTGATGTGGAATCGCTGGAACGACGTCTTTGGGCGGGCGCTGGGGCAGGCGGAACGGAGTTATGTCAGCGAGCTGATGGGCGCGCGCAACAATTGGGCGCATCAGGGAAGCTTCACCCTAGAGGATGCGCAGCGCATCGCCGATACCGCCGAACGGCTGCTCAGGGCGGTCGGCAGCCCGGAGCAAGCTGAGGTGGCGGGGCGCATCAATCGAGAGCTGCTGCGCCTGCGCTTCGAGAGCGAGATGCGTCAGGCGCAGCGGGCGGCTGTGAGCGAGATGCCGTCCACGACTTCGCCGGGCTTGCTCCCGTGGCGGAAGGTGGTCATGCCGCATCCGGACGTCGCCAGCGGGAATTACCTGCAAGCGGAGTTCGCCGCCGATCTCGCGCAGGTGGTGAGCGGCAAAGCCGATCCGGAGTACGGCGATCCGCGCGAGTTCTTCCGCCGCACCTACCTGACCGAAGGGCTGAAAGATTTGCTGGTGGCGGGCGTTCGGCGGCTGACCGGTCAGGGCGGCGATCCGGTCGTGCAGCTGCAGACCAGCTTCGGCGGCGGCAAGACGCACAGCATGTTGGCGCTCTACCACTTGGTGGGCGGGCGGATTCGCTTCAGCGAAATCCCCGACGGGCAGACGATCACCAGCCGCATCGGGGAGGTGGATGATCGCCTTGAGGCGCGCCGCGCCGTGATCGTCGGCAGCGCCTTCAGCCCGACTCAGCCGCGCCAATACTCCGATTGCACCACGCACACGCTCTGGGGCGATATCGCCTACCAGATCGGGGGCGTCGCCGCCTATCGCAACTTCGAGACAGCCGATCTAGCGGGGGTCAGCCCCGGCTCGGATGCGCTCTTGGCGTTGCTGGAGGCGCACGGTCCGGTCTTGATCATCATCGATGAGCTGATCGCCTTCGCGCGCAATCTGTACGGGGTCAGCGAGCGGCTGCCGGTCGGCTCGTTCGACGCCGTGATGACCTTCGTCCAGTCGCTGACTGAGGCGGTCAAGCGCTCCAGCGACTCGATGCTGTTGATCGCAATCCCGCAGAGCGATATCGAGATCGGCGGGGAGGGCGGTCGGGTCGCCCTTGAAATCTTGGCGAATACCATCGGGCGGCTCGAGTCGGTCTGGAAGCCGGTCAGCCCGACCGAGAGCTTCGCCATCGTGCGGCGGCGCTTGTTCGCCTCCGAGATCAATTACGCCGCGCGCGATGCCGTGCTCTCAGCCTTCCACGAGATGTACAAAGCCAAAAAGGGCGATTTTCCGCGCGAAGTTGCCGAGAGCGATTACTATCAGCGCATGAAGGATGCCTATCCGATCCATCCGGAGCTGTTCGCGCGGCTGTACGAGGATTGGTCGACGTTGGAGCGCTTTCAGCGCACGCGCGGCGTGCTGCGCCTGATGGCGGCGGTCATCCATCGGCTGTGGCAGGATAACGATCAATCGCTGCTGATCATGCCCGGCTCAATCCCGTTGTGGGCGGCGGCGGTGCGCAACGAGATGCTGCGCTATCTGCCGCACAACTGGTCGGCAATCGTGGATACCGATATCGATGGCGAGCACTCCAAGCCCTATCAAATCGATCAGAGCGTGGCGACGCTAGGGCAGCTGGCAGCCAGTCGGCGGGTCGCCCGCGCGATTTTCGTGGGCAGCGCGCCCGCCGCTACGCGTCCGGGCGTGCGCGGCGTGGAGGAAGTGCGCATCTACCTAGCCACGGTGCAGCCCGGCGAGTCAGCCGCCAGCTTCAGCGATGCGCTGCGGCGGATGAGCAGCCAACTGACCTACCTGTACAGCGATGGCAGCCGTTACTGGTACGACACGCATCCGACGGTCAATCGGATCGCCGAGGATCGGGCGCAGGCTATCCCGCTCGATCAAGTCCATCAGGAGGCGGTCAGGCGCTTGAAGGCGGAGCGCTACCGCCGCGAGGATTTCCCCGCCGTCCACATCGCGCCGCAGAGCTCGGGCGATATCCCCGACGATAACGCGCACGTGCGCCTTGTGGTCTTCGGGCTAGAGCGCGTCTATCAGCGCAGCGTCGAATCCTCGCCCGCCCAGAAATTCGCCGAAGATATCTTGAAGAATCGCGGCAGCGCGCAGCGGCTGTATCGGAACATGCTGATCTTCATCGCGCCCGACACGGTAAACGCCGAGGCGTGGCAGCAAGCCTTGCGCGAGTATCTAGCTTGGAAGTCCATCAACGATGAAGCCGAGCAGCTCAATCTGGACGCTCAACAGCGCAAACAGGTGGCGGCAGCGCTCAAGCGGGCGGACGAGACTGTAGATGCGCGCCTGCAGGAGACGTACGTCTGGCTGATCGTGCCTAAGCAGGACGATCCGCTCGAAGCGATCAAGTTTGATGCGCATCGCCTCGCGATGAACGGTCAGGATACCTTTTACGAGCGGGCTGCGCGCAAATTGCATGAGAGTGAGTGGGTGATTCGGCGCTGGGCGCCGGATAATCTGCGCGAAGAGCTAGATAGGTATCTGTGGCGCGATCAGCCGCACGTCAGCCTCAAAAAGCTGTGGGAATACTTCGCCTGCTACTGCTATTTGCCGCGCTTGCAAAGGCAAGAGGTGCTGCTGCGATCGGTCGAGGATGGCATCGCCCGTCCGGATGCGCCCTTCGCCTACGCCACGATGGTCGGGGCGGATGGCACGTACAAAGGCTTGGCGCTGGGGCGCAGCGCGCAGGTCTACTTCGACGATAACTCGGTCTTGGTGCGCGTGGAGGTTGCGCAGGCGCAGATCGAGGCGCAGTCGCCGACTCCATCCTCAGCGCCTTCGCCGCTGCCCGCCGCGCCCAGCCCCTTGCAGGTCAGCCGAGAGGCGAGCGTACCTGCCGCGCCGCCGCCACCCAAAGTCATGACGCACTACTACGGCAGGGTCTTGCTCGATCCGCAGCGCCTCAACCACGAGATGACGCTGATCGCCGAAGAAGTCCTCAAGCACCTCATCCAGCAGAGCGGCAGCCAAGTCGAGATCGCGCTCGAAATCCGCGCCGAGCGCGAGAGCGGCTTCGATGAGGCGACCGTGCGCACGGTCAGCGAGAACAGCCGCACCTTGAAGTTCAAGCCCTACGGCTTCGAATCGGGTTGAAGGCGGTCTTTCTCAGACCCGACTACATCAGCTGTGAGCGCGCTGTCTCTTAGGCTCATGAACGGAGAGACGGCGCGTTTTGGTGACATTAAGCTGCAGCA
>CALKXH010000009.1 GCA_938005675.1 uncultured Anaerolineae bacterium
CGAGCTGCTCGAAGGCGCGCGTATTCTGAATGGCGATGGCGATCTGGATAGCCAGCGTGCCTTTGACGCGCACGTCCTCCTGCGTGAAGCGCCCGACCTGATCGCTTTGAACGTCCAGCACGCCGATGAGCTGATCGCCGACGACCATCGGCAGCGCCATCTCGGCGCGCGTGTTGGGCAGGAGCGGGTTGGGCAGGAAGTCAGGGCTTTGAGTTACGTCGTTGACGACCACGCCGCGCCGCTCGCGGGCTGCCAACGCCACCAGCGAGTGCGGGTGATCGAAACGGATGCTATGACCCTTTTGGCGCATGGCGCGCCCGGCTTGTCCGGCGCCCGCCGCCAGAACCAGCTTGCCTTCGGCTTCATCGAGCAGGTAGATGTGAGCGTGGTAGAGATTGAAGCGCGTCTTGGTCAGATCGACGACGGTTTGCAGCAGTTTGTAGGTATCGCGGATGGTGGAGATGGCGGCGCTCACCTGCGCGACCGTCTCCAGCTCGGCGGCGCGCCGTTGCGCGTTCTCCTGCTCTTTTTTCAGCGCCGTGATCTCGTAGCGGATGGCGACGTACTTGCGCGGCTTGCCGTTGGCATCCAGCAGCGGCACGATGGTGGTATCCACCCAGTAGAGAGTGCCATCTTTGGCGCGGTTGCGGAACTCGCCGCGCCAGACCCTACCATTGGCGATGGTCACCCACATCTCGCGGATGTACTCTTTGGGATGATAGCCGCTGTTGATGATGCGATGATCCTTGCCGATCAGCTCCTCGCGGCTGTACTTGGAGATTTGGCAGAACTTATCGTTGGCGTACTCGATGATGCCGCGCACATCGGTTATGGCGACGATGGCGGCTTCATCGAGCGCGATGCGGAACTGCTCCGCCACGCGCAGCGCCTCGCGCAGGTCGTCTTCGGGGCTGCTGGAGCCGTTGGCGAAGGTCTGCACGGCGGAGAGGACAGCCTCTCTACCGTATGCCTCAGTTAATTCCTCCAGCGCCCGTAAAATCGGTTTTGTGTCCACTTGCTGCACCATAAAACGCACCATTCTTTGGATATTTGCCCTCTGGGTTTGTTATAGAATCGATCTGAGAGGGCGTACATCACAATGCTATTCCAATCCTCGAATTTTTCGGTCGGCGGGATGTTAGCGAAAGGCTAGAATCGCCTTTGAGAGGCGCTCCGAGCGGCGTGATAGTTTCATAACAAGCGTTGGGGTAGGCACTCGGCGCGCCCTCTTGCTAGATTCTGCCTGACGTCCGAGAGTGGAGAGCTTGTGAGCGCTATGGACTTCCCGCCTGAGTACTTTCAACGTTACGACGAATCGCCCGATGAGCTGTTCTACAGCGTGCCGCGCCTCGTTGTGCATATTGACGATGCCGCCATCGCCGCCGTCACGCAGCTGTACGGCGAGCTGCTGCCAGAGTCGGGGCACGTGCTGGACTTGATGAGCAGCTGGCGCAGCCACCTGCCTGAGACTTTCAAGGGCAAGGTCAGCGCGCTGGGCATGAACGCCGAGGAGATGCGCCAAAATCCGCAAGTGCATGACTTCGTGGTGCAGAATCTGAACCGCACGCCGCAACTGCCCTACCCCGATCAGCACTTCGACGGCGCAATCTGCACGGTCTCGGTGCAGTACCTGATCGATCCCGTCACGGTCTTCAAGGAGGTGCGGCGCGTCCTGAAGCCGAGCGCGCCCTTCATCATCACGTTCAGCAACCGCTGCTTCCCGACCAAAGCCGTGGCGATCTGGCAGGCGACCAGCCTTGCGCAAAAAGCCGCGCTGGTGGCGAGCTACCTTGAGGCGGCGGGCTTCGCCGAGATTCGCGCCGAAGACCGCACGCAGCCGCTCAGGCGCGGCTTGTTCGCCGTCGGCGGCGGCGATCCGCTCATCGGCGTGTGGGGACGCCGCCCGCACAGCGACCTGTGAGGCGCGGACGACTCTGCGCAGTGCAGAGTCGTCTGGTTCAGCCTTTCACAGCGCCGCTCAAGCCGCGCACGAATTGGCGCTGGAACAGCAAAAAGACGAGGATGATCGGCACGGTGGCGACCATGATGCCCGCCGCGACCGTCCGCAGGTTGCCCGAGAAAGCGCCCTCCAAGAACGCCAAGCCGACCGGCAGCGTGTAGAGCTGCTCTTGGCGAATCATCAGCAAGGGCCACAAAAAGCTGTTCCACGAGCCGATGAAGGAGAAAATCGCCAAGGTCGCCAAGCCGGGGCGGATCAGCGGCAACAAGATGCGCCACCAAATGCCGATCTCGCTGGCGCCATCCATGCGCGCCGCCTCGATCAGCTCGTCGGGGATGGATTGGTAGGTCTGGCGCAGCAGAAAGATGCCGAAAGCGTTCGTGCCGAAGGGGATGATCAAGCCCTGCAGCGTATTCGCCAAGCCCAAAATGTTGACCGAGATGATGAAAGACGGGATCAGGGTGAGCTGCTCCGGGAAGATCAGCGTGCTGAGGATCAGGTAGAAAATGGCATCCCGCCCGCGAAAGCGCATCTTGGAGAGCGGATAAGCCGCCAGCGAGCAAGTCAGCAGCTGCAGCATCACCACCGAGACGGCGACGATGAAGCTGTTGACGAAGTAGCGCGGCAAGCTCACTTGCGTCCAGACGCGATAATAGTTGACGGTCGTGGCAGGGAAGGCGAACTGATCCAGCCCGATGCGTTTGAACGACTCTGAGAAAGTCGGCGTGAAATCGCGCCACCAGCCGTAGCGCGTGCCTTCGGGCAGGCTGCTATCCCATGGCAGAGCCGTGTAGCTGCCTTCGCGGCGCGCCTCGTCCTGCCCGTAGCCCCAGCCGATCAAGCCCGGATAGGGGATGATCTCCGGCGCGCGTCCGGGTCGGAAGATGTTGGCGGAGGTCGGGCGCACGCTCATCAGCGCCGTCCACAGGAACGGCACGACGGTCAGCAGCGCGAAGCTGATCAGCACCAGATACCAGCCCGTGTTGGCGAACCAGCGGCGCAGGCGCTTGGCGCGTCGCAGCCGCGCCGCAGTCAGACTAGCGGTTGTCACGAGTCCCCCTCTCCAAGAAGCGCAAATTGGCGATTGAGAAGCCCAGCGTGATCAGCGTGAAGACGACCGCGATGGCGGAGGCGTAGCCGGCGCTTGAATTGACGAAGGCTTGCCGATACAGATAGAACATCAGCGTCAAGGCGCTATCCAGCACGCCGCCGCTGCCGTTGGTCATCACGAAAATCTCCTCGAAGACCTTCAGCGCCGAGATCGACGAGATGATCGCCACGAAGATGATGCTGGGGCGGATGCCGGGCACGGTGATGTACAAATGCTGCTGGAAGCGATTGGCGCCATCGATGGCAGCCGCCTCATAGAGTTCCTCTGGCACCGCCTGCAGCGCGGCGAGGAAGATCACCATGTAAAAGCCGATGCCGCGCCAGATCGTCACCAGCATGATCGAGATCAGCACCGAATCGGGGTGAGTCAGGAAGTTGATCGGGCGGTTGATGATGCCCAGCGCCAAGAGCGCGCCGTTGATCAAGCCGCTGGGCTCGGCGAAGACGATCTCGAAAATCATGCCGACCGCCACGACCGAAGTGACGGCTGGGATGTAGTAAATCGTGCGGAAGATGAAGATGCCGCGCAGCTTGCGATTGACCACGATGGCGAGGCTGATCGAGAGGACGATCAGGATCGGGGTCACCACGAGGTAGATGAACGAGTTGCGCAGCCCGCGCCAGAAGAGCGGGTCTTGGAGCAGGCGGGCGTAATTCTCCAAGCCCACCCACTGCGGCGGCGTGACGATGTTGTAGCTGGTGAAGCTCAGGTAGACCACGGCGATCAGCGGGATGATCAAAAAGACGAGGAAAAAGGCGAAGGCGGGCAGCAAAAAGCCATAGGCAACCAGCAGACGCTGCAATTGGCGGCGGCGCTTGCCCGCCTCAAGCGCTTGGAGCGTCTCCGAGCGAGATAGACTGACCATGAGGCAATTTCTCCCTAACAACTAGCACAAAGGCGGATCGCAGCGCGATCCGCCTCGCTGTGCCGCCGTTGTGCGGCGTGGACGGGCTTACTGGGCTTCCAAGATGGCGTTGATGCGCTTAGCCATGTCGTCGACGGCTTGCTGAGGCGACTTCACGCTCAGCAGGGCGGCTTGGAACTCGCCCAGCACGATCTGCTCGACTTCGGCAAGGCGCGGGAAGCTCAGGATATTCGTGTTGACGGCGGTGGTGAAGTATTCCTTCGCCAACGGGCGCAGGCTATCGGTCAGCTGAGTGCCGGTCGTCTGGAAGAACGGATCGTCGTAGCTCTTCAGGTTCGATGAGTAGATCGGCACCTCGCGCGAGAAAGCTGTCTGCGTATCGGCGTTGGTCAGGAAGATGGCGAAGGCGAGCGCCGCGTTGGGGAACTTGGTGTCTTTCGGGATGACCAGCGTCTGCACGCCGCCGATGCTGCGGATGTTGGCGGCGCCAACCAGCGCGTTGACCAGCTTCAGGCTGTTGTAGACCTGCTCGTTGTTCTCGCGCACGAGGCGCAGCAGCTGCGGACCGGTCTGCAGGAGCAGGATTTCGCCTTGGCTGAAGCGGTCGATCATGCGGCGCACGTCGTCGGTCAGGCTGGCGCGCGGGATGTAGTCGTTATCGAGCAGCTCTTTGTAGCTGGCGAGGATGCCGGCAGCGCGCGGGTCGGTGTTGAAGATCACGCGCGAGCGATCCTCGTTATAGACCGGGATGCCCTCGCCCACGAAGGTGTTCAGGACGCCCAAGCCCGCCAGCTCGCCCCACGGGAAGGAGTACAGGTAGTACTTGCCGCCGCTCTCCTCGCGCACGCGCTTGGCGAAGGGGTAGGACTCCTCCCAGGTCTTGGGCAGGTCGTCGAGGGTCAAGCCCAGCTCGTCGAGGATCAGGGTGTTGACCGCCATCACGTTGGAGAGCGCTAGGTACCACGGGATGTGGTAGGAAGCGCCCTTGAAGGTGACTTTCTTCCACGCGCCATCGACGTACTCCGCCCGAATGTCGGGGTAGCGCGCCGTGACCGCCTCATCCATGTTCATCAGCACGCCGGCTTCGGCGAACTCAGCCACCCAGCCGTCGCTCATGTTGATCACATCGGCGGGGTTGCCGGCGGCGAAGCTGTTGCGGATGTTATCGCGGGCGCCGGCGGCGGGCTGACCCTCCATGATGACTTTGACGCCGGGATAGGTCGCCTCGAAGTTCTTGATGACCTGATTGAGGTAATCCTCGAAGTCGGGCGTGAGCGCCCAGGGCCAGAAGCGGATGGTGGCGCCTTCTTCAACGCCCTCGATCACGCGCCAGCGGTCGTAGTCGGCGGGGCTGGGATTCCAGAAGACGCCCTTCGTATCGCGGTTGGGACGATCCGGACGATCTTGGGCGAAGGCGACGTTCGTCGCCACGGCGGCTAGAGCGACGATCAGCAGAATCAAGGTTAGACGTTTCATGCTCACTGTCCTTTGGTTTGACTGAAGAAATTTGGCAGAAATTCGAAAGCAATTTAGGTTCGGCTCACGGGTTTACGCCATAGCAGCTCCTTTCTAGGTGACGATGGGCACGTGCGTGGTGACGCGGAAGAAGTAACGGCAGCGGTCGCCGCGCACCAGCGCTTTGGAGAACTCTATCGGCGTGCGGTTAGCCGAGTAGGCGAGCAGGCGCACCAGCATGGCGGGCGTGTTTGGCTCCACGCGCAGGTGCAGCGCCTCGTAGGGCGTGGTCAGCGTCGGCTCAAGGCTATGTTCCGCCTCGCTGATGCGCACGTCGTAGAGGCGCTCCAGCACTTGGTAGAGGCTCTGATTCTCAAGGTCTTCGCTGAGCAGGCGCGGGAACAGATCGTAGGACAGGTAAGAGGTCTCGACCATCAGCGGCTCGTCGTTGACCAAGCGCAGGCGCTTGATCATCACGACCTGATGCTCGCTGTGCAGTCCGAGCCGATGCGCCACGATGGGCTCAGGCGTCACCACGCTCTGCTGCAGAACGCGCGAGCTGGGCGTCAAGCCCGCCTCGCGCATGCGCTGGCTGAAGCCGATCACGGTCGGCGTGAAGGGCTGCACCAGCCGCCGCTCGCTGACGAAGTTGCCCACGCCTTGCCGCCGCTGCAAAAAGCCCTTGCGCACCAGATTATCTATCGCCTGGCGCACCGTCATGCGGTTGACGCCGTAGTACTGGCTGAGCGCGCGCTCGGAGGGCAGCATATCGCCCACCTTCAAGAGGTTGTTCTCGATCAGCTCGATCAGGTTCTCTTGAATGCGCTCGTACAGCCGTAGGCTCTGATTGTCTGAGAGTCGAAAGTACTCAGGCGGCAACATCCTGCTCATTCATCCTCTGGTCTAGACCTGTCTATAAGCATAGCCCGCTTCAGGCGGTTTGTCAACCTTTTTCTGCCCAAAGCGGCGGGCAATAGCGCAGGGCGCGTGTGCTACAATGTCAGCGTGCTTCTAATTGACGCCTAGCCTGAGGGCTAGAGGAGTTTCCGATGGCGTTCTGAGTGCGTTTATCGTCTGTGGTGTTGACGTTGAGCGCGTTACTGCTGCTGAGCGCTTGTGGCGGGTCTGCGCCGACGCGCCCAGCGCGTCCGCCGTCCCGACTGCGGCGGTGGTCATTCAAGCTGAAGAGTTGGCGCGCGTGAGCGAGATCGGGCGTTTGGGGCGCGGCAAGGCGGTGCTGTGGGAAGCCGAGAGCGGTCGGGCGGTGCGCCTCTTGGCGGGTCATCAGGACTGGGTGAAGGCGGTGGCGTGGTCGGCGGACGGGCGCTTGATCCTCAGCGGCGGCTACGACGGCACACTGCGGCGGTGGAGCGCGCGTTGAGTCGCCTCGCGGCATAGGCTTGGGCGGGCGCAACTTCGCCTTGACCTGCGCCCGCCCTTGCGCTATACTTCGCGGTTGCATGGCGCGCCTGCGCGCCTACTTGATCAGCGACTCAGCCGCCGCCTCGCGCGGCTTCTTACTCTCTATGGAGGGACGACGATGGTTAAGCGCACATGGCAACCGCGCAAACGCCGCCGCCTGCGCGTGCATGGCTTCCGCCAGCGGATGCAGACCAAAAACGGACGGCGCGTGCTGAAGGCGCGTCGCGCCAAAGGCAGGCACCAACTGACCGTGCAAGTGCGGCACGTCAAAAAGGTCAATTGGAATAGTTAGCGCGTGCGGCGGGCGTGGCGCTTGCGGGCGCGCAGCGACTTTGAGCGCCTCAAGGCGCAGGGCAAACAGTGGCGCAGCCCCCTGCTGACGCTCTCCGCCCTGCCCAACGGCTTGCCGCACAACCGCTACGCCTTCATCCTGAGCAAGCGCTTGGGCAACGCCGTGACGCGCAACCGAACCCGCCGCCGCCTGCGCGAGGCAGTCCGCCGCATGGCGTTGAAGCAGGGCTACGACATTGTGCTGATTGGGCGCGCCAATTTAGCCCAACAGCCGTATAATATGATCGTAGAAGCCCTAGAAGAGCTGTTCCGTCGCGCCGATTTGCGCCCTGAACAGTCGGAGAGTGACCTGTGAAGCGCCTTGCCCTTGCCCTGATTCGGCTCTACAAAGCGACTCTCTCGAAGATTCTGCCGCCCGCCTGCCGCTTTGTGCCGTCCTGTTCGATGTACACCTACGAGGCTATCGAGAAATACGGCGTGCTGAAGGGCGGCTGGCTGGGCATCCGCCGCATCCTGCGCTGCCATCCGTTCAACCCCGGCGGCTACGACCCCGTTCCCTAGAGCATACAGCATGAGGCTATCCCCTTTGAACAGACCCTTTCGCGCCCTCGCTGCAGCCCGCCGCGCCCCTGCGCGCGCGGCGACGCTGCTGATCGGGCTGCTGCTGCTGACCAGCTGCACGGCGCTCGTCCTGCCGGAGAGCTGGGCGGGCTTGACCGTAGACGGAACCCTCCAAGACGGGCGCTACACCGATGCCCGCTATGTGTACGTCGCCTACCGCGACGTGATCTTCCGCATCGATCTGACCCGCGACGCCGCCGGGCGCGTCTTAGAGCCGAATCAGCGCTCGACCGACCGCTTCGTCGACTGGGCGGCGCGCGCCACCAACAACGGGCAGATGTTCGCCGCGCCCGCCCTAGAAAGACGCGAAGAGGGCGTGCGCGTTTACGTCGGCTCGTACAACCACTCGGTCTACGCCTTCGCGCCCGATGCGGGCGTGCGCAACGTCCCGCTGCCCAACTGGATCGCCCCGCCCGGCAAAGAGAAAGTCATCGGCGAGGCGCTGGTGCACGGCGACCGCCTCTACGTCGGGCAGGGCGATAGGGGCATCAAAGCCTTCAGCACGGCGACGGGCGCTCTGCTCGCCCAATTTGACGGCACGAGCTTCGGCGTGTGGTCGGCGCCCGTGCTGGATGAAGCCCGCAACGCGCTCTACTTCGGCTCGATGGATCGGCACATCTACGCCCTGAACGCCCAGACCCTTGAGCTGCTCTGGCGGGTGGAGGTCGGCGGGGCGGTGGCTGCCACGCCGCTGCTGCACGAGGGCATCCTGTACTTCGGCACGCTGACCAGCGAGCTGATCGCCCTCGACGCCCACGCGGACTCGCGCCTGCCGATCGCCAACCAATCCGACCGCATCCTGCGGCGCTACAAGACCGAAGGCTGGGTCTGGTCGACGCCCGTGCTGGTCGATGGCACGCTCTACTTCGGCGACCTGCGCGGCTTCGTCCACGCCATTGACGCAGCGACCTTCAACCCGCGCTGGAAGGCGAACGATCCGGAGCGGCGCGGCGGCATCCGCGGCAGAGTGGCAGTCGTCGATGGGCGCGTGATCGCCGGCTCGGAGAGCAAGCATCTGCGCGCTTACAACGCCCAGAGCGGCGCCCTGATCTGGACATCCAGCCCGGCTGAGGCGGAGCGCATCCTCGGCGACGTGGTCGTGGTGGATGAGATGGTCATCACCACCACCAAGAGCGAGGAGCGGCTGGTGGTCGCCTACGATCTGCTCAGCGGCGGGCGCTTGTGGAGCGTGCGCAAGCCTTCGCAGGATGATGTCAACCGTTTGGCGCAAGCGCCGCGCTGATAGTCACGAGGGAAAAGACGTCGAGGGAGAGACATGGACTTTTTGACCGACCCGTTCATCGTTGTGATGCTGGCGCTCTACCGCCTGCTGGGCGAGAATCTGGTGCTGGCGATCATCGTCTTCACCGTGCTGAGCCGCATCGTCACCTATCCGCTGATGCGCCAACAGCTCAAATCCTCCAAGCGGATGCGCGAGATCGCGCCCAAGCTGCAGGCGCTGCGCGAGCAGTACAAGGGTCCGCAAAACCGCGAAGCGTTGGCGCGCGCCCAAATGGACTTGTACCGCGAAGAGGGCATCAATCCGATGGCAGGCTGCTTGCCGCTGCTGATCCAGATGCCGATCCTCTTCGGCTTGTACGGCGCGATCTACGCCACGCTCGCCACCACGCCGCTGCAGTTCCTCGATATCCAGAATCGGCTGCTCATCCCCGATCTCTCCGCGATGTTGCCGCTGAAGAATCAGTTCCTGTGGCTGAATCTGGGGCAGCCCGACCCGTTCTTCGTGCTGCCAGTGCTGGTGGTGGTCAGCACGTGGCTGCAATCGAAGATCATGATGCCGCCCGTCACCGACCCGAAAGACCCCTCAGCCGCCGTCTCGCGCAACATGACCACGATCATGCCGCTGATGGTCGGGCTGTTCTCGCTCTCCTTCGCTTCGGGCTTGTCGGTCTACTGGGTCGCCTCGAACATCGTGGGCATCGCCCAGTACGCCCTGATGGGTCAGGTGGATTGGCGCAACGTCTTCAAGGCGCCTAAGCCCGCGCCCGCCGCCGAAGCCAAGAGCAGCTCTGCGCCCGCGCCCGCCCCGCAACCGCGCCGCAAAGAGCCAGAGGTCGCCACGGCGACCGCCACCAGCGGCAAAAAGCGCAAGCTCTCTGAGGCGATGCAGCGCCCCGCCACGTTGGGCGCCGCGGGCGGCAGCCGACCCGCGCCCAGTTCAAGCGGCAAATCGACGCCCTCCAAGGCGGGCAAGGCGCGCAAGAAAAAATAATCATTTACGCGGCACGCACTCAAAAAGGTGTCAGAGTTCATGAGTGAGTTGCTCTCGATTGAAGCGACCGGCGTCGATATCGAAAGCGCCATCGCCAAAGGCGTTCAAGAGCTGGGCGTCGGTCGCGATCAGGTCATGGTTGAGGTGCTGGAAGAGCCGACGCGCCGCTTGCTGGGCTTGGGCGCTAAGTTAGCGCGCGTGCGCCTGACCGTCATCCGCGCCCCTGAGAGCGCCGCCCCGCCCAGCCCCGCCGCCGACTCAGAAACGCTCTTCTACGAGGATGAGGACGAGGCAGAGGCGCCCGAACCCGTCACGGAGCAAGAGCTGGCGCAAGTGGCGGAGGTCGGCGAGGCGGTGCTGCGCAAACTGCTGAGCCTGATGGGCATCCAAGCGACCATCAGCGCGCAGCCCGCCCCGCGTCAGAGCGGCGAGCCGCAACACTGGACGCTCGACGTGCGCGGCGGCGACCTGAGCGAGCTGATCGGGCGGCGCGGCGAAGTGCTGGCTGCCTTGCAATACATCACGCGCCTCGTCACCAGCCGCCACATCAAACGACGCGCCCATTTGGTGGTGGATGTGGACGGCTACAAAGCCCGCCGCGAGGAAATGCTGCGCCGTCTGGCTTTCCGCATGGCGGAGCAAGCCATCCAGCGCGGACGCACCGTCTCGATGGAGCCGATGCCGCCCCACGAGCGCCGCATCGTCCACCTGACCCTGAAAGATAACCCGAACGTCTCTACGGAGAGCGTCGGCGAGGGCGAGAATCGCAAAGTGACCATCGTGCCGCGCCGTCCGCAGCAATCGTAGCGCCCTGTGGAGACTTTCCTGCTGATCGGGCACATCGCCCGCGATGAGACGCCCTCAGGCGCCCGACTGGGCGGCACGGTCGCCTACGCGGGGAGCGCTATGGCGGCGCTCGGCGCCGAGCTGCGCCTCGTCACCAGCGCCCGCTCGGACGAGTCCGTCTTGGCGGAGCTGCCCGCCTCGATCTGCCTGCACCTGATCCCCGCCGCGCGCAGCACCACCTTCATCAACCGCTACGAGGGCGGCGCGCGCCGCCAAACCTTGCTAGGGCGCGCCGAGCCGCTCACTTACGCCCACCTCCCAGAGGCGTGGCGCGCTGCGCCCGCCGTGTGCTTGTGTCCCCTAGCCGATGAAGTCGATCCGAGCCTCCTGCGGGCTTTTCCGCGCGCGCTGCGCGCCGCCGCCTTGCAAGGCTGGCTGCGCACATGGGACTCCGACGGGACGGTGCGCCGCAAGGCGTGGGCGGAGGCGGATTGGGCGCTGCCGTTGCTCGATTTCGCCGTGCTGAGCGAGGAAGACATCGAGCGAGACGCCGCCTTGGAGGCGCGCTACGCCGCGCTCGCCCCGCTCTTGATCGTCACGCGGGCGGAGCGCGGCTGCACGGTCTATCGGCGCGGCTGCGCGCCCTTGCACATCCCCGCGCCGCAGGTCGAGGTGGTCGATGCGACCGGCGCCGGGGACGTCTTCTTCGGGGTCTTCAGCGTTCTATATCAGCGCACGCGCGATGCCATCTACGCGGCGCGCGTCGCCGTGCAGCTCGCCAGCCAGTCGGTCACGCGGATCGGGCTGGCGGGCGCGCCCACCGCCGCCGAGCTGCGGGCGGCGCTCGGCTGGGCGAGCCAACAGTCCGCCCTCAGGAGCTGAACTCATGATCTTTGGTCAGCATCATCGCATCGTCTTCATGGGCGATTCGATCACCGACGCCGATAGGCGCACCGCGCCGCCTTACGGCACTGGCTACGTCAACATCGTGCGGAATTTTATGGTGGCGCGCTACCCACACGCCAACCTGACCTTCATCAACAAAGGCGTGGGCGGCGATACCGTCCGTCAGTTGGCGGCGCGCTGGGAGGCGGACGTGATCCGCGAGCGCCCGCAATGGGTCTCGCTCATGATCGGGGCGAACGATGTGTGGCGGCACTTCACCTACAACGCTCGCGAGGCAGTCCCCGTGCGGGAGTATCAGGATACCTTGCGGGCGCTCTTGGGGCGGGCGCGGCAAGCGATCAAGGCGAATTTCGTGCTGATGCAGCCTTACGCCGTGATCGCCGATCCGCAGCATCCTCTGCGGCAACTGATGGCGCTCTACGGCGGGGTGATCGAGGGTTTGGCGGTCGAGTTCGGCGCGACGTTGGTGCGCACGCAAGCCGCCTTCGATGAGGCGCTCAGGCACCTGCCCGCCTCGTACTGGTCGCCCGATCAGATTCACGTCGGCGCGCAGGGACACACCCTGATCGCTCAGGCGTGGCTGCGCGCCGTCGGCTATGAGTTCTAGCTAGGGCTCGAAGGGCTGCTCAAGGAGCGCCACCAGCAGATCGATGCAGGCTTGCACGTCGTTGATATCGACCGTCTCGCTGGTGGTGTGCACGTAGCGGCAAGGGATCGAGATCACGCCGCTGGGAATGCCGCTGAGCGCCGTCTGGATGGCGGCGGCGTCGGTCGAGCCGCCGCTCAGCACCTCCAGCTGATAGCGCACGCCCGCTGCCTCAGCCCGCCGAATCATCAGCTCCTTAATGGCGGGCGGCACGATCTGACCGCTATCGATGACTTTGATCGCCGCGCCGCCGCCCAGTCGTACCGCCATGCTGTTGTTCTTGGGCGTGTCGCCGGTCGCCGTCACGTCTAGGGCGATGCCGTAATCGGGCGCGATGCTATTGGCTGCCACGCGCGCCCCGCGAAAGCCGACCTCCTCTTGCGTGGTGAAGGTGAAATAGACCTCGTTGGGCAGATTCTTGCCTTTCAGGGCGCGCATCGCCTCGATTGCCACGGCGCAGCCGATACGGTCGTCCATGCTCTTGGCGATCAGGCGGTCGCCGCGCACGGCGAACTCGCGGGTGAGCGCCGCATGGTCGCCGACGCGCACGCTGCCGCCGTTCTCGCCGCCGGTGCTGAAATCGATGAAGAGCTGCTTGAGGGTCGGCAGCTCGGTCGGCAGCAGCGCGCTGCCCTCCACGCCAATCGTGCCGATGGTATCATCGGCGAAGCGCACGCGGTTGCCGATCAGCGTCAGCAGGATCAAGCCGCCGGTCATGCTGAAGCGGGCGAAGCCGGGCTTATCCAGCGCCGTGATCACCAAGCCGATCTCGTCCATGTGCGCGGCGATCATGATCTTCTTGCCGCCGCTGCCCATGCGGCAAATCAAGTTGCCGCCGTTATCCACGCGCAGCTCGTCGGCGAGGTCGCGCACGTAGCCCTCGATCAGGGCGCGCACCTTGTGCTCATGCCCGGACGGACCCCACGCCTCCACCAATGCTTGAATGAGTGCCTTATCCGCCATGTTCAGCTCTCCAAGATGCTAGGCGTCAGCGCCGCGAGCAGCTCGCGCAGCAGGCGCTGCGTATTCTCAAGGTCAGTCAGAGAGACCAGCCCGTTGGGGCTGCTCATGTAGCGCACCGGGATGCTCAGCGAGAGGGTCGGCACGCCCGCTTGGGTGAGGCTGATGTTGGCGTTCTCCGTGCCGTACGCCTCGCTGAAATCGATCTGGTAGGGCAAGCCGCGCGCCTCGGCAAGGCTGCGCGCGTACGCGAACAGGCGCTGATCGGGGATGCCCATCTCCTCCGCCGCCCGCAAGACCGCCCCGCCGCCCAAGCGCACCATCGGCGCTTGCGTATCGCCCTCAGCGCGGGGCAGATCGTCGCACTCGCTGCCATCCAGCAGGAAGGCGACCTGCGGCTTGAGCCGATTGGCGGCGACCGTCGCGCCGCGCCCGTAGATGCGCGCCTGCGCCGTGAACGCCACGTAGATATCCAGCGGCAAAGGCGCCGCGGCGAGCGACTCGATCAACGCCACTAGGACGGCGCAAGCCGCCCGCCCTTGAAAAGCTTTGCCGCGCACCACATCGCCGCCCAGCTCGGCGTAGTTGCCCACGAAGGCGATCCGCTCGCCGACTTTGGCGCCGTTCTTGCCGCCGGTATCCACGAGGATCGACTTCGGCTCAGGCAGGCTGTTCTGTCCGTAGCTCTTGTGAATGGGCACGAAGAGCACCACGCCCGCCGTCTTCTGCGCGCCGATCAGCACGCGCGCCGCCGCGACGTAGCGCATATCCAACCGCCCGACGGGCAGCACGTTCAGGAAGGTCTCGCCCCCGCTGACCATCAAGCCGACTTCATCCATTGGCGCGCCGAGCAGCACGCGCAAGCCGCCCGCCTGACCACCCTTCAAGCGACCGGTCAGGTTGCCCATCACGTCAACGGCGACGTCTTCGAGGTGATCTTGGGTCAGTTCGCGCAGCAGTTGGCGCACCTCGCGCTCTTCGCCGGAGACGCCTATCGCCTCCGAGAGGCGTTTCAAGTTTTCGCGCAGAGTGGGCATTCAGGCGTCCTCTTTCTTGCTCGGCTCAGGCTGATCCCAGCTGATCTGGGCGAGGAAGTCCTCATCGAGCGAGGCGATGAATTCCGCGACGAGGCGTCCGCAGCGCTCGATATCGCGCAGATCGACCGTCTCGACGCTCGTGTGCATGTTGCGGGTCGGGATGCCCAGCAGGGCGGTCGGGATGCCGTCGCGGCTGATTTGGATCGCCCAGGCGTCGGTGCCGCTCGCCATGGGCGTCGGCTCGATGGGCGCGGGCAGCTCTAGGCGCTCGGCGGTCTTTTTGAGCGCCTCGAAGAGGGCGGGATGGAAGTTGGCGCCCAGCGCCAAGGGCGCGCCGCCGCCCAGCTCAAAGGCGGGGCTGGGCACGCCGGGCTGCGGGGCGAAGGTCACGTCTAGGGCGATGGCGAGATCGGGGTTGAGGCGGTGAGCTTCGGCGCGCGCGCCGTGCAGCCCGACCTCCTCTTGCACGCTGGCGACCGCCAGCACATCCCAAGTGTGTTTCAGGCGCTGCAGCGCCTCCAGACAGACGGTCACGACGGCGACGCAAGCGCGATTATCCAGCGCTTTGCCCGCCACGCGGCGCTCTTGCAGCGCGATCAGGGGCAAGTCCAGCGTGACGATATCGCCGACGCGGACTCGGCGTCCGACTTCCTCAGCCGACAAGCCGAGATCGACGTAAAGCTCGTTCAGGGCGGGGTAGCGCTCTTGTTCAGCCTCGCTCAACAGGCTCAGCGGGCGCGCCCCGACCACGCCCGATAGGGCGCCCTCGCGCGTGTGCACCAAGACGGGCTTGCCCACGATGGCGCGGCTATCGATGCCGCCTAAGCTGCGCACGCGCAGGAAAGCGCCCTCAAAATGGCTGACGATCATGCCGATCTCATCCATGTGGGCGCACAACATGATCTTGCGGCGCGGCGGCGCGCCGCCGCCGTGCTTGTAAGCCACCAGACTGCCCATGCGGCTGACTTCTTGGGCGTCGGTGAGGGGCTGCCACGCGGCGAGGATGACCTCGCGGACGGCGCTCTCGTAGCCGGAGGGCGCGTGCGCCTCGCAGAGGGCTTTCAAATGGGCTTTGATGTCCACCAATCTTTTCTCACAATCTAATCTCAGAGCGAATCGGGCGTCGGCGTATTAAAGGATAGGGTCGGGAAGGGCAGCGGCGTCTCGGTCGGCGTCTCCAGCGTTGGGAAGGGGAGGGGCGTCTCGGTCGGCGGGAGGGGCGTCGCGGTCGACGGGACGGGCGTCGAGGTGGGCGGCTCGATGGGCGTCGCCGTGGGCGGGATGATGACGAAGGTCGGCGTTGGGAAGACGAAAGGCGTCGGCGTTGGGAAGACGAAAGGCGTCGCCGTTGGGAAGGGGGGCGGCGTGGGCGAGAAGACGAAGAAGAACTGCGTCGGGGTGGGCTGGATGAAGATCGGGCTGGTGGGCGAGACGAGCGGGCTGATCGGCGTGATGCTGGGCGTCGCGAAGGGGTTGGCGGTCTCGGTGGCGAGCAGGAAGGGCGTGGGCGTGTTGGTGGGCGCCGCGCCGCGCGAGGGCGTCGGGCGGACGGCTAAGAGCAAGAAGCCGACGCAATAGCACGGGAGGGTCGCCAAGATGATGCCCAGCAGGGTCAGCTGGATGGTGCGCTGACGGCTCGTCGCTGAAGTCGTTAAGCCTTCCACGTCCCTGTTCCTTTGGCGCACAAGGCGCGCAGATTATGCCGACCAGTGTAGCATCTCAGTTGCGGTCGTGTCAATTTTTCCTAACGGCGGGGCGCACAGGTGTTCAAAGCCTCGCGAAGTCAATATAATCCTGATGCA
>CALKXH010000010.1 GCA_938005675.1 uncultured Anaerolineae bacterium
GCGCGCTGCACCCCGATTGCCGTCCAGTCGGTCTGATCGCCGCCCTGCCCGTGCAACAGGATCACGAAAGGGTAGCGGCGTTGCGTCTCGGCGTAGCAGGGCGGCAAGTAGACGCGGTAGGGCAGGTCTTGGCGGGCGATCGGGCTGAAAAAGGTCAGCTCGACGGTCTGTCCGCGCGCCTCGCGGCACAGGAAAGGCGTGGGCGTGGGCGGGAAGGTCGGGGTGGGGGTGGGCGTGGCGGTCGGCGTGGGCGTGATGGTCGGCGTGAGCGAAGGCACCGCCGTCGGCGGGATGGCGGTCGGCGTGGCTTGGCGGGCGGCGCGCTGCAGCGCCGCGAGGGTCGGGTCGGGCGCCAACGGATCGCAGGCGGCGAGGGCGATCAGGGCGCACAGGCTGCACAACAAACGTCTGAGCATCATGAGCGTGAGTATAGCGCAGCTTGCGCCGCGCGTCAGGGCGCGCTATGCTCAAGGGCGAGGCTTCAATCAAGAAAAAATGCTCTACGGCACCCGCTCACACACTTTACGCAATCCGCAGGCAGTCGCTTGGGCGATTCTGCTGGCGAGTTTCGTGACGTTTTGCCTGATCATGGCGCTCGGCACGGTCGGCGCGTACTGGTTCCTGTTCCAGTCGCGCGTGGAGATGACCATCCGCCTGACCGTCAGCAAGGGGCGCGTCGATCTGACCCTGCCCGACGGCAGCCCCGCCAGCGCCGCCCGCCAAGACTTCCCTGAGGCGAACTCCACCGTGCAGGTCGATAGCGTCTCGCAGGGCTACCTGACCTTTGAAGATAACTATTCGAAGCAGCTGATCGCCACGGTCTTCCTGATGCAGGGCAGCAGCCTGAGCATCGAGCGGGCAGCGCGCCCGCGCTTTGAGTGGAGCGCCGAACCGTACACCATTCGGCTGCGCAACGCCGTCGGACGTTTCTGGATCGATCTGCCGTCTGACGTGGCGCGCGAAGTGGTGCTGGAGGTTGCCGCTGAGGCGGGCGTGGCGCGCTTCAGCCAGAGCGGGAACTTCCGCCTGCACAGCGGCAGCCAGCGCCTCGATCTGCACGTCGATAGCGGCACGGCGACCCTCGAATCGCCCAGCGGCGAGCGCCACACGGTCAGCGCGGGCGAGGTCGGCGCGCTGCTGCGCGAGCCCATCGGCATCGGCACGTTCCTCCTGCGCCCCACGCCTTTCGAGCAGCTCAACGCCGACTTCGGCAGCCGCGAGGACATCGAGATCAACCCTGCCTTGCCCTTCGGCTGGGCGTGCACCAGCCGCGCCAACCGCGCCAACGAGCCGCAAGGCGCTTTCGCCCGCGCGCTCGTCGACCAGCAAGTGGCGCTGAGCATGAAGCGGCTCGGACAGGGCTTGGATCACGCCGAGACCAGCTGCCAGTACACCTTCAGCGAGGACGACGGCATCCTGCTGAGCATCCCGCGCCGCAGCCTGAGCGCCTACGACTCGCTCTACATCCGCGCCCGCGTGCGCATCAACAGCCAAGACGTCACCACTTGCGGCATTCAAGGCTCGGAGTGCCCGATCATGATCCAGCTGGATTACTTGGGCGAGAATAACGCGCCGGAGAGCCCGCAAGTGTGGCGGCACGGCTTCTACACGCTGCGCCCGCCCACCGACGAGAATCCGACCATCTGCGACACCTGCCTGCAAGAGCACGAGAAGATCAACGCCAATACGTGGTACATCTACGACTCCGGCGACCTGTTCAAGCTCTTGCCGGGCGCGCGCAAACCTGAGAGCATCCTGCGCTTGCGCGTGTACGCCTCCGGTCACGCTTACGAGTCGATCATCGCCAACTTGCAGGTGATCGGCGGGCGCAAAGGGCAGTAGAGCTACCTGCCCAGCGCGGCGAGCGCCAAACCGATGGCGAGCGCCGTCGGCGCGCTGACGAACTCGCCCGCCGCCCAGCGCCGCCTGACCTCGCCGAGCGGCAAGCGGTGGACGCTTATTTCACCGACATCCCCGGAGTCGGCGGGCGCCACGATCTGCGCGCCGCGCGCCAAAAAGATGTGCGCCCAGCCGCAGCCGCGATTGGCGTCCATCACGTAGCGCCCCAAGAACTGCCACTCAGCCGCCACCGCGCCGCATTCCTCGTACAGCTCGCGGGCGGCGGCATCCTGCGCCGATTCGCCCGCCTCAAGGTGACCGGCTGAGAGCTCCAACAGATAGCCATCGACGGCTTGGCGATATTGGCGCACGAAGATCACCTCGTCCGCCTCAGTCAGCGGGAAGGTCACGGCGAAGGGCGGCAGATCGACCTGCAGCCAGTTGGTGATGACGCGCCCGTCGGGCAGGCAGAAGTCCAGATCGTAGACGCGCGCGAAAGGCGAGCGATCTGCCACGAGGCGCTTATCGAGGCGCTGCCAGCGCTGCTCGTCGCTCATCCGTAGCGCCCGCCGCGCGGACGGGTGGGCGGCAAGCCGCGCCCCGTCTGCCCGCTGATGCCGCCGCGCCGCATCAGGTTGCCGCCCTCGCGCCGCGCCCGCTGCACATCCGATTCGTGCTTGAGCAGGACGGTCAGGGTGTTCTCTAAAGTCTGCTCATCGAGCGAGTCGGCGTTGAGCATGACCAGCGCCTTCGCCCAGTCGAGGGTCTCCGCCACGCTGGGATGCTTTTTCAAGTCCATCTGGCGCAAATTCTGGACGACGTCGACGACTTGCTGGGCGAGGCGGGCGTTCAGCTGCGGCACGCGCATCCGCACGATGTTCAGCTCCTCCTCGTGGTTGGGGTAGTTGATGGAGAGGTACAAGCAGCGCCGCTTGAGCGCCTCAGAGAGCTCGCGGGTGTTGTTGCTGGTCAGGATGACCATGGGCTGATGCTTGGCGGTGATCGTGCCGAGTTCCGGGATGGAGACTTGGAAGTCGCTCAGCACCTCCAGCAGGAACGCCTCGAATTCGGCGTCGGAGCGGTCGATCTCGTCGATCAGCAGCAGGGCGGGCTCCGGCGAGATGATGGCATCCAAGAGCGGGCGCGGCAGCAGGAAGCGATCCGAGAAGAAGACGTCCTCTTCGGCGGCGAGGCGGTCGGCAGCTTCGGCGAGGCTGACGGCGTCGCGCAGCAGGTCTTGGAGTTTATCGCGCAGCAGCTGCGTGTAGAGCATCTGCTTGGCGTACTCCCACTCGTAGAGCGCCTTTTTCTCGTCCAAGCCCTCGTAGCACTGCAGGCGGATCAGGCGGCGGTTGGTCGCCTTCGCCCAGGCTTTGCCCAGCTCGGTCTTGCCGACACCCGCCGGTCCTTCGGAGAGGACGGGCTTGCCCAGTTTCTCCGCCAAGAACAGCACGGTGGCGATCTCATCAGAGGCGATGTACTGCTGCTGCCCAAGCGCAGCGATCACCGCACGGGTATCTTCAAACATAAGGACTCCTGTTCACACGCTCGGAATGCGGGGAGATTTGCTCGCTACATACAGCCCGTCTGTGAGCAGATTGTAGCACGCAGGCGGAACAGGCCGCAAAAAGCGGGGCAAGGCACAGGACTGCTGCGCCATCGGCTGAGATGCGCTATGCTCAAGGGCGACGCTTTCAACCTTGAGCCAACAGGGAGTTTCAGCTATAGCATGGGCACAATCCACGATGTGGTGGTCAAAAAATTGGTGACGCACAGCGACGATCGCGGCTACCTGCGCGAGATTCTGCGCGACGACGATAACCTGCTGCGCCGCTTCGGGCAGATCACCGTCACCAAGACCTACCCGAACGTGATCAAGGCTTTCCACTGGCATCAGCATCAGGACGACATCTGGTACGTGGCGAGCGGCATGGCGCGCGTGGTCATGTACGACCGCCGCCCCGACTCGCCCACCTATCGGCAGACGATGGTCGTCTACGCCGGGGAGGATAACCCCGTCTCGATCTTGATCCCTTGCGGGATCGCGCACGGCTATCAGGTGCTGGGCAATCAGCCGGTGCTGCTCTTCTACACGGTCACGCACAGCTACAACGCGGCGGCGCCGGACGAGTTCCGCATCCCCTTTGACGATCCGGAGATCGGCTTCGATTGGTCAATCAAGAATCGCTAGGGCGGCGAGGGCGCGCCGAACGACCTCAGCGTGGAAAGGCGAGAGCGGCGGCAGCGCCTCCTGCGGGGCGAACCAGCGATAGTCCAGCAGCTCGCGGCTGAGGCGCACGGGCTGATCGGGCGCGCTCAGGCGGCACAAGTAGCCCACATCGAGGTGATGCCGCCACAAGTGCGACGGGGCGATGATGAGCGGCTGCAGCACTTCCACGCGCAGGGCGGTCTCTTCGAGCAATTCGCGGCGGACGGTCTGATCGGGCGTCTCGCCGCGGTTCAGGTTGCCGCCGGGCAAGCCCCACGGCGTCTGGGGATGAAAGAGATGCTCCACGAGCAGCAGCCGCCCCTCCGCATCGAAGACGGCGCCGACTGCGCCGACCGTCACACGAGCGTTGAAGGGGCGCAGCAGGCGCTGAGGCAGGTAGATCAGCCACGGCGCGCGCCGCAGCAAGTGGGCGAGTCGGCGCGCGGTCATCAGTTAGGGTTCGGCTCGATCGGCGGGTTGAAGCTCTGCGGGTTGGACACGCTTTGAGTCAGCCCGCTGCGCAAGCCGAAGGTCAAGGTGATCTGCCCGATGCGCAGCTTATCGCCTGGGTACATCACGCGCTTATCGCCCACGCGCACCAGCTCGCCATTCAGATAGGCGGGGTTATGTTCGGCGAGGCTCTCGATGTAGAACTGCCCGCCCTCCTCGGTGAGGCGAGCGTGATAGCGCGAGACGCTCTTGGCGCCCTCGTAGCCCTCCAAATTGACCGCCAACAGCTCGCGGCTGGCGGGATTGCTGTGATCGGGGCGCCCGATGATGGCGGGCTGAAAGTCGATGTTGAAGATATCTCCGCGCGAGTCCTCGCGGAAGTAGGGGCGCTTATTGGTGCTGAAGAGGACGCGCGAGGCGCTGCCGCGCAAGGCTGTCTCGCGGCGGGGGGCGCGGCGCTCGCGGCTGAAGACCAGCCGAGCGCCCGTCCTGATGCCCTGCTGCTCGAGGGTCTTTTCAGGATCGAGCAGTTTGCCGCTGCTCTCGATGCGCAGGGCGTAGAGGGCATCCTCAGGCAGGTTGAATTCCTTGAGCGTCTCTTCGATCAAGGTGCGCACGGGCAGATTCTCGCGCACGGAGGCTTCCTGCTCAGGGTTATCGAATAAATCGGATGAGATAGTCACCACCAGACGAGCCATTGAGTCGATCCTTTCTATGACAGATCGCAAAGGGTGGGCTGCCCTGCGCGGCAGAGCAGCCCTCGCCTAGCTTAATCGCCACTCTGAGGCTTGGCGGCGCCTTCGGGCGTCGTCGGGACGCCTTGAGCGCCGCTACCGCCGTTGCCGCCGGCTGCTTCGGCGGCGGCGCGTTTGCGCGCTTCCGCCTCCGCCTTGCGCCGATCAATCTCCTCTTGGCTGAGCTTGACGGGCGTGGGCTTGGGCGCCACAGTAGCCGCCGCTTCGAGTTCTTTCTCCAGTTCCTCGATGCTCTTTTGGGCGCTCACGGCGGCGGTGGCGGAGGCGGCGCGCTCCTGCTCTAGCTTCTTCAAGTCGACGTCGGGCGCTTGAGCGGCGCGACGCGCCAGCTCATCGGCGGTCACGGCGAGGCTTGCCGCCGCTGCCGCCAGCGAGGCCGCCACGGGCTGCATCGCCGCTTCTTGGCGCAGCTCGGGCACCAGATCGGCGAGCCACTGGGCGCGCGTCGGATACTTGGCGCAGATGCGCGCCACCCAGCGGTCGAGCGCCTCTTCCATCGTGGCGTCGCCGTCATCTTGCGGCGTGGCGACTTGCATCAGGATGGCGCGGTTGCTGCGCACGATGTAGCCGCGACCGGGCGGGAATTCCTCCGTGCTGGAGCGCAAGCGCGCGCCCAGCGAGTTCGCCGATTCGCCGCTATCCAAGCCGAGCGCGAAGCGCGACTCCAGGGCGCGGCGCAGGAAGTCGTCTTGCCCGCGCAGGATGCTGGACGAGCCGCACAGCACGGCGTGGAAGCCATCCGGACCGTACTTGTTCGCCATGACCGCCAGATCGCTGAGCAGGCTGCCGCGCCCGAAAGCGCTGCCGAAGTCGTCGTAGTTATCGGCGAGGAAGAACACCTCGCGGCGCGGATGCCCTTGGCGCGCCTCTTCGGGCGTCTCGAACTCGACGCGCAAGTTCGCCACCACTTGCGCCATCTCCTCAGGCGTGGAGACGGTGGCGACCACGTGCGGCAAGTCGGCGAGGCTGTGTTTGCTGGTGCGCCCGCCGTAGCGGAAGAAGCGTTGGCGCAAGTCCACCAGCACCAACATGACCTGAGCGGGGTCGTAGAGGGCGGCGGTTGCCAATGCCCACGTGCGCAGAGTCGTGGTCTTGCCGCTGAGGGGCGGTCCGATGATGACGAAGTGCGGACCGCGCGCCTGCAGGTCGAAGGCGGCGGGCTCAAGGTTGCTATCCTCGATGCCCAGCAGCGTCTCGACGGCTGCGCCGTGCGGGCGCTCAGGCAGGACGGTGCTGAGCGGGATGACCTTGCGCAGGATATCGATGCCGCTCGGACGCGGACGTCCCGCCCAAGCTTTCGCCATCAGCTCGACCAGCTGGGCGA
The DNA here is from genome assembly GCA_938005675.1 of uncultured Anaerolineae bacterium. GTDB lineage: Bacteria > Chloroflexota > Anaerolineae > Aggregatilineales > UBA2796 > CP2-2F. The sequence goes on from CALKXH010000010.1 coordinate 6,578, forward strand.
GTTTCTTGGTGTCGTCCAGCTTGCGAACCTCTTCATCCTCCTTGCTGAGCGAGATCGGGACGGCGATCTGCATCTCCAGCGCCTGCTTGTTGCGCAGGGCGAAGCCGCGGCCAGGGTCTTGTGGCACGCCCTGCACGCGCCCGATGATGTTCATGTAGTCGGCGGCGTCGTTGAGCTTGAGGGCGAGGCGCTCGGTGAACAGGTTGAAGAGCTTGGTGGTGAAGACGCCCGATGAGTCTGCGGTGACCACGAAGTGGACGCCGTTGGCGCGCCCGTCGCGGATGACGCTGATCAGATCGGGCAGGAGCGGCTCGTAGTTCTCGCGGAACTCGGCGAAGTTATCGATCAGGATCAGCATGGCGGGGATGACGCGGTCGGGATTGGCGGCGTTGTAATCGAAGAGGCTATCGGCGCGCGCCTTGCTGAGGAGGTCGCGGCGGCGCTCGATCTCGCTGGCGGCGCGGCGCAGCAGGCGCTGGATGCGCTCATCCTCGCCGGAGTTGATGGTCGGCGCGCTGACGTGGGGCAGCTCGTTGAGGACGCTCAAGCCCTTGCCGCCCAAGTCCATGATGTAGATGTTCAGCTCTTCAGGCGAGTGGGTGGCAGCCAGCGCCATCACCAGCGTGCGCAGCATGAAGGTCTTGCCCATGCCAGAGGCGCCGATGACCACGACGTGCCCTTTGGTCAGATCGAGCTGGAGCGCCATTTGAGCCGCTTCCAGCGGGTTATCGACCAAGCCGATGGTGGCGCGCATGGCGTCTTTCTTCCAATCGATGCCGCGCCAAGCGCCGCGCCCCTCGCGCCAATCGATCAGGGCGGGGCTGAGCGGCAAGAGCGGATTGGGCTTGCGCTCGCCCTCAAGGGCAGTCTGATCGAGGGTCAGGCGGGTCGGCAACGGATCGGGATAGGGCTTGGGCTGCGGCTTGACGTCCTCATTCTCCTCCGCCAAGCGCTTCATGACGGCGGTCAGGATGTTGGAGAGGAACAGCTCATCGGCACTATCTTTATCCTCGCGCAGGTGCTTGAGGAAGTCCGGCAGCGCGCCGTTGTACGGACCGCCGGCGCGCGCCACTTGCATCAGTTCGAGGTTATCGTTGCCGACCTGCAAGAACGCCCGACCGGGGATGTTATTGGGCAGGAAGGCGGCGTCGGCGCGTTTGAGCAGCTCTTTGGAGTCGTCGCCGGTCTCCACGCGCAGGCAGATGCGCCACTTGATGTTGGAGCGCATTTGATCGGTCACCACGCCGGCGGGGCGCTGCGTGGCGAGGATCAGGCAGACGCCCAGCGCGCGTCCCAAGCGCGTGATCGAGTCGAGGCTGCCCTTGAACTCCGGGTTCTCCTTGACCATCTCGGCGAATTCGTCCACCACCACGAACAGGAAGGGGAACGGCTCGCGGCGCTCGTGCAGATTGCGCTTGCGGTAATCGACGATGTGCTTGGTCTGCGTGACGGCGAGCAGGGCGGAGCGCCGATTCATCTCGGCTTTCATGGCGGTGAAGGTGCGCGCGCCGGCCAAACCTTGCAAGTTGGTGACGATATCGACTGCGTGCGGCAAGCCCTTGAAGGGATCGAAGGCGCTGCCGCCTTTGTAGTCGGCTAGGATGAAGTTGACCACGCTCGGATCGTAGCGCATGGCCAGACCTGCCACCACGGTCAGCAGCAGCTCGGACTTGCCCGAGCCGGTCGTGCCGGCGACCATGCCATGCACGCCGTCGATCTGCTGATCGAAGATCAGCGAGCGGACTTTGTTGCCCGTCACCAAGCCGACCGGCGCCTTGAGCCACTCGGCTTTTTCCGGCTTGCGGCTCTCGCGCCACCACTCGAGGATCGGGAAGTCCATGACCGACTTGTACTCGCGCTTATCGAGCAGCTCGAAGAGCTCTGTCAGCGAGAGCTGGCGCACCAGATCGACGCTCTGCGGCACGGGACGCTCGCCCCAAGCGGCTTTCATGCCCTCCACAATGCGCGAGAGCTTCTTCAGGACGTCCAGCCCGTGCTCTGCCTCCGCTTTCGTGACCGTGATCGGCTGGGCAACTTGCATCTCCAGCGGCTCGTTCTCCACAGGCACGAAGCCGCGCCCGGGGATATCGGGCAGGTTGGGCATGTTGCGCCCGACGATCATCGAGTACTCGGTCGAGTCGGTCAGCTTGAAGGCGAGGCGCATGGCGAACATGTTGTAGAGCTTGCTGGGGACTGAGCCGATCTGCTGCGTGGTGACGAGGAAGTGGATGCCGTTGGCGCGGGCATCGCGCACGATGGCGGTCAGTTCGGGCAGCAGATTCTCGTAGTTCTCGCGGAACTCGGCGAAGTTATCGATCAGCACCAAGATGGCGGGCAGCGCCTTATCGGGGTACTGGGTGTTGAAGATCGCCAAATCTTCGGCGCGCGCCTGACTGAGCAAGGCTTTGCGCTGCTCCAGCTCGTCCGAGAGGCGGCGCAGCAACGCCGAGACGCGGTCGTCCTCCGAGGGGTAGATCGAGCAGGCGACGTGCGGCAACTCCAGCAGCACATCCAGACCCTTGCCGCCGAAGTCCATCATGTAGATGTGCAGCTCTTTGGGCGAGTGCGTGGCAGCCAGCGCCATCGCCACTGTGCGCAGCAGGACGGTCTTGCCCGTGCCGCTGGCGCCCACGGCGATCACGTGCCCGCGATTGAAGTTCAGGGTCAGCGGCAGCTGCTCGGCGCGGGCGGGATTGTCGATCAAGCCGACCGCTGCGCGCATCCCGTTGCGCGCCCAATCGACGCCCGTCCATGCGCCGCGTCCCGCCGCCCAATCGGACATGGCGCGGCTGAGCGGCATGAGCGGGTTATCCTCAAAGTCCTTTTCAAGGCGCTGCTGATCGAGGGTGAGCAGGCGCGGCAGCGGATCGGGATAGGGCTTTTTCTGCTCCAGCACGTCCGGGTTGGTCTGCAGCATATGGCGCATCATGTAGGAGAGGACGTCGGTCAGGGCAGGGACATCGCCGCTGTATTTATCCTGCAGATAGTCGGGCAGGGGTCCGCTGTACGGACCGCCGGCGCGCGCCACCTGCATCAGCTCGATGTTATCGTTGCCGACCTGAATGTAGCCGCGCCCCGGCACGGTGTTGGGCAGGTAGGCGGCGTCTTCGCGCTTGAGCAACTCGCGCGAGTCGGCGCCGGTCTCCACGCGCAGGCAGACGCGCCACTTCATGTTGGAGCGCATCTGATCGGTCACCACGCCGGCGGGGCGCTGCGTGGCGAGGATCAGGAACAAGCCCAGCGCGCGCCCCAAGCGCGTGATCGAGTCGAGGTTGCCCTTGAACTCCGGGTTCTCCTTGACCATCTCGGCGAACTCGTCCACGATCACGAACAGGAAGGGGAAGGGTTCGCGCGTCTCGTGCAGATTCTTTTGGCGGTACTCCACGATGTGCTTGGTGGAGGTGGCGGCGAGCAGGGCGGAGCGGCGGTTCATCTCGGCGCGCATGGCGGTGAAGGTGCGCGCGCCCGCCATGCCCTGCAGGTTGGTGACGATATCGACCGCGTGCGGCAATGCCTCCACCGGCGTGAAGGCGCTGCCGCCTTTGTAGTCGGCTAGGATGAAGTTGACCACGCTGGGATCGTAGCGCATCGCGACGCCCGCCACCAGCGTGAGCAGCAGCTCGGACTTGCCCGAACCGGTCGTGCCGGCGACCATGCCATGCACGCCATCGACGTTCTGATCGAAGACGATGGAGCGGACTTTGTTGCCCGTCACCAAGCCGATGGGCGCTTTGATCCACTCAGCTTTGCTGGCTTTGCGGCTCTCGCGCCACCACTCGAGGATCGGGAAGTCCATGACGGTTTTGTACTCGCGCTTATCGAGCAGCTCGAAGAGCTCCATCAGCGAGAGCGCCTTGACCAAGTCGACGCTCTGTGGGCGCGGACGCTCGCCCCAGGCTTTGTTCATCCGCTCCACCAGCAGCGCCAATTTCTTGGTGTTATCCAAGCCCGCCTGCTCATCCTCGACGGTCAGGCTGATGGGCAGGGCGATCTGCATTTCGAGGGCTTGTCCGTCGTGCTGGATGAAGCCGCGCCCGCCGATCTCCGGCAGCTGCGAGCCGACGCGCCCGACCACGCCCTGATACTCGCTGACGTCGGGCAGGCGGAAGGTCAGGCGCTCGGTGATCATGTTGAACATCTTGTTGGGGATGGCGTTGGGCTGCTGCGAGGTGAAGATGAAGTACACGCCGTTGGCGCGCCCGTCGCGCACGTAGGTGGTCAGTTCGGGCAGCAGCGCCTCGTACGACTCGCGCAGCTCCATGAAGTTATCGATCACCACCAGCATGGCGGGGACGGGCTTGTGCGGATGGGCGACGTTGTATTCGGCGATGTTATCGGTGCGGGTCTGGCTGAGCAACGCCTTGCGCTGTTCCAGCTCGTCCTGAATGCGGCGCATGATGGCGGTGACGCGCTCATCTTGGCTGGGCAGGGCGTAAGAGGCGACGTGCGGCAAGTCGCGCACCACGTCCAAGCCCTTGCCGCCGAAGTCGAGGATGTAGATGTGCAGCTCGGCGGGCGAGTGGGTGGCTGCCAGCGAGGTGATCAAGGTGCGCAGCAGGAAGGTCTTGCCCCAGCCGCTGCCGCCGAAGACGGCGACATGCCCGCGATTGAAGTCGAGGATGAGCGGCAGCTGCTCGGCGTTGCCCGGGTTATCGATCAAGCCGATGCGGGCGCGCATGGCGCGTTCGCGCCAGTCGATTGGGTTGCGCCAATCGGGCTCATCCTCTTCCATCCAGTCGATCACGGCGCCGTTGAGCGGCAGATTCGGGTTGGGCTTGATGTCGCCGGGCAGGCGCTCCATATCCAGCGAGAGCTTGACGGGCAGCGGGTCGGGCCACGGCTTCTTCTGCGGCACGACGTCATCGTTTTCGGCGGCGAGCTGCGCCATGCGCGCGATCAGCAGGTCGGAGATGGTCGGCACTTCGGCGGCGGCGCTGCGCGCTGCGACGGCGGCGACATCGACCATGCCGGACAGATTCGACCGCGAGCGCCAGATGACGGGCGGCTCAGCCGTCTCTTGGTCGCCGGTGAAGGGCGCGCCCGCCCGCGCCAGCTGCAGCAGCTCGACGTTCTCGTTGCCGACCTGCAAGTAGCCGCGTCCGGGGATGTTGTTGGGCAGGAAGGCGGCGTCGGAGCGCTTGAGCAGCTCGCGGGAGTCTTCAGCCGTCTCCACGCGCAGGCAGATGCGCCACTTGATGTTGGAGCGCATCTGATCGGTCACCACGCCGGCGGGTCGTTGCGTGGCGAGGATCAGGCTGACGCCCAGCGCGCGTCCCAAGCGCGTGATCGAGTCGAGGTAGCCCTTGAAATCGGGGTTCTCCTTGACCATCTCGGCGAACTCGTCCACGATGATGAAGAGGAAGGGGAACGGCTCGCGCGTCTCGTGCAGATTTTTCTGGCGGTAGTGGACGATGTGCTTGGTGTTGGTATCCGCCAGCATTTTGCTGCGGCGGTTCATCTCGGCTTTGGTGGCGGTGAAGGTGCGCACGCCCGCCAAGCCGTTCAAGCTGCTGACCACGTCCACGGCGTGCGGCAGGGGCTTGAAGGGATCGAAGGCGGTGCCGCCTTTGTAGTCTGCCAGCACGAAGTTGACCACGCTGGGATCGTAGCGCATCGCCAAGCCGACCACGATGGTGATCAGCAGCTCGGATTTGCCCGAACCGGTCGTGCCGGCGATCATGCCGTGAACGCCGTCAATATCGGCGGCGTAGGTCAGCGAGCGGACTTTGTTGCCCGCCATCAAGCCGATGGGCACGCGCAGCCACTCAGCTTTTTCGGGCTTGCGGCTTTCGCGCCACCATTGCAGCAGCGGGAAGGCGTTGGGGCGGTCGTAGTTTTTATTATCGAGGATGCTGAAGAGTTCTAGCAGGTTGACGGAGGTGGCGACGTCGGCGCCGAAGGTGGCGCGCACCATCTTAGAAGCCAGCTTGCGGGCGAAGCGGTCGTCGGCGTTGCGCTCGCTGATGGCATCGGCGATGCCGTCGTAGCGCATCGAGTTCAGCCCGATCTCGGCGTAGCGGAACATGGGCGTCTCATCGACGACGTCCAGCTCGATGATGGCGCGGCATTCGCTGGGGATTTGATCGCGCTCGGGCACCACGAAGATGACCGCCGCGCCCAATTGCGCCCCGCGCGTGAGCAGGAGCGCCACGGCTGCCTCGGTGCTGAGGCTGTGCAGGGGCGAGTCGGCGGCTTGGGAGAGCGCATCGACGACCACGACCATGAAGGGCAAGGTCACATCGCCGGCGTCTTCATCTTCGGCGCGCAGGGCGCGGCGTTGCAGCTCATTTTGGAGCAAATCCCAGATGCGGCGGGTCTTGCGCGGCTCAAAGGCGAGCAGATCGCCCTTGCCGGAGTCGTTGCGGCTGGTGTTGCAGTGCGGCAGCCAGCGCGCCCAATCCCAATCTTTTTGGCGGTCGGCGGCGCCGATGACGTACAGGCGCGTATCGTTGGGCGAGTGGAAAGCCGTGTAGCTGACCAGCATAGCGCGCACGAAATCGCTGGTGCGGGCGGTATCGGCGCCCGCCACGCCGATGGCATAGCGCCCGACCGACGGAATCTTGATGCCCAGCGCCGTGCCTTTGCTATCCAACGAGCTGGGATCGTCCTCGCCCAAGCGCGGGCGCAAGGTGATGGTGATCGGGATGTTGTGGACGATCAGCGAGTCTTCTGCTAGGCGCTTGGCGTCGGGCATTTGAGGGGCGGTGGCATCCTGCGTATCGATGCGGTAGACGACCGTCGAGGGCATTGAGCCCATGCCGAGGCGGATGGCGCCGAAGTCATTATCGTCGACGCGGCGCTCCCACAGCCGCGATTCGTCGGCGCCCTCGCCGCCGCCGACCATCGCCATGATCGTATCCATATCCGGGTTGTTGTGGATGTAGAAGGCGCGCTGCTTATCGTGCGATGCCATCATCTCGCGGCGCATCTCGATCAGCAGGCGGGCGTATGCCTCGCGGCGCTCTTTATCGATGCGCCGATCGCGCAGGTACTGGAAAACTGCCAGCACGCTGGTCGCCATGACCGAGATCGCCATCGGCAAGACGAACAGCGCATTGCCGCCGCGCCCACCGCTGACCAGGACGTAGCCCAGAATGGTGATCAGCGGGATGGCGACCGTGATGAGCAACTGCTGGGCGGAGGTGTTGGAGGGCGTGGGCGGTTGTGGGATATCGATCTCGCCAGAGGGCAGCTCTGGCTGAATACGGGGCGGACGGTTCACATACTCAAGCATTGGCGGGCTCTCCCAAACGTCGGCTCACGGCTTGACACAACACGGATTCAGTACTAAGTTAGTAGCAATGCGGAAAAGATAGCCCATGATGGCACACTTGCGGGCGTTTGTCAAGCAAGAGTTTTTACCCGAGGCGCGTCTTGCCGCAAAGCCCTCAAGTGTGCTAAGCTGAGCGCAGCAGGTGGAGCGAGGTGAGGAAAGCATGAAACGCTACTGTCCTAGAAGTGAGACGATCACGCCGATGTTCAGCGTGTGGGGGTCGGCGCGCATCTCGGAGGCGGGCGAGCTCTCGGTGATCTTCGATTACGGCGATTTCTTGGGCGATATCGAGATCACGCGCCTGATCCGCGTCATGAAGACGGGCGCGCTCTACGAGGCGCGGCGGCGCATCAAGAACAAGCCTAAGCCGATCTTGATCAAGGTTGCCCACAACGGCTGCGAGGAGCTGCTCAAGCGCGAAGCCATCCTGATGGCGAAGCTGAACGAGTCAGGCGGGCATCCGATGCTGCCCGTCTTGCAGCCGCCCTACCTAGTGGGCGATGCTAACGTCAAGCAGCGCCCCTACGGCAAGGTCGCTTTCGGCAACGAGATGAAGTATTACATCGTCTACGCGCACACTGAGGGCGAGTTCCTGCGCGATGCGCTCTTGAAGAACCCGCAGCCGTGGTACCTGCACGCCGCCTGGCTGACCATCAGCGTCGCCGCCGCCGTCGCTTTCATTCACGGCAAGGCGCAACACTTGGTGCTGAATCTGAGCCCGGATACGATCCTGATCCGCTACGACCGCGACGGCATCCCGCGCCCGCTGCTGATGGACTTGAGCCTCGCCGCGCCGCCCACCGACATCAACTTCGATGAGCTAGAGCGCTACAGCATGGCGGCTTACATCGCCCCGGAGCTGCTGATCGACCGCGAAAAAGGGCAGTACGGCGCCCAGACCGACGTCTATGGCTTGGGCGTGCTGCTCTACGAGATGCTCAAAGGGCGCCCGCCTTATATCTACCGCCTGCGCCGCCCTGAGGACGTGCGCCAAGACGTGCGCCTGCTGCCCATCCCGCCGCTGGATCGCACCGATCTGAGCAGCGATATCAACATGATCGTGACTCAGGCGATTGATAAATCGCCCATGCGCCGTCAGAAAGATGTGCGCACCTTCGCTAAGGAGCTGGTCGCCAAATTTGGCGAGGTGCCGCCTGAGCGCAAGGGACGGCGCATCCCGCCGCAGTACCTCGCGGCAGGGGCGGCGGTGGTGCTGCTGATCGTCGGCTGGCTGCTCTTCGTGGCGACCTTGCAAGCCGGCGCCTAGCCGCTCAAGCCCAGCTCGCTCAGCCGCAGCGCCACGTCGCGCTCGGGCGCCTCGAAGCGCGCGCTCAGATTTTGCGGCGTGCGCTGCGCGGCGGGCAACGCCTCCAGCATGGCGCGCGGCATCACGATGGCGCGCGCCAAGGCGCGCACTGCCTCGTCGTCCTCTGCATAGGGCGCTAAGCCGCGCTCGGCGCCCCACGCGCAGCGGCACAGATGGCGCACCAGCAGCCGCGCGATGGACATACGCGGGCTGAAGGGATGCTCCAGACTGATGAACGAGAGCGACAGCTCATCCAGCTTGACCTCTTGCCACATGGTCGGGCGCGGACGTTGTAGCATCAGCTCTAGCGGCACGGGCGGGCGCTCCACCTCGAAGGCGCTCAGCAAGTCGGTCACGACCCGCTCAAAGAGGGCGAGGGTCTCGGCGTTCATCGGTTCAGGCACGATGGGCAAGCTCCTTAAAAGCTCATGTGCTAGGGCGCTCGAAAAACCAGAGCAGCGTGTTGCCGTACTTGCGCTCATCGATAGCCCGCAGGTGCTGCAAACTGACTGCCTCCTTCTCCTGCGGGTCGATCTGGACAATCGCCCAGCCGTCTAGGGATAGGTGCTCGATGTTGGCGTCGAGCAGATTGAGAGTCTCCAGCCACAAGCCCTGATATTGCGGCGGCGCGATGTAGATCAGCTCGAAAGGCTGGCTGGGCGGGGCGCGCAGATAGTCGCGGGCGTCGGTGCGCAGCACCTCGGCGAAGCCATCCAAACCGACGTGCAGCAGATTCGCCTTGATGGTCTGGATGGCGAGCTTGGCGTTATCGACGAAGGTGACGTGCGCCGCTCCGCGGCTGAGCGCCTCGATGCCGACGCTGCCCGTGCCGGCGTACAGATCGAGGCAGTTCGCCTCCACCACGCGCTCGCCGAGGATGCTGAAGAGCGCCTCCTTAACCCGATCCATGATCGGGCGCGTGCCGCCGCCCGGCACGGGCTTGAGTTTGCGCCCCTTGGCGATGCCGCCAATGACCCGAATCGGCATGGCGCGCTCCCTAGCCCGTCTCGACGGCGTGGCGCAGCGCGCGGATGTTGGCGAGCGGCGTGGTGATCGGCATCACGCAGCCCGTCGAGAGGATGAAGCGCCGCCCGCCCGTCTGCTCGATTGCCTCGCGCGCCTGCGCCCGTACTTCGGTCGGCGTGCCGTTGTGCAGCGGACTCCACTGCCCGACGCCGCCGCAGACCGCGCCCTTGAATTTGAGCTTGCCCTCAGCCAGCGAGACGGCGCTGCTGCGGTCGTGCCAGTTGACCACTTGCGCGGGGTATGCCGTGAACAGCTCCAGCATGGGCGAGTCGCCGTGGATGTGCAGGATGTTCAGCCACCACTCGCTGGGCAGCGCCTCAAGGATGCGCAGATCGTAGGGCTGCCCGAACTCGCGGTATTCCGCCTCGCTCAGGTGAGCGTAGTCCGCCAGCTGAGCGGCGTAGAAGATGCCGCTGGGCTTGGTCGGTCGGATCGCCTCGATGAGGCGCACGGTGCTCTCGGTCAAGGTGTTCAGGGCGGTGTGCAGGCGTTCGGGCGCGCTGCGCAGGTGCAGGATGAGCGTCTCTAAGCCCGCCAGATTCTTCGCTTGCGCCAGGGGGCTGTAGATCGTCATGACGTAGGGCGTGTCGGAGTCTTTGAGCGCCTCTTTGAGCAGGCGCAGGGCGCTCACTTGCGCCGCGAGCGCGCCGCGCGTCGGATCGAGCGGGCGCAGATCGAGCCAATCGGCGGAGCGCTTGACGACGCGCCGCGCGTAGCGATTCGTCCCCTCCAACGAGCCGACCCACTCATCCTGCGCGCCGTAATCGAGCAGGCAGTAGCTGCTGGCGGGCGTCACCTTGATGAAATCCCAATCGTACTGGCGTTGAAAGCTCAGCAGCGACTCGACGAAGTCGGGCGGGCGCTGATCGTCGACGGGGAAGTGCCGCCACAAGGCGACGGGCGGTCGGTCGGGCAGGTCGCCGTTGATGGCGCGCTCAAGGCGCTCGCGCTTGGGCATGGTCAGCTCAGCGTGGCGAGGTGCTGATCGATCATGCGCAGCAGCATATGGAAGCGCGAGTTATCCTCGCCGGTGTGCCGCGCGCGCTCCGCCTCGATGTACTCGCGCACTTTTTGAAACTGCTCGCGGGCTTGATCGTAGCGCTTGGCGCCCTTATAGGCGAGGGCGAGCCCGTAGTTGGCATCGATGTGATCGCCCCATTCGTCCACCAATTTCCTGAATTCGGCGATGGCGGCCTCGGATTGCCCCTGAATGTGCAGGCTCCACGCCTTGCCCACGCGCTGATCGAACTCGGTGAACTCGGCACGGACGCTCTTGGTCTTGGTCTTGCTCACAGCTGCAAAAGCTCCTTGCATATATAGCATAATAAGTAGTGGCTGATCGCCTGATTGAGTTCAGGCAGAGTATAGCCCAAAAGGGCGGGCAAGGGTAGCCGCTCGGCTGACAGAACGGCGCGACTCTGTTATAATCGCGCCCGTTGTGAGAGGTAAACGATGCAACTTTCCGATTACGTCCGTATTTTGGCGCGGCGCGGCTGGCTGATCGTCTTGGCGGTGGCGCTCACGGCGGGCAGCGCCTTCATCTTCAGCCGCCTGCAGACGCCCATCTACCGCGCCACCCAAAAAATCCTGATCCAGCCCGCCCGCAACGACTTCGGCTTGGCGCAGACCCTCAAACAGCTGATGAGCAGCTGGGCGACCCGCCTCGACGCCGACGAGCGCGCCGAAGACGTCATCCGCGCCCTCAACCTCGATCTGACGCCCGCCCAGCTGCGCAGCATGGTCACCGTCTCCACCAATTTGGATACGCTGCTGATCAACATCGATGTGGATATGCCCGATATGGCGCTGGCGGGCAGAGTGGCGCGCACCTACGGCGAGCAGTTCGTGCAGTGGCGCAACCAATCCAACGCCCCGATCCGCCTTGAGGATCGCATCAACGCCGAGCTGATCGATCAGCCCGCCCTCAGCCTGTTCCGCCCGAACACCGCCTTCAACGTCGCCGCCGGCGCCTTGCTGGGCATCCTGCTCGGCGGGAGCGCGCTCTTCGCCCTTGAGTACCTCAGCGCCAACATCCTGCGCCGCCGCGAAGACGTCGAGCGCGCCCTGAATCTGCCTGTGCTGGGCGCCCTGCCCGCCTCTGACTGAGCTACGGAGCCACCCATGACCGATCTGATCACCCTCAAAGACCCGCGCGCGCCCGCTGCAGAGGCGTTCCGCGTGCTGCGCACCAACATCCAGTTCAGCGCCCTCGATCAGCCCATCCACACCTTGCTGATCACCTCCGCCGCCGCCGATGAGGGCAAGGGCAGCACGGCGGCCAATTTGGCGGTGACGATGGCGCAGGGCGGCAGCCGCGTCATCCTCGTGGATGCCGATCTGCGCCGCCCCTCGCAAGGCGCGCTCTGGAAGCTGCCCAATGAGCGCGGGCTGAGCGCGGCGCTCCTCGAAAATCTGCCCGCCGAGGCGCTGCCGCTGCAGCCCACGCCCGTGGAGGGGCTGCGCGTGCTGACCGCCGGCGCGCCCGTCCCCAACCCCGCCGATTTGCTGGGCAGCAAGCGCATGGAAGCCCTGATCGCGGCGCTCAGGGCGCAGGCGGATTACGTCCTCTTCGATGCGCCGCCCGTCCTCGCCGCCGCCGATGCGCCGCTGCTCGCCACCAAGCTGGATGCCGTGTTGCTGGTCTTACAGGCGGGCGCCACGCGCCGCGATCACGCTCAGCGCGCTAAGGAGGCGCTCACGCGCGTCAACGCGCGCATCATCGGCGTGGCGCTGACCAACGCGCCGCGCGATTCCTTGCTCAGCACCTACGGAAAGGTCTAACTCATGAAAGGTTTGATCCTCAGCGGCGGCAAAGGCACGCGCTTGTATCCGCTGACCTACACGCGCGCCAAACAGATGATGCCCCTCGCCAATAAGCCCGTCCTCTTCCGCGTCATCGAGACCGTCCGCGACGCCGACATCCGCGAGATCGGCATCGTGGTCGGCGATACCGCGCCCGAAATCCGCGAGGCGGTCGGCGATGGCGCGCGCTTCGGCGTGCAAGTGACTTATATCCCACAAGATGCGCCGCGCGGCTTGGCGCACGCCGTCCAGATCGCCCAAGACTTCATCGGGACGGAGCGCTTCGTGATGTTCTTGGGCGATAACGTGATTCAAGGCGGCATCAGCCCGCTGATCGCCGACTTCGCCAATCACCCCGATTGGAACAGCCAAATCGTGCTGACCGAAGTGGAGCAGCCCGAACATTACGGGATCGCCAAGCTTGCGGCGGATGGGCGCGTGGAGCAGCTGATCGAAAAGCCGGGGCGCAACCCGCTCTACAAGGTGGCGCCCAGCAACTTGGCGCTGGTGGGCATCTACATGTTCGACTCGCACATCTTCGAGGCGATTCGGCACATTCAGCCCTCCTTCCGCGGCGAGCTGGAGATCACCGACGCCATCCAGTGGCTGATCGATCACGGCTACACCGTCTATCCGCACGTGCATCGGGGCTGGTGGATCGATACCGGCAAGCCGATCGACATGCTGCGCGCCAACAGCCTCGTCCTCGAGGAGCTGAAGCCCTACATCGCCGGGCAGATAGACGGCAACTCACAGGTCGACTCGCGCGTGACGGTCGAGCGCGGCGCCCAGATCATCAACAGCGTGGTGCGCGGACCCACCATCATCGGCGAGGAGGCGCGCATCGTCAACAGCTACGTCGGTCCGTTCACCAGCATCTACCACCACACGGTGGTGGAGAACTGCGAGATCGAATACAGCATCGTCTTGGAGCACACCCTGATCCGCGATATCGAGGCGCGCATCCAAGATAGCCTGATCGGGCGCAACGTGGTGCTGAATCGGGCGGCGGCGCGCCCGCGCGTGCTCTCGCTGACCTTGGGCGATCACAGCAAGGTCGGCTTGCTGTAGGCGCGTCCGTGAGCGACGGAAAAGGCAGCGGCGGCTGCCTTTTTTGATCGGCGGGCGGGATTCTTGTCAGAATCTATGCCTTTATTTACGCAATTCTATTACAGGTGCGCTATGTTCTAGGCGTGAGATTGTGTGGCGCGCTGACTGTGGCGCGCCCTAATGCCACTATACAGATCGGAGAGAGAAAGCGCCGCCCATGAGCGAGATGACTGATCAAAACGCAGCTGAAACGCCCGAAGCGGCTGAGACGCCGACGGTCAGCGTGGAAAGCGCCCCGCTGGAAGCACAACTGGAGGAAGCCCGCCGCAAAGCCGATGAATATCTGAGCGGTTGGCGACGGACGCTGGCTGAATTCGATAACTACCGCAAGCGCGCCGAAAAAGAGCGCGAGGAAATCGCTCAGAACGCCACCATCGAGACGCTACGGCGCCTGCTGCCCGTCGTCGACGACTTCGAGCGCGCGCTCGGCAGCCTCCCGCAGGAGCGCGCCGAGGATGAGACGCTCAAGGGCTTCGTCCTGATCCATCGCAAGCTGATCAGCCTGCTGGAGAGCGCCAACCTGACTCAGCTCGATCCGCTCGGTCAGGCGTTCGATCCGAGCTGCCACGAGGCAATCGGGCAGGAGCCGAACAGCGGGGTCGCCAGTGGGCACGTTTGCGCGGTGCTGCAGAAGGGCTACCGCTATGGCGAGCGGCTAATTCGCCCGGCGCTGGTGCGCGTGGCAGAGTGATTTCTCGTCAAGGCAGAAGGTGAGGCGATCCTCACCGCACAGCACTTGAAGCAACCATACTCTACAGAGGTGAGGAGATAAGGACATATGGCAAAGGTAATCGGTATTGATCTCGGCACGACCAACTCGGTCATGGCGGTGATGGAAGGCGGACAGCCGACGGTCATCCCCACTAGCGAGGGCAGCCGCTTGTTGCCTTCGGTGGTCGCCGTCAACCCTAAGACGGGCGAGCGTTTGGTGGGGCAAGCGGCGCGCCGCCAAGCCGTCATCAACCCGGAGAACACCATTTTCTCGATCAAGCGCTTCATGGGGCGCAAATTCAGCGACCCGGAAGTCCAGCGCGCCATGAAGATCGTCCCCTACAAGGTGACCGAAGCGCCCAACGGCGATGTGCGCGTGATCATGGGCGGCAAGGAATACAGCCCGCCGGAGATCAGCGCGATGATTCTGAGCAAGCTGAAGGCGGATGCCGAAGCATTTCTCGGCACGGACGTCAACCAAGCCGTGATCACGGTGCCCGCTTACTTCAACGATAGCCAGCGCAACGCCACCAAAGATGCCGGGCGCATCGCCGGCTTGGAGGTGCTGCGCATCATCAACGAGCCGACCGCCTCGGCGCTCGCCTACGGCTTGGATAAGAAAGGCGACGAGACCATCGCGGTCTACGACATGGGCGGCGGCACCTTCGATATCTCGATCTTGGACGTGGGCGACGGCGTCTTCGAGGTCAAGGCGACCAACGGCGATACCTACTTGGGCGGCGACGACTTCGATAACCGCATCATCAACTGGCTCGCCGACGAATTCAAGCGCGAGCAGGGCATCGACTTGCGCAACGACCGTCAGGCGCTCCAGCGCCTGAAAGAGGCGGCTGAGAACGCCAAGAAAGAGCTCTCCCAGACCATGCAGGCGGAGATCAACCTGCCCTTCATCACGGCGGATGCCAGCGGTCCGAAGCACTTGGTCATGCAGCTGACGCGCGCCAAGCTGGAGCAGCTGACCGCCGATCTGATCGAGCGCAGCATGGAGCCCGTCCGCCGCGCCCTTGAGGATGCCGGGGTCAAGGCGAGCGACATTGACGAAGTCGTGCTGGTGGGCGGCATGACCCGTATGCCCGCCATTCAAGAGGCGGTCAAGAAGCTCTTCGGCAAAGAGCCCAACAAGAGCGTCAACCCGGATGAGGTGGTGGCGGTCGGCGCGGCGATTCAGGCGGGCGTGCTGAGCGGCGAGGTCAAAGACGTGCTGCTCTTGGACGTGACGCCGCTCACGCTCAGCATCGAGACGCTCGGCGGCGTGGCGACGCCCCTGATCGAGCGCAACACCACCATCCCGGTGCGCAAGTCGCAGGTCTTCTCGACGGCGTCGGACAACCAGACTCAAGTCGAGATTCACGTGGTGCAGGGCGAGCGCCCGATGGCTGCCGACAACAAGACGCTCGGTCGCTTCATCCTCGATGGCATCCCGCCGGCGCCGCGCGGCGTGCCGCAGATCGAGGTGACCTTCGATATCGATGCCAACGGCATCCTGAACGTCTCGGCGGTCGATAAGGCGACCGGGCGCTCGCAGCACATCACCATCACCGCCTCCAGCGGCTTGAGCGAGGCTGAGATCGAGCGTATGATCAAGGAAGCCGAGCGCAACCGCGCCGCCGACGAGCGCCGCAAGCAGGAGATCGAGCTGAAGAACTTGGCCGATAGCACGGTCTACGCGGCGGAGAAGGCGCTGCGCGATTACGGCGATAAGATCGATGGCGCGCTCAAGTCCAGCATCGAGAAGCAGATCGAGGCGGTCAAGAAGGCGAGCCAAGGCAGCGATCAGGGGCAGCTGCGCAGCGCCGTTGAGGAGCTGCAGCGCAGCGTCCAGCAGATCGGCGCCAGCATGTACGGTCAGCCGAACGTGGGCGGCGCGCCCAACCAAGAGCCGGACGGTCGCCGTAAGGAAGACGTGGTCGAGGGCGAAGTGGTCGACTGAGGCGGGGATGCCTCGAAGCGACGGCGCGGATCGTAGCGATCCGCGCCGTTTTTTTGATCGGTCGCTCAGCCGTTCTCGTGACGTTCCTCGCCTTCGCCGTAGACGGTGAGCAACATGCCGCTGATCAAGCCCGCCACGTAGCGCACGGTCGCCACGGCGCGCCCGTAGCGCATCCGCGTCGGACCCAGCACCAGCAAGGCGCCGGTCGTCTGGGCGGGCACGCCATAGCGGCTGATCACCATGCCCAGATGCTGGACGTCCTGCCAGCGCCCCTCGCCGCCGATGATGACGCGCACCTGCCCGATGGCTTGGTCGGGCAGCTCGGCTACGATGGCTTGCAGGATTTGCGGCTCTTCAACGGCGCGGATGGCTTGTTGCACGCCGACGCTCTCGGTGAAGCGCGTCAGCACCTCGCTCAAGCCCTCGCGGTAGACGAAGCGGGCGGGCGCTCGATCTGCCTCGTCCATCACGTCGGCGATCAGCTCGCCGATCTCGCGGGCGAGCTCATTTTCCAGCTGCTTGACGCGGCTGCGAATTTGTTCGGCGTCCAGCCCCTCGCACAGGGCGTTGAGCTGATTGGCGATGGCGCTGAGCTGCTCTTGGCTGAGCGACTCGGCAAGGGTGAGCACTTGTTGGCGCACCTCGCCGCCGTGCAGCACCAAGACCATCATCACGGCGCGCCCTTGCGTCGAGAGCAGCGCCAGGTGCTTGTACTGGCTGTGGACGGCGCGCGGGGCGGTGACGAGGGCGGCGCCTTGCGCGTTGCGCGCCACCAGCGCCGCCGCAAGGCGCAAGCCGCCCTCCAGATCGTGCGCCACGGGCGCGAAAGCCGAGTCGAGGGCTTGTTTTTCGTCGGGCGGCAGCTCGTCGGAGAGCAGGCGGCGCACGAAGTAGCGATAGCCGACTTCGGTCGGCACGCGCCCGGCTGAGGTGTGCGGCGCGGCGAGCAAGCCCAGCTCTTCAAGGCGCGCCATCTCGTTGCGGATGGTGGCGCTGCTCAGGTTGGCGAGGTAGGTCTCGGCGAGGAACTTGCTGCCGACTGGCTCTGGTCTGTTGGTGTACTCGCGGATGATCAGCGCCAGAATTTTCTCTTGGCGCTCGGTAAGTTCGGGCAGGGCTGCCGCGTCTGAAGGCGTATCTGCCATATGCCAACACACTCGCTCTCTCTGAGATGTGTTACAATTGTAGCGCATGAGCAACCCGATAAGGATAGCGAATCTATGGGAAAGCACACCTTTGATGTGACCGACAGCAGCTTCCAAGCGGAGGTGCTGAGCAGCCCGACGCCCGTCTTGGTGGATTTCTGGGCGGATTGGTGCCAGCCCTGCAAGATGATCGCCCCGATTGTGGACGAGGTGGCGGCGCGCTATGAGGGGCGGTTGCGCGTCGCCAAGCTGGACATCGACTCGAACCCGAAGACGACCGAGTCCTACAACATTCAGGGCATCCCGACTTTGGTGCTGTTCAAGGATGGCGCGGCGGTGCATTACATCGTGGGCTACCGCACGCGCGAGAAGCTTGAAGCCGAGCTGAACAAGCATCTCTCCCCACAGCAAGCCTGAGCGCGTCACAGGCGGCGAGGTCGGCAAGGCGGCTGACCTCGCCGTTTTGTTTGTCCGCGGATTTGTCCGCCCGTCGGCGCGATGGTAAACTGTGCGCGTGCTTCACACTTGTTCAGCGAGATGGCTCAACATGGCGGACACGATGCAAGGCGTATTTTTCTTAGGTGCCGGGCAGCTGGAGCTGCGCGAGGTGCCCATCCCGCAGCCCGCCGCAGGCGAGGTCGTGGTGAAAGTGGGCGCTGCCACCACCTGCGGCACCGACCTCAAGGCGTACAAGCGCGGACACAAGCTCTTCAAGCCGCCGATGCCTTTCGGGCACGAGTGGGCGGGCACGGTCGTGGCGGTGGGCAAGGGCGTGACGCGCTTCAGGGAGGGCGAGCGCGTCACGGCGGCGAACTCGGCGCCGTGCGGGGCGTGTTATTACTGTCGGCGCGGCAAGCCACAGTTGTGCCTCGAGCTCGAAGCGCGCTTCAACTGGGGGACGTACGCCCAGTATTTGCGCGTGCCTGCGCACATCGTCGATATCAACATGCACAAGATTCCCGACGGGCTCAGCTTCGCCGAGGCGGCTTTCATCGAGCCGTTGGCGTGCGCGGTCTTGTGCATCGATTACGCTGCGATCGCGCTGGGCGATACAGTCGCCATCATCGGCAGCGGGGCGCAGGGCTTGATGCAGATTCAGTTGGCGAAGGCGCGCGGCGCGGCGCGCGTGATTGTGGTCGGGCGCGGGCGCGGGCGGCTTGAGGTGGCGCGCCAACTGGGCGCCGATGAGACCCTCAGCACGCTCGATGGCGATGCGGTCGCGGCGGTGAAGGCGCTGACCGACGGGCGCGGCGCCGACGTGGTCATTGAGGCGGCGGGCAGCGCCGAGACGTGGCAGATGGCGGCGCAGATGGCGCGTCCCGCCGCGACGGTTGTGCTGTTCAGCGGCTTGCCCGGCGGGACGCAAGTCAGCTTTGATGCGACGCACCTGCACTACGATGAGATCGCGCTCAAGGGCGTCTTTCACCACACGCCGCGCACTGTGGAGCAGGCGTTGCAGCTGCTGGGCAGCGGGCAGGTGAACGTCAAGCCGCTGATCAGCGGGACGATCTCGCTGAGCGAGGTGGAGGAGGGCTTGAATCGGATGGCGCGCAGCGAGGTCATCAAGTTGGCGGTGCAGCCGTAGCTGAGCGAGGCGCTCTCGATCAGTTGCTCAGGCGCGCCATCAGCGCCAAGAGCGCCGCGTTGGTTTGAGCTTGTTGCTCGGCGCGGCTGATTCGGGCGGGCTGATCGCCGTTCTGCTCGCCATACCAGCCGAATTGAGCGTGATTGCCGCCCTCGATGGGCACGAAGACGACCGAAGGCGGGTAGAGCGGGCGCGCGCCCTCGACTTGATCGGGGCGCGCCAAGCCGTCCTGCGTGCCGTAAATCACGCTGACCGCCAAATCTTCGCGCGCCGACATATCCGAGCTGGCTTCGGGGTAGCTGGCGATCAGCGCCAAGCCGCGCACTTTGCCTTTATGCTGGGCGGCGTAGCGCGCCGCCATCGCGCCGCCCAACGAGTGACCGCCAATCGCCCAGACGGGCACCTCGGGGTGGCGGGCGAGGATGGCGTCGGCGGCGTTGGCGTTCAAGACGGCGAGGTTGAGCGGCATCGGCACGATCACGGCGAGGTAGCCCGCCTCGGCGAGGGCGCGGGCGGTCGGGGCGTATGCCTCAGGCGGCACGCGCCCGCCCGGATAGTAGATGAAGCCCGCTTGCGGCGGCTTGCCGACGGGCGCGAAGGTCAGCGCCTCGCCGCGCGCGACTTGCACCTTCGCGTCGCTCTCTAGGGCGGCGAGCGCCTCGGGCATTGGCGCGCTGCTGGGCGTTGCCGCCCACAAAACGAAGCCGCCGAGCGCGCTGACTGCGATCAAGGCTGCGGCGAGGGCGAGCCTCGCCCACCGCCGTCGCGGACGTCTGGACATGAGCGATTCTCCTTGAGTGAGCGTTAGGGTTATGAAGATTCTAGCAAGCGCGGCGCGCCTTGCCGATCCGCGCGACCTGAAAACACGCACGCCCGTGCTGGCACGGGCGTGGTGCGCCACCGCGGAGGCTGCCGCGCTTACTGTTTCTTCTTAGCGGGCTTCTTGGCGGGGGCTTTGCCGGTCACTTCGCTCTTGAGCGTTGCGCCGACGTTGAACTTGATACTCTTGCCGGCTGGAATTTGGATTTTCGCGCCCGTGCTGGGGTTGGTGCCGGTGCGGGCTTTTTTCTCGCGCACCTCGAAGGTGCCGAAGCCCGTCAGCGTCACTTTTTCGCCGTTCTTCAGCGTGGCGGTGATGACGTCCATCAGGGCGCTCACCACTTCGCCGACCGCCTTCTGGCTGTGCCCCGTCTTCTCGGCGATCGCTTTGACCAATTCCGTCTTCTGCATCGGAGGTGACTCCTTTACTGAACCTTAACAAGAGTTCCGCCCATTATCATGGGATAGCCCGCCCGTCCTGTCAAGCATCCGTGCCGAGAATCAAGATTTCAGCACGCTTGTTCGGTTAGCGTTCCATCGCAACTGTGTTACGAACGCTGCGCGGCAGACTGAGCGGCTTCCCTTTGGGCTAAGTTGAGACAAGCCTTTGTTAAGTCTGTCACAGAGGGCGTTCAGCAAGCTCCGATGCGCCTAAATGCCATTTGACGTGTAGCCGTGCCAAACGGCTCGGCGGGCAGCGGCGCCTCGATCAGGCGAATCACAGCCCAGCATCGAGGAAAATTAGGCGCAACAAAACGTTGAGGGAAAATTGAGGGATTCGTCGCAGCGCCGTGTGCATAAAGCCTAGCAGCCTGATGGCGAGCAGCTGATCGCGCGACGCTTGAGGAAACGAAACGGCGAGGCTGTCTTGCCTCGCCGCCCTTGAGTGGAGATGCCGGGCATCGCAGCCCGGGTCCGAAGGAGCTCTCCTGCATACGTCTACAAGCGTAGTCGAGCGGTTAGAGTCTCGCTGCTTCGGCTCAGCTCGACAAGAGCCTGCGCAGCCAACCGATGATCTTAGGCGCTATTTATCGGTGTCATAACGCAGCAGTTCGGTTTTGGTCACGCCTACGGCTGCTCCGTCCGAACTACGTAGCAGGTAGACGGCTAACCCGCAGGTTAGCAGCTCTGCTTTAGCTGATTAGGCAGCCATTGCGAGAGCAGGTGCAGTGCGAGTGTTCGCATCTACTGGTTTTGCACGGTTTACGGGTTCATGCGCCCGGCTTGCAGTATGCGCTCAACCTCCCCCGTCGAGCCTAGTTCATCCCCCTGTTCGATGCTAAATATAGCTCACTTTTTCTGTTTTGTAAAGTCCCTTTTGAGCGCCCGCCGCCCAATGCGCTATAATTCTCGCGCCATATCCTCTCAGCACACGGAGTTCTCTCAACCATGCAGACCGATTTACGCGGGCGCGACCTGATCACGACCCAAGAATGGACGCTCGACGAGCTGGAGACCGTCTTCGACGTGGCGTGGGACCTGAAACGCCGCCGCGCCATCGGCGAGCCGCACGCCCTGCTGCGCGATAAAGTGCTGGCGCTGCTCTTCTTCTTCACCAGCACGCGCACCCGCGCCAGCTTCGAGGCGGGCATGGCTCAGCTGGGCGGGCACGCCATGTTCATCGATAGCCAGACCACCCAAATCGCCCACGGCGATACCGCCAAAGAGATCGGCGAGATCATCGGGCGCTACGCCGATGGCATCGCCATCCGCCAATGCGATTGGAACTTCGGCAATCAGTACATCCGCGAGGTCGCCAAGCACAGCCGCGTCCCCGTGCTGAACATGCAGTGCGACGTCTACCATCCCTTCCAAATCCTCGCCGACGCCATGACCCTGATGGAGCGCTTCGGGCGCAACCTGAAAGGGCGCAAGATCGCCGTCACGTGGGCGTACGCCGCCAGCTACCAAAAGCCGATCAGCGTCCCGCAGAGCCTGATCCTGCTCATGACGCGCCTGGGCATGAACGTGGCGCTGGCGCATCCGCCCGAATACAAGCTGATGCCTGAGATCGTGGCGCAAGCGCAAGAGAACGCCCGCCACAGCGGCGGCAGCCTCGAAATTATGCACGATATGGATGCAGCCTTCAAAGATGCCGACGCCGTCTATCCCAAGTCGTGGGGCGCGCTGCTCACCACCACCGATAACGCCGAATCGGCGCGCATCGGCAAGCAATACACCGACTGGATTTGCGACGCGCGGCGCATGGCGCTCGCCAAAGAGCACGCCCTCTACATGCACTGCCTGCCCGCCGACCGCGGCTTGGAAGTGACCGACGCGGTCATCGATGGCGCTCAGAGCGTCGTCTACGAGCAAGCCGAGAATCGCCTGCACGTGCAGAAAGCGGTCATGGCGCTGACCATGCGCAGCTGAGCATCTGCGCGCGGGCGGACGGCGTGTGCAAACATCCGCCCGCCCGTCGCACGTTCGCTTGTAGATAGCATATTACCTATGTTACAATCAAGGGCGAGCGTGCTGCCAGAGACTTGAGTCGAATCTGCCAAACATCGGGAGATTGTGCGTCATGACGTGGCTTTTGGTCGAAGACGATCCTGATATCCGCACTTTCGTTCAGATGGTGCTGACCGTCTGGGGCGAGACGCCTCTGCCCTTCCCCGACGGGCGCGCCGCTTGGGCATGGCTGGATAGCGTGGAGAACGGCACCTACACCGGCGAGCTGCCCGAACTCGCCCTGATGGATATCCGTATGCCCGGTCACACCGGCGACGAGATCGCCGCCCGCATCCGCCAAACCGAGCCGCTCAAACACATCCCGATCATCCTGATGACCGCCTTCACCCTCAGCGAGACCGAAATCGCCGAGATGCAGCGGCGCGTCGGCTTCGATCACCTGATCAACAAGCCGCTGCCGGAGCTGGATCGCCTCCAGCAGCTGCTCTACGGCGTCCGCGATAAGCGCCGCGCCCAGACTCAGACGGCAGCCGCGCCCGCCCAGCCCTCAGATGCCGCTACACCCCTCGAGGCGGCTCAGCCGCCCGCCGAGTCCGCCGAGACGCCCATCGAGGTCGCCAAGCCGCCTCAGTCGCAGCCGCTCAGGATCGCGGTCTCGGGTAAGCGCAAGACCGGCAAGCACGCCAAGCTCAAGACTCCGCCCGAAGGCGACGCGCAAGCCTGAGCCATGCCCACGCCCGACCTGCCCGCCGCCCACGCCCGCGAGGAGACCGTCTGGACGTTGCTGCGCTTCGTCGACGACTTCGGCAGGACGAGCGAGGGCTTCTTCAAGCGGCTCTATCAGGGCTTGCGCCGCAAGCCCGCCCAACGCGCGCCCGATCCCAACTCCGAGAGCGCCCTGCGCCAAGCCAACCGCGAGCTCGCCGCCCGCCTGCGCGAGGCGCAGACGCTCGCCGCCCGCATGGAAGCCATCTTCGCCCGCCTCGAAGAGGGCGTCATTCTGCAGTCCGCCGAGGGGCGCGTGCTGCTGATCAACCCCGCCGCCCTGCGCCTGATCGGCTCGATGCGCACCTTCTGGGAGAGCGAGCTGGGCAGGCTCTACCAACAGGCGAGCCCCCCGCCCGAAAGCGACGCCGAATTAGAGCCAATCGGCAAGCCGCTGCGCGTGCAAGTCAACGACCGCATCCTCGGCGTGCGGCTGTGCGCCGTGCGCGCCCGCGATGGCGGCTGGCTGGGCAGCCTGCTCCTGCTCAGCGATGCCACTCGCGAAGCCCTCGCCGACCGCCTCAAGGATCAATTCGTCACCCAGATCACCCACGAGCTGCGCACCCCGCTGACCGCCATCAAGGGCATGAGCGAGGTCTTGCTGAGCGCCCCGCCCGACCGCCCGCCCAACCGCAAATTCCTCGAGGCAATCGGGCGCAACGTCACCATCCTCGACCGCATGATCAGCGAGCTGCTGGATATCTCCGAGATGAACAGCGGCGCCTTCGCCGTGCGCAAAGAGCCCGTCGCGCTGGATGAGCTGGTCTTCGACGTGATCAAAGGGCGCGAGGGCGCCGTCAAGCGCGGCGGCTTGACCATCGGCTTGGCGCTGGCGAATCGAGCGCGCCTGCGCGTGCTGGGCGACGATCGGCGGCTGAGCTGGGCAATCGGACACCTGCTCGATAACGCCATCAACTACACGCCCAAAGGCGGCAGCATCATCGTACGGCTGGGCGCTCTGCGCGGCGATAAAGTCCTGCTGGACGTGCTGGATAGCGGCGTGGGCATCAGCGAGCGCGACGCCGCCCACATCTTCGAGCGCTTCTACCGCGGCGAGGCGCGGACGCCCGACGGCAAACTGATCGATCCGCGCGGCTTGGGGCAGGGCTTGTACATCGCCCGCGCCGTCGCCGAGGCGCACGGCGGCTACTTGATCTTCAGCAGCACCGTCGGGCAGGGCAGCAAATTCACGCTGGGCTTGCCCCTCCTCCCTCAGACCTAACCGCTAGAGAGCGCGATGTAAATCCGCTTGTTCAGCTTGCCCTTGCTCTTGTAGTCGGTGACGCGAATCTGCCCGACCTCCGCCGTGTTGCGGACGTGCGTGCCGCCGTCGGCTTGGATGTCCAAGCCCTCGATGCTCACCACGCGCACCTCGGCAATATCGGGCGGCAACAAGTTGACCTTCGTGCGGATCAAGTCCGGGATTTGAAAGGCTTCCGCGCGCGGCAGGATGCGCACGCTGATCGGGCGGGCTGCCGCCACCTCAGCGCTGAGCGCCGCCTCGATCTGGCGGACAAAATCGCCCTGCAGCGTCTCGAATTCGAAGTCCAGCCGCCCCTCGCCCGGCTCCATGTTGCCGCCCGTCACCTGCGCGCCGTAATCGCGGAAGACGACCGCGCTCAGGATGTGCAGGGCGGTGTGCGTGCGCATCAGAAGGTAGCGCCGCTCCCAATCCAGCTGCCCGACCACCGCCGCGCCCACGGCGGGCAGGCTCGCCTCAGGCGCGAGGACGTGCGCTACCTCGCCCGCCACCTTTTGAACTTTCACCACCCTGTGCGGGACTCCGCCGATCATCAGCGTCCCCAAGTCGCAGGGCTGACCGCCCCCGCCGGGATAAAACGCCGTCCGATTCAGCCTGACGGCGTGTAGATCGGGATCGACCGCCGTCACGAGGGCGTCGAAGGTCTGGATGTAGCTATCGAGCGTGTAGAGCAAGTCGGTCATGTTCAAGCCTCACACAAGGAAGGGAATCAGGACGCGATACAGGGCGTAGAGCGCGAAGACGAGCATGGCGAGGCTCAGGGCGGCGCTCAGCGCCGTCAGGCTGAGCAGGCGGCGCGCCAGAGTCAGGCGCGCGCGCAGGAATAAGGCAAAGCCCGCCGCTCCGCTCACGTAGAAGAGCGCTATCGGGATCAGGGCGGGGTACAGATAGCGCCCCTGAAACTGCACGAACTTCAAGTTGTAGTAGAAGAAAGCGCCCGCCACGCCCAAAAGCGCCACGCCCAGCACGATCAAGCCGTCGCGCTGCGGCGGACTGAGCTTGCCCCATCGGCTGAAGAGCGCGTACAGCGCGCCCACCACCGCCAGCCCCGTCAGGACGTGCAAGACGTGATAGGTGAACGGGTGCATCGGCACTGCCATCTCGCCGAACTGCCCCCAGAAGCTCTGGAAGGTCGTGCCGAGCAAGTCTTCCAGCCAGCCCGTCACGCCGCGCTCGGCGATCCACTCCTCAGCCGTCGGCTGCCCGGAGAGCGCCAACGCCAAGGCGTCGTGGCGCTGCTGAGCCAGAAAGTCCGGGAAGCCGTAGACCATCACGTTGCGCAGCCAAAAGGGCGCCCCGATCAGCGCCGCCGATACGCCAATCGTCAAGCCGCCGCTCAGCGCGGCGCGCCAAGGGCGCTCGGCGCGGCGCGCCCGCAAGAGCAACGCCGCGCCCACCGCCGCCGCCAACGGATAGAGCGTCAATTTGGTCACTAGGCAGATGCCCAGCACGCCTCCGATCCAGATCGGGGCGAGGCGGCTGTTGGGGCGCAGCCACCACAAGCACAACGCCAAGAGCGCCGCCGCCAAACTCTCCGCCAGAGCGTCGTTGTTCACCCCGACCACCATGCCCAGTCGCTGCGGCAAGAACGCCACGAAGCCCGTCACGCCGATGGCGACCCAAAGCTGGTCGGGAAAGAGGGCGCGCATGGCGCTCCACGCCCCGAAGAGCGCCCCGACCCCGATCAGCAGCGTGGCGGCGCGCAACGCGTCGAGGTCGCCGTCCGTGGCGCGGTAGATCGGGGCGAGCAGCAGGTAATAGAGCGGCGGCTGATGATCCTCGTAGTCCGTCCAGGTCGGGCGCACCTCTAGGACGGGGCAGCAGCCCTCTTGGGCGATCTGCTCGATGGTGCGCACGTGCTCGCGCTCGTCGGGCGTGCGCCCGTGCGGAGTCGCCCGCCAATACAAGCCGCCCAAGACGAGGTAGCCTGCGACGATCAGCCACAGCGGCAGGATGGCGCGGCGCGGCATCACTGGGTCAGCTTCTCGCTCTGCTGAGCGAGCGGGATGGTGAAGTGGAAGGTCGTGCCGACGCCCAGCTCGCTCTCCACCCAGATTCGGCCGCCGTGCGCCTCGATCAAGCCGCGCGTCAGGGACATGCCCAAGCCCGTGCCGGGCTGCTCCTTGGCGGCGGGATTATCGCTGCGCCAATAGGGCTTGAACAGGTTGCGCAGGTCTTCGGCGCTCATGCCGATGCCCGTATCGCTGACCGCGCAATGCACCACCTCCGCGGCGCCATTCTCATCCCAGAGGTTGCGCGTGCGCTCGGCGAAGATGGTGACCGTGCCGCCGGGCTTGGTGTACTTGTTGGCGTTGCTGATGAAGTTGGTCATGATTTGGGTCAGGCGGCGCTCGTCGCCCCAGACGGGCGGCAAATCCTCAGGCACTTGCAGGATGACCTGCTGGTTTTTCTCGTCGAAGGCGCGCTGCATCGGGCGGACGGTATCCAGCACCACGTTGAAGAAGTTGACGGCTTGCATGTTCAGGCGCAGATTGCCCGTCTCCTGAGCGGTCATGTCGGTGAAGTCCTCGACCAGCTGCTGCAGGCGCACGGCGTTGCGCTGGATGATGTTGATGTAGTTCTGCTGCTGCTCGTTGAGGGCGCCCACCACTCTGGCACTGAGCAGGTCGGCGTAGCCCTTGATGGAGGAGAGCGGATTCTTGAACTCGTGCGCCACCTTGCCGATGAAGCTGATGCGCTGCGTGTTGGCGCGCTGCAGCTGGGCGAAGAGCTGGGCGTTGGTGATGGCGGTGTTGGCGTGTTCGGCGATGCCCTCGATGTGTTCAGCCGTGATCTGCTGGAAGACGCCCGGCTGAGTCGTCTCCAGCAGCAGGATGCCCGTCACCCGCTCGCCGGTGATCATCGGCACGGCGATCTGATTGACGGCGTCGGGCAGGATGGTCAAGCCATCCAGCGGGAGGCGGCTGTTGGGCGTGAGCAGCGGTCGGCTGGCGCGATAGGCGTGACCGAGCACGCCGTGATCGATGGGGAAGCTATCGCCGACCTTGACGAGGCGTTCAGGGTAGCCGGCGCAACCGACCACCTCGAAGTGCAGCCGATCCTCGCTCACCAGCGCCAAGAGCGCCGCGTCGGCGCCGCTCTCGCGGATGGCGTTATCGACGGTCAGATCGACCACGCGCTGGAAGTCGAGGGTGCGGTTCAGCTCTTGGTCGATGCGCTGCATGTTGAAGAGCTGGCGGACGCGCTCGGCGAGGGCTTCGTCGGTGCGGCGGAACAGGTTAGCGTTCTCGATGGCGACGGCGGCTTGTCCGGCGAAGGTCATCAGCAGATTGGCGTTGTTATCGTCAAAGCCCGTGCCGTCGCGCTTGTTCATCACCTCCAGCACGCCGATGACGCGGTTGCGCGAGGAGAGCGGCACGGCTAGGATGCTATTGGTGCTGAAAGCGGACGACTCGCCCAGCTCGCCGCGCCAACGCGAGTCGTGCTGGGGGTCGTTGACGATCATGTACTGCCCCGTGGCGGCGACCGTGCCGGCGATGCCGCTGCCAATCGGCACGCGCGCGCCGATCAGCGCCTCGCCCTCGCCGCCGACCGCCACCTGAAAGACCAGATCGCGCGCATCTTCATCGACCAAAAGCAAGCTGCCCGCCTCGCAATCCAAGATGGCGACGGCGGATTCGACGATGTTCTGCAGCAGCGCCTCGATATCCTCGAAGAGGGTCGCCAACTGAGAGCTGGTGGCATTGAGCATCTGCATCTGGCGCGCCAGCTGATTGCTCTCCTCCAGCAGGCGCAGCTTGTAGAGCGCTGTGGCGGCGAGGTCGGCGATGTTCCAGAAGAGCTTGGTCTGCTCTTCGGTGTAGGTGACGTTGGGATCGGTGCTGCCGAGCGCCAAAGCGCCGATGCAGCGCCCCTCGGCGGCGTTGAGCGGCACGCCCAGCCAAGCGCGCAGGCGCGGATTCTCCGCCGTCAAGCCGCGGCGCTGCATCTCGCGGGCGTAGTTCTCGGTGCGGAAGGGCTGGCGGCTTCTGACGATCTCGCTGAAGATATCCCTATCGGCTTGCCAGCGGTAGCCTTCGCGCTCAGGCAGGCGCTCGTCGTCCTCCTGAAAGAACGCGTAGCTCAGCTCATTGGTGCGGTCGTCGTACAGCACGATGTAGAAGTTGGGCGCCTCGATCACCTTGCTGATCTGCGCGTAGATGAACTCCAGCAGGGTATCGAAGTCCATGGCGATGTTCAAGCCGGCGCTGACCTGCACCAGAACCTTGAGTTCGCGCTCGCTCTGCTGCGCCTCCATGACGATCTGGGCGCGTTCGAGCGCCGCCGCCGCTTGCGTGGCGATGCCCTCGAGGAAGCGCAGGTCTTCATGCGTGTAAAAGCCGCCCTCCCGCCGCGCGCCGAGCGCGATGAAGCCGTTGAGTCGCTGAGCGCTCTGCATTCGGACGATCAGCGGCGTGTTCAGGACAGCCAAACGCGGGCGGTCGGTCTGCAGCTCGGCGGAGGAGAAGGCGGGGTCGCTCAGGTTGAGGATCGGCTCCTCCGCGCTGCTGAGCAGGCGCACCAAGCCGCCCTCCGCCTTGAAGCGGATATCGGTCTGGGCGTGGCGAGCGCCCCGTTCGAGGATCGGCTCGTAGTCGCCCGTGAGGATGTTGCGCACGTAAATGAAGGCGTACAGCGGGTTGAGGGTCTCTTTAATCTCCTGATCGAGCTGCTGGGCGATCGCGCGCGTCTCGATGGCGGTGGCGAGCTTGCGAGTGAGCTGCTCCAAGCGTTGCCCGTAATACAGACGCTGGCGGAAGAACGCCCGCTCCACGAAGCGCTCCATGCGCAGGCGCAGCGGCGCGAAGAGCAAGGCGATCACCAGCAGCGTCGCGCCGATCAGCACGGGGCTATCAGGGCGGAGCAAGCCCGCCGTCAGCAAGTAAGCGGCGAAGGTCACCAGCAGATAGCCGAGCGTCAGCAAGCCGCCCAGCAAGCCCAGCACCAGCGTGTCGTTGACGAGCCGATCCGTGCGCAGCGTGTTGCCATCGCCGCGCAACAGGATGGCGTACGCCATGCCGAAAGGCACAAAGAGCGCCGGCAGCTGCAAATAGATCGTCGAGAAGCTGATGCCGCGCCAACCGAACGCGTTTTCGAGCTGATTGGTGATCCACCACAGCGCAATGGGCAGCAGCGGCACGATCACGCTGACCAGCGCCACGGAGGCGCGCTCGCGAGCGAGCGGCGAGATGGCGCGCATCCGCCGCACGATCATGCTGAAGACGAAGAAGGCGCCGCTCGCGATCACGAACAGGAGCGACAAGTTGATCGAGAGGCTGTAGGTCTCGGCTTGGCGGCTCAGCAGCAGCGAGGCGAGCGCGATCAGCGCCGCGGTTGCCGCGCCCAGCCGCTCCCAAGGGCGGCGGCGCACCGCCAAGAGCGGATAGGGGAACAGCAGCGCGAACTGCAGCACCATGAAGCCCAACAGCACCAGACCCAAACTCAGCAGCGTCTCAAAGCGGTAGGTGGCAGTGACCTCGAAGCGCGCCACCGCCACCAGCGCGCCGACGCTGTTCAGCACGATCAGGGCGCGTATGGCTTGCACCCGCCCGTGCTTCAGCCACAGCCACGCCCCAAAGACCAGCAGCACGACCGCCACCGCAAAGCCGATGCCCCAATAGCCCAACCAATCGGCGAGGGGCAGCCGCTCCAAGCGGAGGCTGAAGGTGCACTCAGCGATGCCCGCCTCAGCGCTGAGCGGCGCGCATTCGGGCGGCAGCGTCGCAGCGTCGGAGTAGGCGCGCCGCACGGTCAGCGCGACCGTCTGCCCGAAGCTTCGCTCCGTCAGGGCGGCGTTCAGAGCCCGCCCATCGCGGACGGGCTGCCCGTCCAGCGCCCAGAGTCTATCGCCGCCGCGCACGCCCGCCGCCCGCGCCGCCCACGCGCCGTCCCCTAGCGGGCGCGCCCCGATGAACTCGCCCGTCGAGTAGAGGAAAGCGCCCAGGAAGGGCTGGTTATACCAGCTGACCGACAAAATCAAGCTCAGGACGGTCACGCTGAGCGCCGCCAGCCAAGCCAAGCTCGCCCAGAGTGGGCTGGCGAGCAGAAAACCTTTCACACTCGCAGCCGATGCGGCGCGTCTGGGCGCCTCAGAAATGCCAACAGCAGGCAGACGAACCCTCATGCTCTTCAGCTCCACCGCCAATCACGCAGTCGGGCGCAATTATAGCGCAAGCTTGCCCTCTAGCATACTCATTTTAGAGCCGCCCCGCCACTTCAGAGTGCTTGCCAGCCGCTTGAGGCGGTGGTAGAATGTGCCTTATAGCACAAGAACAGTCCGTTCCCGTGCAGTAGGACTAGTGAGCCAGCCATGCCATACGAGGTACGTCCCTTTTTGCCGCTTGACTTGCCGCTTGTGCATCGGCTTGCGCCGTTGAGCATCAGCTTGGATTCGCTCACCGCGCTCACGCAGGGCAACCATCTGGTCGAGAACGCCGTCTGGTCGAGCTTGCCCCTGACCGATTTCGGCACGCCGACTTACGTGCTGCGGCTGGGCGAGGGCGGCTACGTGGCGCAATTCCGCCATAAAGTCGGCGATGAACACGCTCACATCGTCTTCATTGCCCCCGCGCGGACTGCCCACGAGGACGCTCAGCCGTGGCTGCGCCTGATCGAGGCGCTGGTCGCCGCCGCCGGCAAACGCGGCGCGATCACCCTCAACGCCGAGGTGGCTGAGGACGACCCGACCTTTGAACTCCTACGGCAGGCGGGCTTCGCCGTCTACGCCCGCCAGAGCATCTGGCGGCGTGAGCCACAGCCGCTGCGCGCCCGCGCCCTCTCGCTGTGGCGCCCCGTCAGCGAGCAGGACGCCCTCGCCCTGCACAGCCTCTACCTTGAGAACGTCCCGCGCCTGCTGCGCCAAGCTTACGCCCCGCCCGAGCCGCGCAGCGCCCTCGTCTACTCGCGCGGCGGACGCCTAGCCGCCTACCTCGCCGCCCACGAGGGCAAATGCGGCATCTACCTCGATCTGATCCTGAGTCCGGACGCCTGCCAGCCCCGCGCCGCCGACCTGCTCGCCGACGCCCTCGCCCGCTTGCCGCGCGCCGAGCGCCTGCCCGTCTACGTGCATCTCTACCGCCATCAGGACTGGCTCAGCAGCGCCCTGGAGCGCCTGAACTTCGCTCCGCTGGGCAGCCAAGCCCTGATGGTGCGCCATACTGCCCGCCCGCTGGAGCAGCGCGCCTCCATTGCGCACAGCGTCGAGCACGTCGTGCTGGCGCTGCCCCGCCGCCACGAGATGTGCTATCGCCCGCCCATCGAGCCTGCCCTTGACTATCAAAAGGCACTTGACCCTGAATGGAACGTCACATCACAGACGATCTTGAGAAGCTGAAAGCCGCTCTGCCCGATGCGCTCGTGGACGCTCTAGAGCAGATCGGGCGCATCGATGAGCTGGTTGAAGTCATCCTCGACCTAGGGCGCGTGCCGACCGCCCGCTACACCGACGGCGAGCGCGTCCTCGATCAGCGCGAAGTCACTCACGAGACCCTCGCTTACGTGGTCGGGCGCATCGGCAGCTTCGATGCCGATAACCGCGCCGGCATCGAGCGGACGCTGCATCGCATCTCCGCCATCCGCAACCGCCGCGGCGATATCGTCGGGCTGACTTGCCGCATCGGGCGGGCTGTCTACGGCACCATCGATATCATCCAAGACATCATCGAGTCCGGGCAGAGCGTGCTGATTCTGGGCGCGCCGGGCGTCGGCAAGACCACCATGCTGCGCGAGGCGGCGCGCGTGCTGGCAGAGCACAAGCGCGTCATCATCGTCGATACCAGCAACGAGATCGGCGGCGATGGCGACGTGCCGCATCCAGCCGTGGGCAGAGCCCGTCGAATGCAAGTGCCGCAGCCCGTCCTGCAGCACGAGGTGATGATCGAAGCCGTCGAGAATCACAACCCCGAGGTCATCATCATCGATGAGATCGGGCGCGAGCTGGAGGCGATGGCGGCGCGCACCATCGCCGAGCGCGGCGTGCAGCTGATCGGCACGGCGCACGGGCAGACCCTCGATAATTTGCTGAATAACCCGACGCTGAGCGACCTGATCGGCGGCATCAAGTCGGTGACGCTCTCGGATGAAGAGGCGCGACGGCGCGGCACCCAGAAGACCGTCCTCGAGCGCGCCGCCCCGCCGACCTTCGACGTGCTGATCGAGCTGCAGACGCGCCATCGCCTCGTGGTGCATGAGGACGTCGCCGCGGCGGTGGATAATTACCTGCGCGGGCGACCCGTCTCAGTGGAGGTGCGCTCGCGGGACGCCAACGGCGAGATCGTGATCGAGCTGCAGAGCTTGGGCGGCAACGCGCTCGAACGCAACGGTCGGCGGGCTGCCGCCGCCCCGCCGCCTGAGCGCCACGAGCGGCGCGCCGCCCCCGAAGGCGAGGAGATGCAGCCGTTGCACGTCTATGCCTATGGCGTGGCGCGCAACCGCATGATCAGCTCGGCGCGGCGGATGCGCCTGCCGCTGATCATCGAGGACGATCTGGGCAACGCGCAGGTGATCGTCACCTTGAAGAACTACTACCGCCGCCGCCCTAAGCTGATCGTGGACGCCGAGCGGCGCGGCACGCCCATTTACGTGCTGCGCGCCAATACCGTCTCGCAGATGGAAGACCTGTTGGCGACGCTCTTCCACGGTTTCAGCGCCCTCGACGAATCGTATAGGTCTGCGACGGATTCGGCCAGCGCCTGAGCGCGCCGCGCTGCGAGCAGCACAACGCGCCTTGCAAGGCGCGTCAAGGGCTCTCAAGCCGCTCGTTGCCACAAAAAGCGGGCGCGCCGCTCAGCCGCCCAGCCCGAACAAGCGTCCTAAAACGCCCAGCGCCTGCCCCGTGTCGTCTAGGGCGAACCACAGCCAGCCCAGCGCCACGTAGTGAAAGGTCAGCCCGACGCCCGCTGCGTAAACGATGCGCCGCAGAGTCGGTCGTTCGGGCAGGCGGGCGTAAAAGGCGCGCGTGCGCTCGCTGTATTGCCGATGCAACCACAGCCCCACGCCGTGCCACAGCGCCCACAGCACAAAATTCAGGGCAACCCCATGCCACAAGCCGATGGTCAGCATGGTGCCAAGCTGGGCGATCAGCACCGCCAGCCAAATCGGCGGCTTGCGGCGGCGCGTCATCAGGGCGCGCGAGAGCGGCATGAAAACGTAAAACCGCGCCCAGTTGCTCAGCGTGATGTGCCAGCTCTGCCAGAAGGCGGTCAGGTTGCTTTTGAGGTAGGGCAGGGCGAAGTTCTCCGGCAAGTCGATCCCGTAGAGCTTGCCGATGCCGATGGCGATATCCGAGTAGCCGCTGAAATCGAGGTACAGCCGAAAAGCGTAGGCGTAGACCAGCAGCCACAAAGCGGCGGCGCCCTCGGCGCGGCTGGCGGAGAGCGGATCGAGCGCGATCAGCGCCAAGGCGTCCGCCACGACGAATTTCTTCAGGCAGCCGACGGCGATCCGCCCGAAGCCTTCCATCGCGCGCGGGGCATCCAGCGGCGGCAAGGCGCGGTAGTCCTTCACGAAGCGCTCCGCCCGATCAATCGGTCCGGCCGTGTAGGCAGGGAAGAAGATCAGGTAGGTCAGGTACTCGCGCAGGGAGAGGGCGGGCAGCTTGCCGCTCTGTCGGTCGCGCAGGGTGTGGATCAGCCGAAAGGCGACGTAAGAGAAGCCCAACCAGCCCACATCCAGCCCCCCGGCGACGCTCAAGGGGCGGTCGGCGTGGGCGCGCAGCCACGCCGCCAAGCCATCGGTCAGGGGCGCGCTCTTCAAGATCAGGAACAAGCCGATCAAAAACGCCAAAAAGACCGAGAGGGCGGCTTGGCGCGCCTCCCCGCTCGCCGCGAGGGGCTGAGCGGCGATCAAAACGGCGCCGACCGCCACAAAAGCCAGCAGCGCATCGGCGAGGGGCGGCGTCGGCGCGGGAGTCAGGCGCGGCGCGAGGTTCAAATTGCCGATCAGGGCGACTCCCAGCGCCACGGCGCCGCTCAGGGCGAGCGCGGCGCGGTCGTCCGCCGTGAGGGGCTGCGCCTCAGGCGGGCGGGTCAGCCACCAGCCGATCAGGGCGAGGATCAGGCTGAAGGTGGGCAGGGCGTAGGTCATGGGCGGCAGCGGCAGGGCGGGCTGCAGCAAATACACGGCGAGGAGGCTGCCGAGCAGCAGCGCCCACGCCCGCCAAGCGGCGGGCAGCAGCCGAAAGAGCAGCGCGGCGGCGCTGAAGGTCAGGATGTGGCTGAGGGTCACGGCGCTAGAAGCCCTGATAAATCCATTGCGGGGCGCTCTCAGCCGTGACGATCACCAGCAGGATCACCAGCAGGCACAGGGCGAGCGCGAGGGCGTTCTCGCGGTTGAACAGGCGCTTGAGCATGGGCGTCCCTCCTTGCGATGGGGCAATTATAGCGCCCAGAGGGGCGAGGTGGCTAATCGGGCAGCAGGACGGGGCGAAAGCCAATCGAGTCCAGCTCGATGACGGGGATGTTCTGATAGCGGTAAAAGGTGTTGACGAGGCTGCCCTCCGAAGACCACGATCCGCCGCGCAGCACGCGCGGGTTGCTGCCCTCCAGCCGCAGCGAATCGGTCTCCCATTCGGTCAGGCACCACTCCCAGACGTTGCCGTGCATATCGAGGACGCCGAAGGGGCTTTTGCCGTTGGGATAAGCATCGACGGGCGTGGGCGCGCCGATGCCGCTCTCACGGGTGTTGGAGCGCTTGGGATCGAAGAATTTGCCGTAGGGGTAGGGGCGGTTGCCATCGCCTTGGGCGGCGTGCTGCCATTGCAGCTCGCTGGGCAGGCTGATGCGCTTGCCGGTGCGATGGCTCAGCCAGATGCAGAACGCCACGGCATCGAACCAGCTCACGCGGGTGCGCGGCAGGCGCTCGCCGAGGAAGACGGTCGGTTTGGGCTGAGGGCGTTTGCGCCGCCAAGCAGAAGCGTGCGGGGAGTACGTCCACCAGCGCAGGTCGCGGTAGCCGTCTGAGGCGTCGAGGAAGACTTGATACTGGGCGTTGGTGATGGGCGTCTGGGCGATTTTGAAGTCGCCGACCTCGAACAGCCCGCCGCCGGAGCCGGTCGGGTTGTATTTGCGGATGTCGGTGGCGTTTTCGATGAAGACGAAGCCGCCGCTGACCTCGCACCAGGCGAAGTCGGGCAGGATGTCGCGCACGTCGGGCTTGAGGCATCTCGGGCGCTGCGGAGGGCGCAATTGGCGGTTGAGGTCGAGCGGATCGTCGGTATGTTCGGGATAATCGCGGCGGAAGCGCTCCCAAGCTTGGCGCGCCATCTCCAAGTTGACGTGGCGCAAGGCGGCGATCTCTTCGTAGGCATCTTGCGCCTCTTGGCGGCGGCGCTGCTGATACAAGCTGTGCCGCGCGTGTTCAATGACGGTCTGAATGGAGAAGAAGCGCGGCTGGTAGCCCTCGTCGGCAAGGCTCTCCAGCAGCTCGATGGCGGGCTCGTAGGCGCCATCGCGGATGAGCGCCAGCGCCTCGGCGAGGCGCAGGGCATGGCGGCGTTGCTGGGGACTGTTAGCGGGGCGGCGGGCGCCGCCTTCGCGCTCGGCGAGGGCGTGCAGCACGCTGCTGAGCATGGTCTCGTAGGGCTTGTGCACGAAGTCGTGGATGTGCAGTCTGCCGGGCGAGATGGTGATGGGCAGGCTGTTCAGATCGGTCTCGCGGACGAGGATCGGCACGATGATCGGGCGCTTTTCGGGCGGCAAGCCGGCGGCGTGATCGAGCTCGATGCGCGGGCCGCTCTCGGTGCTGATCGATTCGGGCGAGATGACGAACACGAAATGCGTACACTGCTCGATGCCCGCCTTGATCTCTTCCCAGTAGGGCTTGCGTCCGCTGATGCGCCACACATCCAGCCAGACGTCATGCTCGGCGCTCACCAGCCGTTCCGCCAATGCCAGCACGAACTCCTTATCCTGCGAATTGTAGCTGATGAAAACGCGCGCCATGCTAATCGCCTTCAAAAAGGGACTTTCTCTTATTATGCGGTAAAAATCAGTTTTGTGCCTATGGGCTAGCCAAGCTACAGCGCGTTTGTGATCAGTCTAAATTTTATATAGAAATCGGCGAAATTCTCTAAATTTCTAGCTCAAATGCGCTTAGCATAATGGATTCAAGCCGACTCAAGGGCATCGGTGGCGCGGAAAGAGCACAAAAAAGGGCAGGCATCGCGCCTGCCCGTCTTGCTTGCCCGCCCGTACGTGTTCAGCCGACCGCGCCGTCGTCAAGTTGCCCGTCGGTGATGTCGTCGGCAAGGTCGGCGACCTCTTTGAGGGCGCGGGCGATCTCGCGCACCACTTTCGCCGCCTCAGGCGGCAGCGCCTGATATGCCAGCTCAAGGGCGCGCTTGTTGGCGCGCAAAATTGCCACGAACGCCGCGAAGCCGCCGACGGTCACCAGCGTGAAGGCGGCGAAGATCAGCACCACCGCCGCGCTCACAATCGCCGAGAGCGCCTGCACGTCCACCGAGCCGATGTTCTCCATCTCTCAAACTCCTCTGGCAGTCAGCCCAACTTAGACGGCAACTCTGCGCCGCCATCTTTTCCGATAATGCGCCTTATCTCCTCCAGCTCGCGCTGCAGCTCGCGCAAGATGCCGCGCAGCTCGGGATCGGGCAGGCGCTCGATGCGCTCCTCAATCGAACGCGGCGGCGGCTGTTGAGGCGGCGCCTCACGCCCCTCTTCAGGGCGATACGCCTGAACGCGATCCACCACTTGCTGCAGGGCGGCTTCATCAGCGCTCGGATCGCAATGCACGACCGTCTTGTAGACGCCGTAATCGCCCGTTGAGACGCCCAACACGTACGCCAAGTCGCTGAGCGCCGCCATCAAACCTTC
>CALKXH010000011.1 GCA_938005675.1 uncultured Anaerolineae bacterium
GCCGAAGAAAATGCCGAAAATGATCTGCGAGAGCAGGATGATGGCGGGCGGCAACTTGATCTCGCTCCCCAGCAGCAGCGGCGCGACGATCTGCCCGACGATGAACTGAATGCCGAAGTAGACCAGCACCACCAGCAGCACCTTCTCCGGGCTGTTCAGGATGGTGACTGCCAAAACGGGCACCAGCGCCACCAGCGGACCGAAATTCGGCACGAACGAGAACAAGCCGCTGATCACGCCCAGCACGCCGGCTAAGGGCAAGCCCAGCACCAACATGGCGATGGTCGTCAGCACGCCCGTCAGGATCATCAAGGCGATTTGCATCTGCAGGAACTGGCGCAGCGTATGATCGAGGCTGAGCAGGATTTCGCGCGCGCGTTGACGGTAGCCCATCGGCACAAGGCGCAACATCCCGCGCCAATGCGGGTCGGGATCAGCCACGAAGTAAATGCTCAGAAAGATGATGATCAGCAGGCTGAACAAGACCGAGAACAAGTTCGAGACGAACGGAAAAACTTGCCCGCTGACCGTCGCCAAGCTGTTGATGATCTGCTGCGAGAGCTGATTAGCCAGATCGGCGAGGCTGACATCGGTCAGGAAGTCGCGCAGGAAGGGGAAGCGCAGGGTCAGGTTTTCCGGCGAGAGCTCGCGCTGCAGCACCTGCCCCGCCGAAGGCAGAGTCTGCACGACGAGGATGCGGAACTGCTCGAAGAGACCCGGCAAGACGAGCGCAGAGGTCGTCGAGACGACCAGACCGATCAAAAAAATGGTCAGCAGGACAGCCGCTGTGCGATGGACGCCGTGCCGCACAAAAAAACGGATGGGCGTGGTCAGCAAGATGGCGAAGATGATCGCCGTCAAGGCGAGCAGCAGCACATCGCGGATCAGCCAGACGGCTAAGAGGGCGATGGTCAGCGCGAAAGCGGCTAACAACCAACGCCCGATATTGGTATCGCTAGGGCGCGTCTCGATTGGGAACATTCAAGTGATCGCGAGACTTTCTAGAACTCAATCAATTCTAACACGCGCCTAGCCGAGCGTGCTACCGAGCGAACAGCACCAACAGGCGCTCTAGCAGGGGCGGCGCTAGGATGAACGCGCCGACCAGAACGGCTGCGACCGCTGTCAGCAGCACCGCCGCGGCGCCGACGTCTTTACAAACACGCGCCATCGGATGCAGTTGCGGGCTGGCGAGGTTGACCGCCGCCTCTAGCGCCGCGTTGATGAACTCCGCCATCCAGTTCAGGGTGATGATGATGACCAGCACTGCCCAGTCGCGCGGCGGCAGGCTCAGCCAGAGCGCCAAGAGCATCACCAGCACTGAAAAAACCGCCTGAATGCGCGTATTTTTCTGATAGCGCAGCATGTATAGCCAGCCCGCCAAGGCATAGCGCAGACTCTTCAGGCGGCTGGTGCTGACAATCGGACTGTAGTCTTCAGGGCGCGCTCTGAGCGTCTCTAGCGTATCGGGATGGAAGAGAAGAAAGGGCGGCTTGCCGTTGAGGCTGGATCGCTCGGTCTCAGTCGGTTGCGTCTTCATGGCTCTCTCCAAAGGTGAAGTGCGGGATAGTCAGGTTGACTCCCAGCGCCGACAGGAGTTCTGCCTGTTTTTGCCACATACGCGCCTGATTTTGGGCGTTATCGTGATCGTAGCCGAGCAGGTGTAGCGTCCCATGCACCACTAACAACACCAGCTCGTCTTCTAGGGGATGCCCAAGCTCGGCGGCGTGGCGCTGCGTATAGGGCAGGGCGATGATCAAATCGCCTAGATAGCTGCCCAGCTCAGCCGCTAACTCATCTGGGAGCATTTGAATCGGCTCGGCATCGACCGAGTTCGGCTGGGCGGGGAAGGAGAGAATATCGGTCGGCGCGTCGACGCCGCGATACTGGCGGTTGAGCTGCTGAACGCTCGCGTCGTCGGTGACGATCAGCGTGAGGGCGCTGCCTGCAGGCGCTTGATGAGCGGCTAAGGTCTGGCGGATGGCGGCTCGCAAGCGCGGGAGCGGCACAAGGGCTCGGTAGGCGCGCCGAATCTGTGTGTGAATGCGGTAGGCGTTCATGAGGTAGCTCGTTTTTCGGTCGGATTGAGGGCGGTGGCGGGCAGCGTTTTGACTTCTTGGGTCTCGCGCGGAGGCAGGGCGGGGTAGCTGATGCGCGGATGGAAGACGCCTTGCAAGCTGGAGACAAAGACCTCTTGGATGACCTTCAAGTCGTTGATGGTCAAGCCGCTCTCGTCTAGCTGCCCCTCCAGCAGGCGGGAGTGGATGATCTCGTGGACGATGTCGGCGATCTCCTGCTTATCGCGCGTGCGCTTGCTGCGGATGACGCTCTCGCTGGTATCCGCCAGCATCAAGATAGCTGCCTCGCGGCTGCGCGGGCGCGGACCGGGGTAGGTGAAGTGGGCAGCGTTGATGGCGCTCTCATCGCCGTTGACGGCTTCGAGAGCTTTGTTGTAGAAGTACAGCGTGCGCGTCGTACCGTGATGTTGGCGGATGAAATCGATGAAGAAGCTGGGCAGGCGCTCGCGGCGCGCCAGCTTTTCGCCCTCGATGACGTGGGCGATGATGATGCGGGCGCTATCGCGCGGCGAGAGAGTCTGATGCGGATTGACGCCCTCCGCCTGATTTTCCACGAAGAAGAGCGGCGCGTGCAGCTTGCCGATATCGTGGTAGAGCGCGCCGACGCGCACGAGCTGGGCGTTGGCGCCGATGCGCTCGGCAGCCAGCTCGGCGAGGTTGGCGACCTGCAAACTGTGCTGATAAGTGCCGGGCGCCTCGCGCAGCAGGCGCTGCAAAAGCGGCTGACTGGGCTGCGCGAGCGCCAATAACTTGATGCTGCTCGGCACGTTCAGCAGGCTGCTGCCCAAATACAAGCCGACTAGCCCCAAGCCCGCCGCCAACAGCCCGTTCAGCAAGCTGGCAGGGATGATCAGCAGCAGGCGAGTCGGCTCGGCGGTGTTCTGCAGCAGCCCAAACAGCAACCCAACCACGATATTCACGCCGCTGATGACCAAGCCCGCCACGAAGTAGCTCTCAAGGCGCTCGGCGCGCCGCAGCGCCAAGATCGCCGCCACGCTGCTGGCGCCCGCCAATACAGTCAGCTCTAGGGAGGCGTTCAGGGTCAAGCCGATCAGCAGCGCCAGAGCGGAGCTGGCGGCGAAAGCGACGCGCGCGTCGGTCAGCGCCACCACGATCAGGGCGAAAGCAGCTACAGGGTATGCCCTGGCGATCAGATATTCGGGCAGGGCGTACAGCCGCGCGCCCGCCAAAAAGATCAAGAACAAGCCGCCCACGAAGATCAGCAGCGGCACGTTCTCCAGCAGGTCAGGATGATAGCGCCGCGCATAGACCGCGCCCAGCATCGTGATCAGCAAGACCGCCATCAAAGCGCCGCCCAAAATGCGCAGGCGCTGATCGGGCGGCTGAGTCAACTTCAGCTTGGTCAGCGCTTCGAGGTCTGCCTCTGTGACGATGGTGCCGCTGCGCACCACCAACTGCCCTTGC
The DNA here is from genome assembly GCA_938005675.1 of uncultured Anaerolineae bacterium. Classification (GTDB taxonomy): domain Bacteria; phylum Chloroflexota; class Anaerolineae; order Aggregatilineales; family UBA2796; genus CP2-2F. The sequence goes on from CALKXH010000011.1 coordinate 3,504, forward strand.
AAAAAGCTGCGCGTGACGGGCTGCACGGCATCGGCAGCCGCCCGCCGCGCCATGCGCGTGCGTTCTTCATTCAGGAAGGCGTTCGGCTTGATCAGATTGCGCGCGATGTTGACGATCACCGCCGCTTGGGTCTCGCTGACCGTGAAGCTGACCAGATTCGGCAAGCGCGCGTAGACTTCCGCCAAGTTATCGGGGCGGACTTGATCGCGCATGGTGCGCTCCAGCAGGGCGATGACTTGCGAGTCCACGTCGCGCCACTCGCGGTCGCTCAACTCAAGCAGGATGGGCGGCAGATCGTCGGGGAAAGTGAAGCCCTCGATGGCGCGCAGGTCGGCGATGCGTTGTGGCAACGTGCCGTAAGGGTCGGCGCGCACGTTCTCGATGTAGGTCAAGACCTTGCGAGCGTGTTGCACCTGTTGGCGCAGCACGCTGGGATTAGGCGGATCGTAGATTTCGCGCACGGCGTCGGCGGCGGCTTGCCGCGCTAGGCGCGTCAGCACTTCGCTCTCGTAAGTGATGCTGATGGGCGCGAGGATATCATAAGGTGCAACTTGCCCGACGCTCAGGGCGACTGGCTCGGCGGGGGTCAGGCTGGTGAATGCCACCAGCGCGCTGGCTGCGCTCAGAAAAGCGGCGCCGAGCAATGCCCATTGCACTTGCCGCCACGTGGGCAGCCGTTCTAAAAGCTTGACGGGCATGATGCACCTCACTTTCCGCTCATGCGATTGGCTGATGCCATACGGCTCAGCTGCTCAGCAAGGTTTTCAACACCTCGTTCACCAGCTTGCCATCGGCGCGCCCCTTGACGCGCGGCATCAGAACTTTCATGACGCTGCCCATCTCTTTGAGGCTTTTGGCGCCGATCTCTTCGATGGCGCGGCGGGCTTCGGCTTCAAGCTCCTCAGGCGTGAGCTGCTGAGGCAAGTAGCCCTCGATGATACTCAGCTCGAAGCTCTCCTTTTCGACCGTCTCGGCGCGTCCCAGCCGCTGAGCCTCCTCGATGCTATCGCGGCGCTTTTTCGCCTCGCGCATCAGCAGGGCTATCGCTTCATCTTCGCTCAGCGTGCGTTGCCCGTCTACTTCTTCTTGCTTGAGGGCGGAGGCGATCAGGCGGATCGCATCGCGGCGGGCTGTATCGCCACTCTTCATGGCGGCTTTCAGGTCTTCCTGCAATCGCTCTTTAAGAGCCATACTCACGCTCTCTCTCGCCTTTTTGACTGGCTTGGTCAATTATAGCACATTCACAAGATGGCGCGCGTCCGCGCGGCGGGCTGCCACACGGACGGCGTCGCAGCCGATGGGCTAATCTTGCGAGGCTTCCTGCTGGGCTTGACGCTCGCGGCGGGCTGCCAATTGAGCGGCGATTTTGCCCAGCCGCGCGTGTTGCTTGACGATTTGCTGCTGCGCCTCGCGCGCTTCGGCGTAGGTCGGATGCAGCTCTTTGACCCGCCAATACTTCAGCACGACGTCGATGACCTGCGAGTAGAACTGCTCCGGACCGTAGATGTTGGCGAGGCGCACCCGATCGGCGCGCTCCTGATAGCCCGGCGAGCCGCGTCCGGGCATCTCAAACTTCAGCAAGACGTCCGCCACGGGGTAGACGCAGTTGGGATCAGCCTCAAGGTGCAGCTTGACGGCATCGCGGTAGAAAGTGTAGTGCAGCGTCTCGTCTTTAGCGAGGCGACGCAGCAAGCGAGCGAGGTGCGGGTCTTCTTTCTCGGCGGCTTGCGCCACGTTCAGGTAGTAGATTTGCGTGGCGCGCTCCTGAATGGAGGTGTAAACAAGCGCTTGGAGCGGATCGTAGAGCAGATCAGCCGACATCAGCCCCGCGCGGATGACTTGCTTGCGCAGGGCGGCGCGCGCACGCGGATCGCCGTTGCGCCCGACGAACAAGTACGTCTCCAGCAGCAGTGAGTGAGCGTCTTCTTCGCTCGTCCAAGTGTGGACGAAGTCCAGCAGCACGCTCCAGGAGCCTTTGAAGATGGCGTGCAACGCCGTTGTGAACCACGGCAGGTTGACCTCAGTGAAGACCGCCAGCTCGATGGCGCTCAGGATGGTGGGAGAGAGGCGCGGGATCGACTCAGGATCGCGCTGGAATTCCTCCAACGGGATGTAGTCGCTGTACGCCCAGTCGATGTTCTTGGCGCGTTCGTTGTGCTGATCGAACAGCTCGCGCAGGCGCGGTTCTAGGGATGGGATCAGTTGTGCGATAGCCACGTGACGTTCATCCTCACTCACTCAGATAATCTTGACAAGTTCTAGCAGAAGTCTGCTCTGTACGCCTCATTTTTAATCGATCAGTCCCATTCTCGCCAAGCGCGGCTGTAGTAGCGCACCAGCACAGGGTTATCCAGCGTGTTGATAGCGCTGGGCAGCTCCGCCATATCCGGATCGAACACGCGCGCGCTCTCCAAGACGGCGGGCGTCAGGTAGCGCAGCGGCAAGCCTTCGGGCAGGCGCAGAGCGGGCATCAGGCGCGGCGCGCCCACCACAAAGCCCCACTCGCCGAAGGAGGGCACGTGCGCGCGCAAGGGCAGCGCCTCAAAGCCCGCTGCGCGGACGGTGTGCACGATGCACCAAAACGCCTCACGGGCGAAGTAGGGCGAGGTCGCCTGCGTGGCAAAAGCGCCATCCGGCGAGAGCCGCCGCGCCAACAAGCGGTAGAACTGCTGGCTGTACAGTTTGCTCAAACGCTCATTATTCGGATCGGGCAGGTCAATGATGACCACTGGATAGGTCTCATCGCTGCGCTCGATGAATTCGTAAGCATCTGTGTTGACGATCTCGACGCGCGGATCGGCGAAAGCATCGCCGTTGAGCTGGCGCAGGGCGGGAAAAGTCTGCGCTAGGGTCGTGATGGCAGGATCGAGGTCGACCACGATCACGCGCTGCACATCGGGATATTTCAGCACCTCGCGCGCCACCAGACCGTCGCCGCCGCCCAGAATCACGACCGTCTCGCGGCTGCGCGAAGCCATCATCGCCGGATGGACGAGCATCTCGTGATAGCGATGCTCATCGCGGCTGCTGAACTGCAAATTGCCATCGAGGAACAGCCGCACATCGTTGTTGTTGCGCGTGATGACGATGCGTTGGTAGCTGGATTGCTCACGGTAAATGATGACATCTTGGTAGAGCTGCTGCTCGAACAGCCGCACGATGTCGGTCGAGAGGATGCCGCCCGCCACCATCAGCGCGCCGATGGCGAAAGTCAGCAGCCAGAGCCGCAGCCGCCACGCGCGACTCAAGCGCGCCCTGAACAGCTGCAAACACAGCGCCGCCACGCTGATGTTGAACAAGCCCGTCCAGAAAGCAGTTTGCGTGACGCCCAAAAGCGGCAGCATGACCAGCGGGAAAGCCAGCGAGGCGATCAGCGCGCCGATGTAATCGACCGAGAGCACGTCGGCGAGCGCCTTGCTCAGATCGGCGCGTTGCGCCACGATGCGCATCAAGAGCGGAATCTCCAGCCCGATGCACACGCCGATGGCGAGGATCAAGCCGATCATGAGCGGATAGTAGTAAGCGCTCAGGGAGGTGTACGCCGCGTAGAGCGCCGCCGCCGAGATTCCGCCGAAGAGCCCGGTCAGCAGCTCCACGATGACGAACCAACGCGCCTCATTGCCGCGAATCCGCCGCGAGAGCAGCGCGCCCATGCCCATCGCAAACAAGAAGAAGCCGATGGTCAGCGAGAATTGCGTGACGCTATCGCCCAGCAAATAGCTGCTGAGGGTCGCCACGATCAGCTCGTAGGTCAGCGCGCAGATCGAGATGATCAGCACCGCCGCGAGGAGCGTCGCCCGTTGGCTGGGCGTCACGCCCTCAGCAGTGGCGGGCGCTGAGGCGAGCGGCTCTGCCTCGTGAAGCTCACTTACCACTGCCCGGTCCGCCGCCCAAGACGCCCGGTCCGCCCAGACTGCCCGAACGCACCGAGAGGCTGCCCGCCCGCGCCACGCCGAAGCCGCTGTACGCGCTGTAGACCGCGAAACCGAGCGTCGCCGCTAGAAAGACGACGGCGATGATCAAGGTAAAAGAGCGCATCCTTGCCTCCTACTTTTTCCTCTGAATAGCGCCCAAAATCGCCAAGCCCAAGCCGCCCGCCCCCACCACAATCGCGTAAATCAGGAACGGCGCGGATAAGATCACATCCCGATACACGCTGACCGTGACGACGATGCTTGAAACGGTGGGCGAGCTATCGCTGAAGGTCAGCTCGATCTCGTGCGGTCCGCTCTGCTCGACAGTGAAAGCTGCCTCGCCATAGTAATCGCTCTCCGACCAGTAGCCGTCCTCGTCGTAGCCCGTCTCATGGTAAAAATCCTTCTCAAAGAGGAAGGTCTCGACCTCGTTGGGCGCGCTCACGCTGACTTCAACGCTGGCATAGCTGCCGGTCGGCAAGCCGCCCTGCAGCTGCAGGCGGACTTGAAGCGGTCTGCCGTTTGCCTCTAGATTCAGCGGGAGGCGCGCTTCGCGCTGCGCCGTGCTGAGGTTGAGCGTCTGTCTGGTCAGCAGCGCGCCGCTCCCGCTGCTGACCGCGAACATCACCAGTGCGAGAGCCGCAAAAACGAAGGCGAACAGGGCGATGGCAGAGAGCATCTCGGCGCGCGCGTTACTCGCATCGATGTGTTGCAGCCAGACAGCGTCGCCGAGCGCTTCAGCAATCGCCTTGACGCTGATCGGCGTGCCTTCGTAGGCTTCGATCTCGGCGCTGGTCTGCTGCACGCTGTATTTCTTGCCGCCCGCCGCCCCTTCGATCATGGTCAGCCTATCGCCGACTTGAGCGCGGAAGGTCAGTTCGCCCTCGGCGCCCAGAATCCGCGCCGGATAGCGCTCGTTGATCGGCGCGCTTCTATCGGCGGCGATAGGGATGCTGCGCGCGCTCAGCGCTTGGCGCAAGCGCAGCTTGCGGAACAGCACAAAGCCCTCGCTCTGGTAGTACGAGAGCCACAACAGACGTCCGTCGTTCGCGCCGAGCAGCCATTCCGTCCACTGCCAGACGTCTTCATCGTCGCGCCCTTCGTAGAGCACGCGCCCTAGCACAAAGAACGTCCCCTCAGCCAGCTTCAACACCTGACCGAGTCGGATGGGCGCAGGCGGCGGAGGCAGTTGCCTGCCCGCGCCGAGCAAACTCAGCGCCTCAGCGCCCAGCGCGATGTGGCTGCGGCAGTTTCGGCAGATGATGGTCTGGGCAGTCGGCGTGAATTGCGAGAGCGAGGCGCCGCATTGCGGGCAAGTCAACGCCTTCAGGACGGGCAATTTGGACGGCGCGCTGCTAGGCGCAGTCGGTAGAGGCTGAATGCTCATCGCAAGCTACCCGATCCTGATCTCGCTGTGATCGAGCTCATCGCCGATGGAGAGCTCGATCTCATCGCGCCAGTAGTTCACGCTGACGACATGGTTATCAGCGCCGCCCTGAAAGTAGCCGAAGTCGCCCGTCAGCGGAAAGACGGAAGCGAACTGCCCCTCGCTGCCCACCACGCGCGCGATGCGCTTCTCCGTCACGTAGACCCGATAGGTGTTGATCGGGATGGTGCTGCCGACGCGCACTTGCTCGAAGGCGGGCAGGGCGCTGCGCACGCGCTCGCGCCTGAAGAGCGTCCAGTAGCCCTCGTCTTCCTCAAGCCAATCAGGCGGGGCGCCATCCTCCCACGCGATCTGCCATTCCTCCCAGAAGCCGGCGTCGTAGGCGTAACGGATGCGCCCTAAGACCGTGAAGGCGCGCCCGCGAATGACGCCGCGCATCCCGACCTGCAGCCGCGAGGGGTAATCCGCCAAACGCGCCGATTGTCCCGTCGGATCGAGCTTATCATCGCCGCGCACAAGGTATGCCGCGCCACAAAAGCGGCACGTCACGGCGCGGATGAACTGATTCTCAATTGGAATGCTGCCGCCGCAATTGGCGCAAGTCAGCTGGCGCATTGCCCCTGCCTCACTCGTCAAGATACCGCCTCGCCGAGCGTATTGTATCACAGCTTGAGGCAGGGCACGGCGCAACCTCCCAAAACTTGAGGCGCTCAGGCGAGATCGCGCAGGGCGGGCACGCCGCCCAGCGACTCGGCGTGCCGAACGGCGTTGCGGATCGCCGCAGCCGTCACTTCGGCGGCAAAGGCGCTGACCGCTAGAAGGCTCGCCGCGACCTGACCCGTGGCGAGGGCGAAGATCGTATCGCCATCGAAGGGCGTGTGAGCGGGGCGCACTGCTCGCGCAATGCCATCGTGCGCAGCTGAGGCTACCGCGTTGACCTCCTCCTTGCTCAGGCGGGCGTTGGTTGCCACCACGCCGATGACCGTGTTGGTGGGCGGCGGCGCGCTGTGCTGCAGCCGCAGCAGATTCAAAGCGCCCACAAATTGCCCGTTCTGATGCACGCCGGCGAGGATGCGCCCGTCCTCATCTTGCACGTCGCCCAGCGCGTTCACGGCGATGAGCGCCGCCACCACCAAACCGTCCTCAAAGTGGAGCGCCGCGCTGCCGATGCCGCCTTTGGTGGCGTTGGCTAAGCCCATCCAGCGACTGATGACCGCGCCCGTCCCAGCGCCGAGACTGCCCTGCGCGACGGGCTCAGCGCTGGCAGCTTGGCAGGCGACGTAGCCCATCGACGCATCCGGACGCCGATCCGAGCGCCCGATATCCAGATCGAACAGGATGGCGGCTGGCACAATCGGCACGACGCCCGCCGCCGTCGGGTAGCCTACGCCGCGCTCTTCGAGGTAGCGCATCACGCCATCGGCGGCGGCTAAGCCGTAAGCGCTGCCGCCCGCTAACACGACAGCGTTGACGTGCTGCACCAGTTTCGCGGGGCGCAAGAGGTCGCTCTCGCGCGTGCCGGGCGCGCTGCCGCGCTGATCGACGCCGCCGACGGTCTGCGGCGGGCATAGCACGACCGTGCAGCCCGTGATCGCCTCTTGGTCGGTGGCATGTCCCACTTGGATGCCTTGTACTGCGGTCAGGGTTTCATTCGTCGTCATCATAGAACTCCTCTTCAGGGTCGCCGTCGCCTAAGCGCGCTATGGAGTCGTCCGGCTCTAAGATCAAAAGCGCCGCCTCATAGTACGCCTCTGGCACAACCACGCGCGCCTCGCCCAGCCCGATGGATAAGCCCAGCACCAAGCCAACCGACTCACGATGGATGTGATTGGGGATGCCAAAGCTGGCTAGTCTGCCGCTGATGATGCTCGCTTCGAGGTAGCTGCCGCTCGCCACCACCATCCAGATCGGCGGCTCGCTGTGGGAAGGGGGTGGCTGGCTCATGAGGCAACCAACTTACCTGTCGTACGGCGCGGGCGCGTCGGGTCGGGATCGGGATTGCTGGGCGAGAGCGGCAGCACGACTGTGAAAGTCGTGCCGACGCCCTCTTGACTCTCCAGCCAGATGCGCCCGCGATGCTGATCGACCACGCCTTTGACTATCGAAAGCCCTAAGCCCGTGCCGTCGTATTCGCTGGCAGCGCGCTCCGAGCGGAAGAATTTATCGAAGACGTACGGCTGATCCTCAACGGGGATGCCGATGCCGTTATCGGCGACTTGCAAGACGATGTTATCGGCATCCCGCCAGAGGCTCACCCGTATGTTGCCGCGCTTGGGCGTGTACTTGATGGCGTTGCCGACCAGATTGGTCACCATCTGCTGCAAGCGCAGCGGATTGCCGATCAGGGGCGGCAGATTGGGAACTACATCGAGGGTCAGAGTATGCTCGCGCTGCGTCTTTTGATGCTGCAGACTCTCGATGGCTTTGCGCACCACCCGCTCCATAGCCACCGGCTCAAGGTCGACGTTGAAGCCCGCCTCGATGCGGCTCAGCTCCAACAGCTCGGTGATGAGCGCCGTGATCGAATGCACGCTGGCAGTGATCTGCTCCATGAAGCGCGTCTGCTGCTCATTGAGCGGACCGGCGCGCACCAGCAGCTCAGAGTAGCCCAGAATGGCGGTCAGCGGCGAGCGCAGGTCGTGCGCGACGGCTGCCACGAAATCGCTTTTGACGCGGTCGAGCTGCTTGAGGTGGGTGATATCCTGCATCACCACGGCGCGCCCAACGTTCTCGATGACGGTCAGTTGGGCGTTGAGGAATTTATCGTCGCCCAGCGTGATCTCGCTGCGCCGACTGCGCCCGCTCAGGACGTCCTTGGCTTTGGCGAAGAGCGCCAGCACTTCGGGATGGCTGATGACCTGATCGATCGGCTTGCCGACGAAATCGGTGCGCGTGATGCCGAAAGCGTTGCGGGCTGTGGCGTTGCAGAACAGGATGCAATCGTTGGTATCAACTACGATCACGTAATCGTCGGTGTCGTGCAAGATGGCATCGAGGGTATCGCGCTCACGGATCATCTCGGCGTGCAGCCACGCATTTCGAACGGCGACGGCGGCAAAATCCGCTAAGAGCGAGAGAATTTGCACGTCGTGCGGCTCGAAGCTGCGCGCTTGAAGGCGGTTATCTACGCTCAGCACGCCGATGACCTTATCCGGGGCGCGCAACGGCACGCAGACCATGCTCTTGACCAAGAATTGGGTGTTGAGTCTGACTGGATCGTCTTTGCCGCCGATGACCATTGGCTTGCCGCTGCGAATGACTTGCCCGGCGAGGCTATCTCGGACGGGCAAGCGCAAGGTGTGAACGGTCTTTTGATCGAAGTTCTTAGCGGCGCGCACATATAGCTCGCCGTTCTGCTCGTCAAGGAGCATCAGGCTGCCTTCCTCGGCGCCGCTCAGGTTGACGGCGGCTTCGACCACGCTGTTCAGCACTTGCTGCAAATCCAGCATCGCCGTGACGTTCGTCCCAATGTTGACCAGCGTGCCGAGTTCGCGCAAGCGTTTTTCAAGGCGGCGATTCGCCTCCAGCAAGTGAGCGGGCAGGCGCTCTCTGATCTGGGACTGCCAGTGCCGCTGCAGGGCGTTGCGCACCGCTTCCACCAACACTTCAGCCGTGACGGGCTTGATCAAGTAGTCGTACACGCCCGCGCGCAGGGCGCGCACCGCCAGCGCCTCTGAACCTTCCGCCGTCATCAGGATGATCGGCACGTGCAGGTTTGCTTCGCGCAGCGCTTCGATCAGCTCCAGCCCGTTCAGATGCGGCATGGCGTAATCGGTCAGGATCAGATCGGGCTGCAGGTCTTGGGCAAGCACCAGCCCTTCCCGACCGTCCGCCGCCGTCAAGACGTCGTAGCCTGCAGCAGCTAGGACATTCTGGGCAATGAATTCGCGCATCGGGGCGGAGTCTTCGACAACCAGAATGCGTTCGTTTGGCATAAGCGCTCTCCAAAGCGGCGCGACTTTGTCCATAAGCATAGCCATTTTGCTCAGTCAGGACAAATCAGGCGCACTTGGTTGACTCGCCCTGCGCCTTGTGCTATCATCCATGCAGAGCAAAGGCGGTTCGGCACACCCGCCGAGCAGGCAAACCCATTCAGGCGTTAGAGAGGCATCTATGGCGAAATCTCGTACCGAACTCATGGTGGAGCGGCTGCGCGACCTTCAGTATGGCAACTCTGATATCGAAGCTTCGGCGGTAGTGAGCGTAGATGGCTTGAGCATCGCCTCTGTGCTGCCCGCCAACGTGGAGGAGGATCGCGTCTCGGCGATGTCGGCGGCTATGCTCTCGCTGGGCGAGCGTATTTCGGGCGAACTGGGGCGCGGCGCCTTGGAGCAAGTCTACATTCGCGGCACGGCGGGGCATGTCGTGCTGATCTCGGTCGGCACGGATGCCGTGCTGACTTCAATGGCGCGCGAGAGCGCCAAGACGGGCTTGGTCTTTTTGGATATGAAGCGCGCTGCGAGCGACCTTGAGAAGCTCGTCTGAGCGCACAGCCCAACGTTTGCGCAGCGCGGCGGAGAGGTGTAGCATGAGCAATACCCCTCTCCGCTGTTTTTGTGCGTATCGGTGAAGGTCGTGCAGGGTGGTTTCCCTAGCAGATGTGCAGGCAGCGCGCCTGCGGATCGCCCCTTATGTGCGCCGCACGCCCCTCCAAGCGGCGACAGGTCTGCGTAGGGCATTGCCGAGCGGCGAGCTGTGGCTGAAATTGGAACATATGCAGGTCAGCGGCTCTTTCAAGGCGCGCGGGGCGCTCAACAAGCTGCTCAGCCTGCCCGACGAGGTCTTGCGGCGCGGCGTGATCACGGCTTCGGGCGGCAATCACGGCTTGGCGGTGGCATATGCCAGTTGGCTGGCGGGCGTGCCTGCTTACGTCTACTTACCGCACAACGCGCCCGCCAGCAAAGCCGAAAAATTGCGGGCGTGGGGCGCTGAGGTGATCGTGACGGGCGAGGTCTGGGATGATGCCAACGCCGCTGCGCTGGAACGGTCTGAGCGCGAGGGCATCCCTTACATCCATCCCTTCGCCGATCCCGCCGTGATCGCCGGGCAAGGCACGCTGGCGCTAGAGGTGCTGGAAGATTTGCCGCAGGTGGATACAATTCTGGTGGCGATTGGCGGCGGCGGCTTGATCAGCGGGGTGGCGCGGGCGGCTAAAGCGCTGAAGTCCGCCGTGCGCATCATCGGCGTCGAGCCGATTGGCGCGCCCACCCTCAAAGCCAGCCTCGCCGCCGATGCGCTCGTCGTCCTGCCTGAGATCAGCACGCGCGCCAACACGCTGGCGCCACGTCAATCCGCCGCTCTCAACTTTGAGATCATCCGCCAAGAGGTGGATGAGATCGTGCTGGTGAGCGATGAGGCGATGTTAGAGGCGGCGCGTTGGCTGTGGTTTGAGCTGGGCATTGCCGCCGAACTGAGCGGCGCGGCTGCTACAGCCGCTTTGCTGAGCGGCGCCTTCGTGCCGAGCGGCGCTGAGAGAATTTGCGCGTTAGTTTGCGGCGTCGGCACGGACGGAATCAGTTATTCATGAACTTACTAGGGGGTGAGTCCAGCGCATGACGCGATACATCTTCTGCACGGGCGGCGTGGTCAGTTCGGTCGGCAAGGGCGTGACCGCCGCCGCCATCGGGCGCATTTTGAAGGCGCGCGGCTTGCGAGTCGCCATTCAGAAGCTCGATCCATACCTGAACGTCGATCCCGGCACGATGAGTCCCTATCAGCACGGCGAGGTCTTCGTCACAGTCGATGGCGCCGAGACCGATCTCGATTTGGGGCATTACGAGCGCTTCATCGATGAGACGCTCTCGCGCGGCTGCAACGTGACCAGCGGTCAGATTTACGCCGACGTGATCGCGCGCGAGCGGCGCGGCGACTTTTTGGGCGGCACGATTCAGGTCATCCCGCACATCACTAACGAGATCAAGCGGCGCGTCATCCAAGTGGCGCAAGAGAGCCGCGCCGACGTGCTGATCGTAGAAGTGGGCGGCACGGTCGGCGATATTGAGAGTCAGCCCTTCTTAGAGGCGCTGCGCCAGCTGCGCATCGACGTCGGGCGCAAGCGCGCGATGTATGTTCACGTCACCTACCTGCCCTACATCGGCGCGACCGGCGAGCTGAAGACCAAACCGACCCAACACAGCGTGCGCGACCTGCGCAGTATGGGCATCCGCCCGAACGTGATCGTCGCGCGCGCCGATCATCCAGTGCCGAGCGAGCTGCTGGAGAAAATCTCGCTCTTCTGCGATGTCGATCGGGAGGCGGTCATCGCCCTGCCGACGGTCAAAACGCTCTACGAGGTGCCGCTCTTGCTGGAGGACGCCGGCTTGGGCGAGTACATCGTCAATCGCTTGCGCTTGAAGACGGTCGATCCCGATCTGGCGGATTGGCGGCGCATGGTGGAGCGCATCAAAGAGCCGCGCAAGCCGATCTCGGTCGCCATCGTCGGCAAGTACGTTGAGCTGCACGACGCCTATATGAGCGTCAAGGAGGCGCTCAGCCACGCGGCGGTCGCGGCGGAACGCGAAGTGCAGATCAAGTGGGTCTACAGCGGCGATCTGGAGAAGGGCAAGAGCTGGGATGCCCTTGAGCAAGTTGATGGCATCGTTGTGCCGGGCGGCTTTGGCTATCGCGGCTTCGAGGGCAAGGTCATGGCGGCGCGCTTCGCCCGCGAGCGCAAAGTGCCGTACTTGGGGCTATGCTTGGGGATGCAGGTGATGTGCATCGAGTTCGCGCGGCACGTGCTGGGCATGGAAGACGCCAACAGCACCGAGTTCGAGACGCCCACCGAGCATCCGGTCATCGATCTGATGCCCGATCAGCGCAATATCGTCGATCGCGGCGGCACGATGCGCTTGGGAGTCTACCCGTGCATCCTAGAGGAGGACTCGTTGGCAGCGAGGCTCTATGGCACAACCCGCGTCGAGGAGCGCCATCGCCATCGCTTTGAGTTCAACAATCAGTTTCGCGGCGCCTTCGAGGCGGGCGGAATGCGTCTGAGCGGCTTGAGTCCGGATCGGCGGCTGGTCGAGATCGTCGAGCTGGTCGATCATCCGTTCATGCTGGGCAGCCAGTTTCACCCGGAGTTCGGCAGCCGCCCTAACCGTCCGCATCCGCTCTTCAAAGGCTTCATCGAGGCAGCCATCGAACACGAGCGCCAGCGTAAAAAGGACTGAGTCGGTGTGACGGTCAGCGCCGCCATCAGCCCCGACGATCTGCCCGCTTGGATGCGTCCGCGCCGCCGCCTGCCCGATCTGGGCGTGATTTTGGCGCTCATCCTCGCGGCGAGCCTCGCCCTGCCCTTGCTGGTACGGGGCAGCCTCCCGCCTTATTCAGCCGTTCCGCTGCACGCCCTGCGCGCCGCTGAGGTCGCCAAACTCTTGGAGGAGGGCGTCTTGTATCCGCGCTGGGCGAGGGGCTTTCACTTCACCTACGGCGCGCCCGTCCTGAATTACTTGCCGCCCTTGCCACACATGCTCTCAGGGCTGCACCAAGTCATCACCGATGCCACGCCCATCCAGAGCGTGAAGATGATCATGCTAGTGGCGTGGGCGGCGGCGGCGGTGGGCATGTACGCCTTCGGACGGGGGCGCTTCGGCGCGCGCGGCGGCATCTTGGCGGCTTTCAGCTACTTGATGAGCGCGCCAATAGCTTTTACCTTGCCCTATCAGCTGGGCGAGCTGCCCTCCATGCTGGCTTTAGGGCTATTGCCCTGCGCTGCGGCGGCTCTCGATGCGCTGTGGCGCAACGCTGATCGGCGCGCCTTCGGCTTAGCGCTGCTGCTGTGCGCAGCGTTCTGCCTGTGCGAGGCGCGCTTGACGCTCTTCGGCGGCATCGTCTTGGCTTTCGTGGCGCTGAGCGGCAGGTTGTACGCACCTGCTGAGGTGCGCGCACAGCGCGGACTATACTTAGTGCTGCTCGCCGCCCTGACCGCCTTGTTGAGCGCTTTCTACTGGTTGCCCGCCCTGCTGGAGCGCGATGGCGTCCGTTGGCTGAGCGCCGCCCCGCCCGCCTACGCCGCGCCAGTTCCCCTGAGCGAGAGCCTGCTCGGCGCGCCCTACTACGATCTGAGCGCACAAAATCCGCCCGTGCTGCGCGGCGTCGGCATAGGCACGTTCATCATGGCGTGTCTTGGACTTGCCCTTGCGGGCGGGCGAACGCAGCGCGGGCAGGTGGGAGTCTTTGTGGGACTTGGCGCAGCCCTCGTCCTGATCAGCACGCCGACGTTCGGTCGGCTGTGGCAAGCTCAGGACTCGTTCATGCCGATCTTGCCCTATCACGCCGTCCTTGCCGCCAGCTTTTGCTTGGCGGCGGGAGCGGGCGGGGCAGGCTTGAGCCACTTGAAGGGCGTTCGGGGGGCTATCCGACTGAGCGCGCTGGCGCTCGTGCCGATCTTGCCGATGTCGGCTGCTTTTTTCCCGCCCGCTTGGGCAGATTACACCGCCCAGACGCCTTTTGCCGCTCTGGAGGGAGAACTTTCGGGCTATCACGCGGCAAGTCTGCGCGAGGGCGTGCTACTGCCCGCCGAAGTGAACGAATTGCCGCGTCCGTTGCCGAATTTGATCGAGAATTTGCAGCGCGGACGACCGATAGATCGGGTCAATCGGGCGACGCTCGGCAGCAGCGGGCAAATTTCGCCCATTGACGAGGGCGGCTTGACGTGGCGCTACGTCGTCAACACGCTTGAGAGCAGTCAGGTTGAGTTTTTCTTCCACGCTGGGCAAGGTTGGCGCGCCCAACTACAAGGTAAGCCCGTCCCGCTGAGCGTCTCATCGAACGGTTTCGTGGCGCTGAGCTTGCCGCCCATCAACGCCGAGCTGATCCTGAGCATCGAGGAGACGCCCGCAGGCAGAGCGGCGTGGACGCTGAGCGCGCTAGGCATCTTAGGGGCGCTGCTCGCGCTGCGCAGACTGCCCAGCGGGCAAGCCCGCTCAGAGGCGCTCGTCGGGCGGCTTGAGCGCGCTGAGCAGCTCGGCTTGATCGGCGCGTTGCTGCTGGCGCAAGGCGCGGCGCTGCTCGTGCGTTGGCAGCCCGACCTGATCTTGCCGCGCAGCCCGCGCGGGAGCGTGCTGGGCGAGATGACCCCGCTGCCGCGCTTCTCGCAGGCGGGCATCGACTTGCTGGGCTACCACTTGCCGCGCCAAAGCGCCCGACAGGGCGAGATGCTCGCCTTGACGTTTTACTGGCAGCCGGCGCGCCCGCTCTTGGAGCATATCCAATCGGATTTGCGCCTGATCGACGTCCAGACGGGCGAGGTGGTGGCGCGCAGCCGCAAGCGGCACGTCGGCGGCGTGCCGACGCTGACTTGGCAGCTCGCGGGCTACATCCGCGACGAGTTTCAGCTGCGCCTCCCGCCCAATTTGCCCGCAGGCAGCTATCTGCTGAAAGTTGGGCTGGGCGTCTGCAATCAGCCGCTGCCGTTGCCTTGCGAGACCTTGCGCCTCGTCGATGCTTACGATGGGCAAGGTCGCCCGGAGCGCGATGGCGTCGTTGTGCCGCAGATCATCCGCATTGAGTAGCTTTCTCAGCAAATTTTAATCTCTCACTCATCCAATACTTATGTGCAAATGAACTGCCACAACCTTATATTTTACTTAGAACTTTCAAGACTTTGTGAAAGTTTTGAATAACCTGAAAAGGTGCAACAGGCATGTCCGTAGGAGGTACACATCATGCCGGAGCTATCCGCAAGTGAGTTCAGCCTAGTCTACAATGCGTTTTCCTTCACCTTTGCCGCGATGTTCGCCACGTTCATCTACTTGGTGCTCTCGCGCAACAATGTAGCGCCCAAGTATCGCAACGCTCTGACGATGTCGGCGTTGGTGGTCGCCATTGCGGGCTATCATTACCTGCGCATCTTCGAGAGCTGGCAAGCAGCCTTCGTCATCAACGAGCAGGGCGTCTATGTCGCCAGCGGCAAGCCCTTCAACGATGCCTATCGCTACATCGACTGGCTGCTGACTGTGCCGCTGTTGGTGGCGGAGCTGGTGGCGGTCATGACCATTGCCAAGGGCAAGGGCTGGCTGACCTTCCGTTTGGCTCTCGCCGCTGCGCTGATGATCATCTTGGGCTATCCGGGCGAGATCGCCACGGATACGGGCACGCGCGCGCTCTGGGGCTTCCTCTCGACCCTGCCCTTCGTCTATATCCTCTATGAGCTGTTCGTCGGGCTGGGACCTGCCATTCAGAAGGAGACGGGCGAGGCGAAGGTGCTGCTGCGCAACATCCGTCTGCTGCTCTTCGCCACGTGGGGCTTCTACCCAATCGTGTACTTGATCCCGATCATCAGCGGCGGGGCGGCGATCAGCGCCGGCGTGCTGCTGGCAGTTCAGATCGGCTACTGCATCGCCGACGTGGCGGCTAAGTGCGGCTACGGCATCATGATCTACGCCATCGCCAAAGCCAAGACCGACGCCGAGCCCGCTTCCGTCGAGATGGCGCCTGCGGCGGTCGCTGGCGACTAGTCTTCAGCTCCTTTCCAACTCAAACGGCTGAGCCCTGCTCAGCCGTTTTGATTCAGGCTATCGGCGCTGTGGCGCGGGCGAGGAACACCAACGTGAAGTTGCGCTTCCGCTCGGCGAGCTGCGCCGAAGGCGCGAAGTGCATCGGCGGGAAGTCCGCCACGTCTTCCATCACAATGCGCAGCGCCCCAGTCGGATTGCGCTTGCCGTAATAGCTGGAGAGCCGCCTCAAGATGCCCGTCGCGCCGATCTTATCGAGCTTATCGGCGTCGTGCAGCACCCGCGCGAGCGGATCGCTGGCTGCGCCGCGCTTGGCGATGGCATTGGCGAGGCGCTCGATGAGGCTGAGCGGCAGCTCAGAGGCGTAGCGCCTCAGCCACTGTTGCGCCATCAGCGCGCCGACCCGCTCGTGAGCCGTGCCGTGCTGTAGCTCGTCCAGCTTGCCCACGTCGTGCAAGATGCCGAGCAGAAATGCCTCTTCAGGGCTGAGTCCAGCCGCCCCAGCCAACATCAGCGCGTTGCCCGTCACCCGCAGGATGTGCGACCATACGTTGCGCCACGCTAAGCCGCTCGCCTTGAGGTGCGCTTGCGCTTGCGCCATGATCGTCTGGCACACTGGGCTTGGGACGTAGAAAAGCTGCCATTCTTGGGCGAGCTGCGCGCCAAAGGCGCGGACGGTCTCGGTCTCGCTGCCCAGATAAGCTCGCCACGCCTGCGCATCGAAGAGCGGCGCGTCTTCGGCGGCGGCGATCAAAGCTACGAGGCGGGCATACTCAATGTGAGAGCGCATTGGAAGACCTCGCTATCGCAAAGGGAGCAAAAGGCGGTCGATCATCAGGATGTACAGCGGCGTGCCGAGCAGCACAAACAGCACGATCAGCCCATCGCGCAGGCGGCGGCGGCGCGCCAAGCCGAGGATATACGCCTGTGGCACGCTCGGCGGGCTGGGCAAACGCTCGGCGAGGGCAGCGTGCAGCGCCTGCGGCTGCGCGAGGCGGGCGGTCAGCACGAAGCGTTGGCGGGGCGCCTGTTCGGCGTACGGCGCGCCGATCAGCGCCTCGTGAGAGGCGAGTTGAGGCGGCTGATCGGTTGTTTCGCGGTAGAGCAACGCCAGTCCGCCGCGCCGCGTGATGGCGAAGCCGCCTATCTGAGCGTAAGGGATGCGCCGCGCGCGCCCGGAGATCGAGCCTTGCACCAGCAGGTACTCATCGTAGAGCCGTATGGCGCAGCCCCGCCGAAGCACTTGCAGCAGCGCCCAACAGCCCATCCCCAGCGCGCTACCCCACAGCGCCACGCCCAGCGCACCGCCCCACCACCAACCCAAAAGCAGCATCCCGACGGCGAGGGCGAGGACGGAGGGACGCACGGCTTCTGTATGGTAGCGAAAGATCATAGCCTCGCTAGAACCAGCCTTCGGCGCGCATACTGGCGGCGGCGCGGTAGGGGTCTTGTTCATCCAGCGGCATGGTCAGGTGATAGGGCAAGGGCTGCGGCTCAAGCTCCACATACAGGATGCCCTCAGCGCTCAGCGCGCCGACCATAGCTGATGCGCTGCGCGCTACTTCTTCGATGGGCAGGGCGGCGTTCACGGCGATCTCGATGGCGATATCGTGAAGGGTGGTCAGCCCGTCGATGCGCAACCACAGCTCGGCGCCGAAGGGATCAAGGCGCACATGCCGATTCTGATAGCGATCGTGTACAATTACGGCGTCGGGAAGCACGCTGTAGACACCGTCGCGGCGCGGATAGCGCAACAAAGTGACGGAGAAAGGAGCAAGTTTTGTCATGGCACGCCTCTCACCAGCTACACAGTTGCCGAAGTGGCTCAGGCTGCTCGGCACTGATTTGAGTCGGACGATCAAGTTATCGCTGAAGACGCTCAGACTTGACCACAACTGCCTTTTATATCC
Source organism: uncultured Anaerolineae bacterium (assembly GCA_938005675.1). Lineage (GTDB taxonomy): Bacteria > Chloroflexota > Anaerolineae > Aggregatilineales > UBA2796 > CP2-2F. The sequence goes on from CALKXH010000011.1 coordinate 21,169, forward strand.
GATTCTAACTGCCTTTTGCAACGTGCTGATCGCTTGGCGCTGATCCCTACCAAAAGCTAACGTCGCGCCCAAAAGTTTGCGCTTATAATCAACTTGGCATAACTAGAGCTTGGAGATTTTTAGATGAGCATTCACATCCGTTGGCTCGGACACTCAGCCTTTGCTTTGAACGTGAATGGCGCTCGCGTTTTGATCGATCCCTTCCTGACGGGCAATCCGTTGGCGCCAGTTGAAGCCGATCAGTTGGAAGCGGATTTCATCCTACTGACCCATGCTCACGCCGATCACGTCGGCGATACGGTCGCCATCGCCAAGCGCACGGGCGCCACGGTCATCGGCGTGTGGGAGGTTCACGCTTGGCTGCAGAATCACGGCGTTCAGAACACCCATCCGCAAAATACCGGCGGCGGCTATATGCATCCCTTCGGTCACGTCAAATTCGTGCGCGCCGATCACAGCTCGTCCTTTCCGGATGGCAGTTACGGCGGCGTGGCGTGCGGCATCGTCCTGACCGTGGGCGAGACGCGCCTGTACTTCGCCGGCGATACCGCCCTCTTCAGCGACATGCGCTTGATCGGCGATATGGGCATTCACTTCGCGGCGCTGCCCATCGGCGATAACTTCACGATGGGTCCGAGCGAGTCAGTCGAGGCGACGCGCCTGATCCGCCCGCAGAGCGCCTTCCCTGTTCACTACAACACCTTTCCCGTCATCCAGCAGGACGTGGTGAGCTGGGCGCAGCACATCCACACCCAGACCGACGCTAAAGCCATCGTGGTCGATCCGGGCGGCAGCTTCAGCCTTTGAAGGGTCGCGCGGCGCTAAGTCGCCCCGCTCGATCAGCGTACAGGTCTGATCGAGCGGGCGATCAGTCAGTTGCCGTGTGCCTCAATCGGCTTGGACGGCTTTGTAGGTCTGGGTGTGGCGGCGCACATCGTAGCGAACGCGCTCGACGGGCAGCGCGATTGTCCACTCTTCGATCAAGTTCGCCTGATTGTCCATGAGCAGATAAGTTGGCGTCGTCCTGACCTTGAACTGATCGACGAGGCTCTTGCCCGGCTCGGTGTGGACGCTCAGGCGAAAGACGCGCAAGTTCTCTTCGTGTTCCAGCTCATGGATGCGCTTGCCGACGGTCATGCAGTAGGCGCAGTAGTCGCTCTCCAGCGAGATCAGGGCGGGCGTCTGGCCGGAGCGGATTTGCTCGAAAAGTGCCTCTTGGCTGGGCGCTGGCGGCGTCACATAGCGCAGATGCGGACTGAGCCACCACCAAAGGGCGAAAGCCAGCAGCGCCAAGCCGAGACTAGCAACCAGCGGGAGCGTCATATCCGCGCCCGTAGTCAGCGCTGGGACGGTCAACATGGCTGAGAGCGTCGCCCAGACTATAGCGGCTATTGAGACGTAGCCGTAACGGTTGAAGAGGATGCGCCAAAGCGGCGTGCGTGAGTCCTGAGCTGTTGTCATAGTCAATACCCCTTTGATATGGCGAACAGGTTCGAACGTTCTCCCTATAGATACGGCGAAATCACTTTTTCTTATCCAGAGGGCGGCAATTTCACATGAAAGATTTATAATTCGTGCTCATAGCGAACTTTCGGCTGAAGCGAGGTGCTGTATGACTGTTGACTCGAATGCCTTGCGCGCCACCATGCGCCAATGGGTGACGGGCGTGACCATCGTGACTACGCTTTTTGAGGGGATGCGCGTCGGGATGACGGTGAGCAGCTTCACCTCCGTCTCGTTGGAGCCGCCGATGGTCTTGGTGTGCTTGAACAAGAACGCTTTCGCTCACGACATCGTGAAGCAAGCCGGCATTTTTGGCGTCTCGCTGCTGGCGAGCGAACAGGCGGCGCTCTCGCAGCGCTTCGCCGGGCTCGATCCGAGCATCAGCGGCGATCGCTTCGAGGGCGTGCCGTACCTGACCGCCAAGACGGGCGCGCCGCTGCTGGAGGGCGCCGTGGGCGTGCTGGATTGCGTGGTGCGCGCCGCCCACGATGCCAGCACGCACACCATCTACATTGGCGAGGTCGTTTACGCGCAGGCATTCGCCGAGCGCGCGCCGCTGATCTACTACAATCGGCAATACCACAACCTCGTGCCACAGGGCTGATCGATGCGCCGCTGGCTGCTGATCGCTGCATGGCTGCTGAGCGCCTGCGCGCCCGCCTCAAAGCCCGATAGCCCGCCACCTGAGCCTACCCGCCCTCCCAGCGAGCCCGCCGTCACGTATCACGGCGCGCTGATCGATCCGAGCGGGCAACCCAGCGGCGTCATAGCCCTGATCGTGAGCGCGCAAAACGCGCGAGCGGTCACCTGCTCGGCGCAGGAGCAGCGTTGGCAGTCGCTGAGCGGCTGGCTGATCAGCAGTCAACGCGAGGGCGAGCTGTGGCGGCTGAGCGGCTCGGCGGCTGAGTTGGTGGAAGCTCAGCCCAGCGCTGAGGGCTATCGCGGGCGCTTCAAGGCGCGCAATGGCGAGACGTACACCTTTGAGGTGGCGCCATTAGTCGATGCATCAGCCATTCAAGCGGGCGCGCAGGAGGGCGTCTACTGGCGCGATTTCACCCTGCCGTACCTCGAAGGGACAGTGCGCCTGAGCTTGCTGGTGGCGCTTGCCAGCAGCTTGCCCGATCAAACGGAGCTGTGCGGCTTTCTCTCTCAGGGGGCGCGCGTGGTCTCGCGGGTGACTTTGAGCGGCGTCTGGTTGGGCGGCTTCAGCGTCTTCTGGCTGATCGATCTGCCCGATCAGCCGCGCCTAGAGCTGCTCGGCGCGCTCGGACAAGTCGATTCGATTGCTGCGCCGCGCGCCGCGCCTTGAGTCAAATCGATATGCAATTAAGATACAGCTCTTCTGGCATTGGCTGCGGAATATGCCATAATCTAGATAGCAAGCACGAAGCATCGGCGCGGCAGACAAAAGAGAGCCTTGCCAAGCAAGGCGAAGTGTGCTACACTCTGAAGTGCTAAGGGCGCATAGCTCAGTTGGTTAGAGCGCACGGTTCACATCCGTGAGGTCATAGGTTCGAGTCCTTTTGCGCCCACACCTAGCCAAGAGTGTCGCACGCCGCACGGGATGCCCTGCGGCGTTTTGTTTTTGCCGCTCCATCGGTAAAGACGCTAGAACGATGCATAGACAGGTGTAGTGCAACATGCTCAGATTGATAATGGTCTCCGCTGTGACGCTTGGGGCATTCTTCAGTGGCTTGGCGATTGGTGGCAGCGACTCGGTGGGTGTGTGGCTCGGTGGCGCGCTGCTGCTGCTCGTCGCGGTCGTGCTGGGCTTTTTGAGTCGGCGGGTTGCCTTTGTGCGCCAAAGTGCCAAACAGCTAGCGCAAGTTGAACAGATTTTGCAGAGCGCCCAAGAGCGCGCGCGCATCCTCGCTGAAATCACCAATGCGCTGGGCGCCTCGCTAGATTATGAAAAGGCGCTCAACGTCGCCATGGATATCGGCTTGCTCGGCTTGCGCGTGAGCGCCTCCAACACCCGCCTGACCAGCGCCGTCTTGCTCTTCGGCGATGACGATAAGCTGCACGTGGTCAGCTCGCGCGGCTTGCCGCCCCGCGATCAAGCCCTCGTGCTGGCGGGCGAGGAAGGCTTGCTGGCAGAGACGCTCCAGCGCGCCGAGCCTGTTTTTGCCGCCGATGCTGATAAAGACCCTGAACTGGTCTACTTCGTAGCCATGCACAGCGCCCGCTCGCTGATGCTCATCCCACTGCGCGTGAGCTACGAGAATTACGGCGTGCTGATCTTCAGCAGCACGCAGCCGAACGCCTTCTCGCCCGATCAGGCGTCCCTGCTGACCGCCATCAGCACGCAAGTCGCCATAGCGATCCAAAATGCCATCCTCTACACCAACCTGCGCCAAGAGCGCGACCGCCTGATCGAAGTTGAGGAAGAGGCGCGCAAGAAACTCGCCCGCGATCTGCACGACGGACCGACGCAGCAAGTCTCGCTGATCGCCATGCGCCTCGACTACTGCCGCCAGCTCATCAAACACAATAAGGTCAACGACCTGCTGCCGGAATTGCAGAACCTTGAGACGACCGCCCGCGAGACGGTCAAGAATCTGCGCCACATGCTCTTCACGCTCCGTCCGCTGGTCTTGGAGACGAAAGGCATCGTGCCTGCCTTAGAGCAGCTCAGCCAAAAAATGCTGGAGAACCACAATTTGCCCGTCCATCTGCACATCGAGGAGGGCGTGGCAGACTTGATCGAGCCGCACCGCCAAGGTCCGCTCTTCTACATCATCGAAGAGGCGGTCGGCAATGCCCGCAAATACGCTCAAACGCCGCACATCGATATTCGGATGCTGCGGCAAGGGCGGCACGTCCTCGTCGAAGTGCAAGATTACGGCAAAGGCTTCGATGTAAACGCGGTCAGCGGCAACTACGAAGCGCGCGGCAGCTTGGGCATGGTCAACATGCGCGAGCGCGCCCAAGCCATCGATGCTCAATTGCGCCTTGAGAGCGCCATCGGCAAAGGCACCAAGCTGAGCTTGCTCTTACCCGTTCGGAGCGGGCAAGGCGGGGGCAACAATCGGCTTGCCGTCGCGCGGGGGGCGGCGCTGCAGAGCAACTGAAGCACCGTGAAGTGACGCGCGCCCGTGCCTTGCGCCGCCCTTTCAGGGTATACTTCAGTCAGGTCTCTGATGTTCATCCAAGCGACGCCGCCTTCTGGTCTGATCGCCTAAAGAATTGGTAGGTGAGGGAGTATGTCTACAACCAGTCCGCGAATTATCATCGTCGACCCGCAGCAGAAACTCTACCATCTGGTGCGCGCTGCGATGGAACTGATGGAGCGCCGCCCGCGCTTGATCGAAACCTACAACGGCGATGACGCCCTCCTTGAGCTGCGCGCCATCCCACCCGATTTGCTAATCACCAGCCAGAGCCTGCATGAGGCGAGCAGCGGCACGATCCTCGCCCTGATGGCGAAGCGCGAAATGGCAGCCCTGCCCGTGATCGTCATCGGCGAAGAGAGCGACCCTGAGCTGGATGACGAGACGATTGCTCAATCGCCCTTCCAATATCTGCGCCGCCCGATTGCGCCCGAAATATTCATCCGCAGCCTGCGCATCGCCCTCGATGGACCTGAAGCCGCCCCACGCGACGTCGCGCCCGAAGAGATCATCCCCGTGCCGCCCCTGGAGTATAGCGGGCAAGTCCAGCGCATCCTCTTCGATCTGATGCGCAACGTCAACGCCATGGCGGTCATCCTTGCCGACCGCAACGGCAAGGTTTTGGGCTACGACGGCGCGGCAGGCTATGTCGACCGCGATCTGTTCGCAGCCGCCTTGGCGCCCGGCTTCGGCAGCACTATCAAAATGCTGCCCGCGCTGGGCGATCAGCCGCGCGTGCTGAAGTACTACGATGCCGAGCGCAGCACGGTCTTCGGCTTGAGCTTGGGCTTGCATCACTTCGTGATCCTCGTCTTCGACCGCAACCCACCCTCAGCTGCGCTGGGCAACGTCAAACGCTACGGCGGTGCCGCCATCAATGAGCTGTTGGAGGTGGTCGGCGCGGTCGCCTTTGACCCTAAGCCCTCAGTCTCGCACGTCAAAGCCGATACGCACGCCAAGCGCAAGACCCGCACTCAGGAGCTGCGCGCCGTGCAAGCGCAAGCCGCCGAGAGCAAAGCGCCCGCCGAGAAGCCCGCTATGCCGACCAAGCCCGCGCCCGCCCGTCCCGCGCCGCAGCCGCCCGCTAACTTCGATCCCAGCCTGCTGGACGCCCTCGATAGCGTCGACCTCGCCCAAGCCGAGGCGCTCTTCGATCCCGATAAGCTCTCCGAGAGCGCCCTGCAGCCGACCACGGGCAGCCGCATGACCTTTGATGACGCCTTGATGCAAGGTATCATTGGTGAAATAGATGAGTAGACAGAGAGTCTGAGTCAAAGCTGTGGCGACTTCACAAAAAAACGCGGCACCCACAGCCGATCCGCTGATTGGCACACAGTTGGGCGACTACGAAATCCGCCGCCTGATCGGGCGCGGCGGCATGGCGCGCGTCTACGAGGGCTACGATAGCAACCTAGAGCGCAGCGCAGCGATCAAGGTCATCACGCCGCAATCGGAAGACAGCGAAGAGATGAAGCAGCGTTTCTTCCGTGAGGCGCGCGCCGTGGCGAACTTGCATCATCCCAACATCGTCACGGTCTATCAGTTCGGGCAAGGCGAGAATCTGTACTACCTCGCCATGCGCCTGCTGGAGGGGCAAACCCTGCTGCAAAAGCTCAAGCGCCTGCGCACTCAGAAAAAGTTCATCGAAACCAACTTGCTCTTGAGCGTCGTGGACGATGTGAGCGCCGCTTTGGATTATGCGCATAACAAAGGCGTGATCCACCGCGATGTGAAGCCCTCCAACATCATGATCGAGAGCGATGGGCGCGCCATCCTAATGGACTTCGGCTTACTGATGCAACAAGGCGGCGATAACACGCTCGGCACTGCCTTTGGCACGCCGCGCTACATCGCGCCTGAACAAGCCGTCTCCTCAGATCGCGCCGTGCCGCAAAGCGATATCTACTCGCTGGGCGTGATCGTCTACGAGATGGTGACCGGGCAAACGCCCTTCGATGCCGATTCTGCCATGAGCCTCGCCTTGCTGCACATCTCCACGCCGCCGCCGCCGCCGCGCTCGGTGCGCCCTGAACTCCCCGAATCAGTTGAGCAAGTCATCCTGAAAGCGCTCGAAAAACGCCCCGAAGATCGCTGGCAGACCGCCACGCAGTTCGCCAAGGCGCTGCGCGAGGCTTTCAGCGGCAAGCCGATGCACATCAAGCTGAGCGCCGAGGTGCAGCCCGCCTCGCCCTCGATTGATCCCATGCCGACGCCCGTCCTATCCAGCAGCCAGCTCTCTGCGTCCAAGCCAGCGCCGAGCGCCCTCGCCGTGCCTGATGAATCGACGCTGCGCGAGACCAACCCCTCGCGCCTGACTGCCCTGAAGCAGCTGGAGCAGCGTAGGAGGGCTGCGCATACGCCGTTGTGGGCGTTCATCCTCCTAGCGCTGATGATCTTGGGCATCGGCGCTGGGTTCGCTTATCTGCTCACGCCGCAAGCTGTGCCGCCCTTCCTGACCGCCGAAGAGGGAGGCTTCGCGCTGCCCGCCGTGCGCTTCGTCTATACCAGCAACCTCTTCGTCGTTTACAACAACGGCACTCGCCCGTTAGCGCTGGGCGACCTGCGCTTCGAGCAAGGCAACCGCGA
>CALKXH010000012.1 GCA_938005675.1 uncultured Anaerolineae bacterium
ATCGTAACTCCTAAAATAGATATTCACTCGCCTTTTCACGGACAAATACCTGCTGCTGTCTACGAAGCCTATCGCGATTTCGGAATGCTCTATGGCTGTTCAATTGGTCCAATCTTGATCCTGATACGGCGCGACTCGCCATACGGCGCAGAGAATCTCTACAAGGCGTTCTGCTCGTATCCGAGCGCCTTTCGCTTTGCCGAGGGTCTGACCGTCTACAGCGAGGGGCGCGCGATCAATTTCCCGCCGTATGTGCCAGAGGCGGCGGCGCGCTAGGGCGTTCATGCCCGCCCCAGCGAAGCGGCGGGCAAACTTTTCAGACCAGCGCGATGATCAGCTGCAGGATCAGCGACTCCAACACAATTGCTCCGATCAAGGCGACCAGCGGACTGAGATCGAGCATGCCCGTCGAGGGCAGAAGGCGGCGGATCGGGGCGAGGATCGGCTCGGTCAGCTGATAGATTGTGCGCACAATCGCGCTGTTCGGATCGGGATTGAACCAGCTCATCAGCACGCGCGCTAAAATCAGCAGATTGAAGATCAAAAAGCTGAACTGCACCAGTTCAACCAGTAGTCTAGCCATTCTGACACACTCCGAGAGATAGTAGGCGCTCGTGCGCCTGTCCCCAAGGTTCAATTCTAGCATAAGGCGGCGCGCCTTTACAGCGCCGAAGGTGGTGATCGGGGCGCACTTTTCGGTACAATCTGAGCAAATTCTCACTCGCCAAAGGAAGTTCTCTCAATGGCTGTCAGCATCCCTGAAAATCTGCGCGACCTGTTCACGCGCCCGATCCCGTGCGCCCTCGCCACCGTCATGCCCGATGGTCAGCCGCAAGTCACGCCCGTCTGGTTCGACTTTGACGGCGAACATATCATCGTCAACACGGCGCGCGGGCGCCAAAAGGATCGCAACATGCGTCGCGATGCCAAAGTGACCGTCCTGATCGTCGACCCTGAGAATCAGTATCACTGGGCGGAGATTCGCGGCGCTGTGGCTGAAGAAACTGAAGAAGGCGCCTACGATGTGATCAAGAAATTGGCGCTCAAGTATCGCGGGCGCGAGGAGTTCACGCTCTCCGAGGGCGAAGTGCGCGTCACCTACAAGATCGCCATTCACAAACTGAACGGACGCTGAACATGGCTGAGGAACTCCACACCACCGCTGAGCGGCTGGAAATTGGCGGAGCGATCTGCCGCGTGCGCGCTCCGCAGCGCGAAGGACCCCATCCGCTGCTGCTGATGCTGCACGGCTACGAGGGCGATGAAGACGTGACGTGGGTTTTCAGCCGCGCGGCGGGCGCTGAGTGGCTGATCGCCAGCCCGCGCGCCCCGCGCCGCGCCCCGACCGAAAACGGCTATTCGTGGTTCGATTTTCAGGGCGGCAAGACCGATCCCGTCACGCTGCAAGCCGCCATTGGCTACCTTGATGCCTTCATCGCAGCGCTCAAGGCGCGCTACAGCGTAGACGACACGCGCGTGGTGATGCTGGGCTTCTCGCAAGGTGCCTCGCTCGCCTACGCCTACATGCTGGCAGCGCCTGAGCGCTTGCGCGGTGTGGTCTCGCTGGGCGGCTTCATCCCCGGCTACCTGACCAAGCAGATCATCCCGCCGCTGAACGGCTTGCCCGTGCTGATCCTGCACGGCACGGAAGACGAGGTCATCTCGGTGGAGATCGCTCGCAAAAACCGCGACTTGCTGATGGCGCACAACGCGCAGGTCACCTACTTTGAAGAGGCGGTTGGGCATCGCGTCGGCGCGGGCGGGATGCGCTTGCTGACTCAGTGGCTGGCAGAGCGTCTATGAGCTACAGCGCGCCTTTTTCAGTCGACTTGCGCGGCAAAGTGGCGCTGGTGACGGGCGGCGCCGCGGATGTCGGGCGCGCCATCAGCCTCGCTCTGGCGGCGAGCGGCGCGGCGGTCGCCATTGGCGACCTGAACCCGGATCGCTCGGATGCGCTGGCGGAGCAGATCGTGGCGCAGGGCGGGCAAGCCTTCGCCTTTCACGGCGATGTCTCCAACAAGTATCAGGCGGCGGCGATGATCGAGGCAGTGCGCGACCGCTTCACGCACCTGCACATCCTTGTGAACGCGGCTGGCACGCTGCGCGCCGCCCCGTTCGTCAAAATTGACGAGTACGATTGGCGGCGCATCGTCGAGATCAACCTGACCGGCACGTTTTTCATGACTCAGCTCGCCAGCCGCGTCATGGTGGATGAGGGCGGCGGCGTGATCGTCAACCTTGCCAGCGTTTACGGGCACAGCTTGCCGCTCGCCAATCACGCGCCTTACGTCGCCAGCAAGGCGGGCATCATCGGCTTGACGCGCGAGGCAGCCCGCGAGCTGGCGGCGCAAGGCGTGCGCGTGAACGCCATCTGCCCGGCTGAGGTCGCCTTCCCCAACGCGCCACTGCCCGAGACGCCCCACAATCCGCAAGGCAGATTCGGGGCGCCTGAGGAAGTGGCAGCGGTCGTGCTGTTCTTGTGTTCGGATGCGGCGCGCTTCATCACGGGGCAGGCGCTGCACGTCGATGGCGGCTTGAGTATGCCCTAAGCCATGCTGAGGGGCGCGCCATACGCCTCAGGCTTGCTGTTCATAGCGCTCTACGATCTTGAGGGCTGCCTCGTATTCAGGGCTGCCCTCAGGCGCGCTATCCAGCACTTTATTTGCCTCAAGGTACTGTTCCAACGTCACTGTCTCGCTTGTATCGCGTTGTTTGGCATAGCGTTCGGCATTCAGCCACAACTTCTGTTCTTCAGTCAGGTCGGCGCTGGCGATCTCTTCATCGCTGAGCGTGCCTGTCTGAGCCAGTTTTGCCTTGAGTGCCTCAAAAGCGTCCGACATTGTGCAGTATCTCTCCTTCAGCACATAGCTTGCTTATAGCAAAGCAGATTTTAGCGCGCCGTGCAAGGCATCCGCTTTAACGAGAATCTCTAAGTCGTAGCGGTCTGTTTGTAATGGCGGCTGGGCAGGCTGCGCAGGCGCTCGGCGGCTTGCTCAGGCGTGATGTCGCGTTGCGGGGTGCCGAGCATCTCATAGCCGACCAAAAACTTGCGCACGGTGGCGGAGCGCAGCAGCGGCGGATAGAAATGGGCATGAAAGTGCCAATGCGTCCAGTCGCCCGATAGCGTCGGGCGCACGTGGAAGCCCGCCGAGTATGGAAAGGAGACCTGAAAGAGATTATCGTAGCGCACAGTCAGAGCGTGGAGCGCCTCGGCGAGGCTATCGCGCTCGGCGGCGTTTAGATCGGTCATCGCGCCAACGTGCCGCCGACTGATCAGCAGGGTCTCGAAGGGCCAAACCGCCCAAAACGGCACGAGGACGGCGAAATGCGCGTTGACGTGAATCAGGCGCTCGCCCAGCTCCAGTTCCACTTCGAGGTAATCCGCCAAGAGCGAGCGTCCGTGCGCTTGCCAGTGCTCGCGCTGAGAGACGTCTTCAAGCAGAATTTGCTGCGGCAGATGCTCGCTCGCCCAGAGTTGTCCGTGCGGATGCGGATTGGAGGCGCCCATCATCGCCCCGCGGTTCTCGAAGATCAGCACGTAGCCGATGTGCGGCATAGCCGCCAGCTCCTCGTACTGCCTGCACCACTCATCCACCACCAGACGGATGGCGGCGGGCTGCATCTCAGCGAGGGTCAGGTCGTGGCGGGGCGAGAAGCAAATCACGCGCGCCGTGCCGCGCTCGGACTCGGCGCGCAGCAACGGGTGCGGCGCGTAAACGCCTTCGGGCGTATCGGGCAGCAGCGCGGGGAAGTCATTAGTGAAGACGTAGGTGCTGGTGTAGTTCGGATTGCGCTCGCCGTTGGCGCGCAGGTTGTTCGGGCAGAGGTAGCACTCGGGATCGTACTCAGGGCGCGTCTCAGCGGGCGGAGTCTCGACCTGCCCTTGCCAAGGACGCTTAGTGCGATGCGGCGAGACCAGCACCCATTCACGGGTCAGCGGATTGTAGCGGCGATGCGGATGATCGCTCAGCGAGAAGGTCATGGCAAACCACTTTCTGTGCGCAGCGCTGCGCCGATTATACCCGCAGGCTCAGGTTGCGCTATACTTGTGATAACTTTGCCGCCCTGAGGAGAGATTCGCCGCCATGACCGATCCGCTGAGTCGCGCCGCCGCCCTAGCGCACGCCGCCTTGCCCCGCAACGTAGGCATCCCGCTTGAGATGGGCTGGATCGAGAGCGCGCGCGTGAACAAGAGCGCCGTCGAGCGGCGCGCCGCCACCCTGACCACGCGGCGCACCGTCAAGCAGATTTGGCAGGCGGCGTGGCTGCTGCGCGCCATCACCTTCCTCGATCTGACGACTCTCAGCGGCGATGACACGCCCAGCAACGTGCAGCGCTTGTGCGCCAAGGCGCGGCAGCCCGTGCGCGCCGACCTTTTAGCGGCGCTGGGCGCTTCAGAGTTGCCTGTGCGCGTCGGGGCGGTGTGCGTCTACCACAATTTGATCGAGACGGCGGTCGAGGCGCTGCGCGGCACATCGATCCCGGTGGCAGCCGTCTCGACGGGCTTCCCTGCCGCTCAAATTCCCTTGCGCCTGAAGCTGGAGGAGATACGCGAGTCGGTGGCGGCGGGCGCGGCGGAGATCGACGTGGTCATCTCGCGGGCACACGTCCTGCGCGGCGATTGGCAGGCGCTCTACGACGAGGTGCGGGCTTTCCGCGCCGCCTGCGGCGAGGCGCACATGAAAGTCATCCTAGCGGTCGGCGAGCTGGGCACGCTGCGGCACGTGGCGCAAGCCAGTCTGGTGGCGATGATGGCAGGCGCCGACTTCATCAAGACCTCCACTGGCAAGGAGGCGCTCAACGCGACGCTGCCCTTCGGCTTGGTGATGGTGCGCGCCATCCGCGAGTACTACGAACGGACGGGCTATCGGGTCGGCTTCAAGCCAGCCGGCGGCATTCGGACGGCGAAACAGGCGCTCGATTGGCTGATCCTGATCAAAGAGGAACTCGGCGACGCTTGGCTGAAGCCTGAGCGCTTCCGCATCGGCGCCAGCGCCCTGCTGACCGATATCGAGCGGCAACTCTCGCACTACGTCACGGGGCGCTACTCAGCCGCCCATCGGCATCCGATGCCTTAGAGCGCCCGCGCCATCAGCGCCGCCGCCTCGCGCCCGATCTGCACGGCGTAGTTCGTGCCGCGATCCCACGGGTAGACCTGACTCATGTTCGCCATGTACACGCCCTTGAGCGGCGTCTGCAGGGGCGGGATGTTCTGCGAGTGGTTGATGAACGGGATCGGCTGCGCGTAGGGCGTCCGAAAGACCCAGCGCGTCCGAATCCAATCGGGCGTGAAGCGCGGGTTGAAGGTCTTGAGCGGTCGCATGAACAGATCGACCAGATCGTCCTCAGGCATGTGCAGATAGGCGTGATCGGGCTGCACGTACTCGCCGCAATAGACCAAGTGATCGCCGTTGAAGTGCTCGCGGCTGACGAAATTGGTGTGCTCGCACAGCGCCACAAACGGGAACTCGCTCTGCGCCTTATCGGGGCTGCTGGCGGGCAGATTCAGCCAATAAGTGCCGTCAGTCAGCAGCTGATGGCGCAAGGCGAAGATCACGACGGCGGCGCCCATGTGCCGCAAGGCGCGCATCTTGCGGACGTAGTCGGCGTCCGCCGCCTCCAGCTGTGGGATCAGCTTGAGGGTCGCTTGGGGCGATGCCGTGCTGAGCAGCCCGTCGTAGCGCCTTGTGATGCCGTTCGCCGTGACGTGAATCCCTTCTGAGTCGTGCTGCACAGCTTGAATGGGCGCGCCGAGCGCGATCTGGACGCCGCACGCGCGCAATTTCTCGGCGAAGGCGTCTAAGAATGCCTGAAAGCCGCCGATATACGTGCCGAGCCGCACCGTGCGCGTATGAATGCGCGCCCAGAACCACGCCATTGTGACCTGATCGTAGAGCGCGCCGAACTTGCCGATCAGCATCGGGCGCCATAGATCGCCGTAGGCGCGCTCGCCCATGGCGCGGCGCAGCCATTGATCGGCGGTGTAGCGCTCCAGGGCGCGCCAATTCTTGCTTAGGCGCAGATACAAGCCGACGGCGCCGAAGCGCAGCTTCGGGATGAGCGGCAAGTGCGGGAAGAGCAGCATAGCGCGCGGATTATCGAACAAATACGGCTTTCCGCGCGCCCACAGCGAGGTCTTCGGGCGCGGAAAGATGACCTGATCGCGCACGCCCAGCTCTTCCATCAAGCTCAGAATCGCCGTATCGGACTCGAACCAGTGATGGTAGAACTTCTCCAGCGACCACGCCCAGCCTGCATCGCGAAAGCCGCCCGCCAAGCCCCCGACCCGATCTGCCGCCTCGTAGATCGTGACGGCGTAGCCCGCCTTCGCCAAGTCCCAAGCGGCGGCTAAGCCCGTCGCACCTGCCCCAATGATGGCTATCTGCTTCATAGGCTTCTGACTCATAGGCGCACCTCGCGCGCATCGGCGGGCTGCGGCGACTCGGCGCTCCGCTTCGCCGCTTCAGCCGCTCGGCTCGCCTCCTCAAAGGAGCGCCACGAGAGCCCCTCGCGGATCAGGTAGACGAAGCCCAGCAGCGTGATCGGCAGCCATAGCGCCGCGTGCAGCACGATGGTGTAGCTGGCAGCCACCTCGCTATTGACGCGGAAAGCCTCCAGCACGAGGATGCCCGGCGTGTGGAAAGTGCCGATGTAGCCCGGCGCGGCGGGCAAGGTCGTGGCGAGGTTCACCACGCCCGTCATCAGCATCAGCACGAAGAAGCTGACCTCAAAATTGAAGGCGTGCATCACGAACCAATACTTAGTCGTCTCAGTCAGCCAGATGAAGACCGAGGTGATCAGCGTCATGAGCAGATCGCGCGGGCTGCGTAGACTCTTCAAGCCCTCTAAGAAGTGATCGATCAGGCGCAGGAGGGGCGCTTGCGCCTTATGCGGCAGCCCGCGCTCGATCACGGCGCGCGCCACGCGCTGCGCATAAGCGGGGCGCGCCGCCAACGCCAAAAAGACCGCCAACGCCCCGAAGAAGAACAACGTCCCGAAGATCACGACCGCCCGCAGCCAATCCGCCTCGATGGGCGCGAACGGCAACGCCGCGAAGACGAAGATCAGCATCACCAAGCCGTCGAAGAGGCGCTCGACCACAATCGTGGCGAGACCTCCCGTCAGGCTGACGCCCTCGTTGCGCTTCAGCACGTAGGCGCGGATGACCTCCCCCGCCCGAAAGGGGTAGACGTTGTTGCCCATGTAGCCGATCACCACAATCGGGAAGAGCGCCCGCAACGAGACCCGCTTCATCGGGCGCAGCAGATAGTGCCAGCGCCACGTCCTGCCCCAGACCGCCAAAAAGTAGATCGCCACGCTCGGGACGAGCCAGATCAACTCCGCCCCGACGATGCGCCGCGCCACCTCATCCAGCTGCACGCCCTGCAAGCCGAAGTACAAAAAAACTGCGCTCACCGCAATGCCGAGCGCCAGCACCATCCAACGCCGCATGAAAGCTCCGCTACTGATCTCCGTTGGCAATTGAGCTAGTATACTCGCCTTGCGCCACCCCTATCAAGGGCGGACTCACAGACGATGCAAGCTGATCACGGGCTCTCTAGGTTACAGGCATTCTAGCATGAGCGCGGCAACCTTCCAAAAGCGGTCGCGGCTGTGCTTGTGCCAGCCATGCCTTGTGTTACAATCCCTTTTGCAAAAGCTTGCGCAAGGTGACGGCGGCTCATGCAGATTTTCATCAGCTACGCCCGTGCGGATAGCGCGTTCGCCCGACGCTTGGTCGAAGACCTCTCCGAGTACGACCTCGCGCTCTGGCTGGACGTGATCAACATCCCCAAGGGCGCCAACTGGGATATCGAGGTGCAAAAAGGGCTGGACTCCAGCGATTTGATGCTGGTCTTGCTCTCGCCCGATTCGGTCAACTCGCAGAACGTGGCGGATGAGTGGAGCTACTTCATCGAGAAGAACAAGCCCGTCTTGCCGCTCCTGATAGCCCCGACCGAAGTGCCCTTTCGCCTCTCGCGCCGCCAGCGCATCGATTTCACCGCCGATTACGAGGTCGGCTTCCGCGAGCTGCTGCGCGCCATCGGCTCGCCGCCGCGCCTCGATCCCGATAGCACCGAGCGCCTGACCAAAAAGCCGCCGCCCCGCGCCGAGCGCGCCGAGAGCGCCCCCCCGCGCGAGCGCCCCGCCTTTCGCGGCGGCGCCCAAACCGCCGAGCTGAGCCTCCACAGCTTGCCGATCATCTGGGCGGAGCGCTACCATTGGTGGAACGGGATGCGCGGCGGCACGCTGGGCGAGATTCTGATCAATCCGCGCGAGGTGCTGCTCGTGCCGCCCAAGGCGCCCGCCATCAGCATCCCGCTGGGCAACTTGATCACGGTCAAGGCGCAACGCGCCCTCGATCCGCACCTCAAAATGACTTTTTACGGGGCGCAGGGGCAGTTCGGCAGCCTCGTCTTGATGGGCGCCACGCGGGCGCGCCGCCTCGCCATCAATCAAGAGATCGTCAACTTGCTCAAGTGGCTGACTAAGCGCTCGTTAGAGTAGCGCTGCATCGTGTACGGCTAAGAGCGTGAGAGAAGAGCATTTCTATGGATGAACAAGCGATTCGTGAAGGGCTTTACGCCGTACCGTTCATACAGCATCGCATCACCAGCGGCTACATTCAAATCATGGACGGCGCGCACAGCTTGCCGGCTTTCTGGGCGCATCCGCAGATCGGCGGCGCCTTCCCCGGTCTCGTCCTTGTGCATGGCGAGCGCGGCTTGAACAACCAAATTCGGATGCGCGTGCGTCGCTTCGCCGAGCTGGGCTACTACGTCATCGCGCCCGAACTCTTCGGCGCCACTTTCAACACCCACGACCTTGAAACTTGCCGCGCCGCGCTGCGCAAGGGCGGCGACTCGGCGGTTGAGTCGGCGTTGCAGGTGCTGCGCACGCACAATCGCGTCAACGGGCGGCTCGGCGTGGTCGGTTGGGGCGCGGGCAGCGAGGTCGCCTTGCGCATCGCCCTCAAGCACTCCGATCTGCAGGCTGCTGTGCTGTTCGGCGGCGATCCGCAGCCGCTCCTCAGCGAGCTGCCCAACGATCAGACCGCCATCCTCGCCTTCTACGGCGACGATGATCCAGAGGTCTTGCCCGCCACGCTCAATCAGATGTGGCAGGCTCTGGCGCAGAGCAAGGCGCGCTGGCAGATGATCGTCTATCCGAACGTGGGCAATGATTTCAAGGATGAGACCTCGCCGCGCTATCACGCCCACTACGCGGCGGACGCTTGGCGGCGCTGCAGCGAGTTCCTGCACGAATTGCTAGAGCCGCCCGCCCCGACCGTCAGCCACAAGCCGAGCGATCAAGCATGAGCGACTCCCTGTGCGCCGCGATTTACGCGGGCAAAATGCCCTACGAGGCGGCTTGGGCGCTCCAGAGGCGCCTTGCGGCGGCGCGCGCCGCCGATCGCATCCCCGACGTGCTGCTCCTGCTGGAGCATCCGCACACTTACACGCTCGGCTCAGCTGGCAAGCCGGAGCACCTGCTCTGGTCGCCTGAGACGTTGGCGGAGCGCGGAGTGGCGCTCTATCGGGTTGACCGTGGCGGCGATATCACCTATCACGGCGATGGGCAGCTGGTCGGCTACCCGATTCTACGCCTGCCTTGCGGCGCAGACGGTCTGCACGCCGATGTGATCGCCTACGTGCGCGCGCTGGAGCAAGTCATCATCGACTTTTTGGCGGGCTACGGCGTGCAAGGCGAGCGCATCAGCGGCTTGAGCGGCGTCTGGGTACGCAAGGAGGGCGCGCCGCACAAGATCGCGGCGTTGGGCGTGCGCGTGACCACCAAACGAGTCACGCAGCACGGCTTCGCGCTCAACCTGACCACCGATTTGCGCTACTTCGAGGGCATCGTGCCGTGCGGCATCCGCGATAAGGGCGTGACGCGCCTCGCCGACTTGATCGCGCAGCCGCCCGATCTGCCCGCCGCCGCTGCGCAGCTCGCCCCGATCTTCGCGGCGCGCTTCGGACGGCGAGTCCATCCGCTAAGCCTCGATCAGCTGCTGACAACTTTGGGAGATGCTCATGAGTTTCACGTTGCGCCCTAGAATTTTCTCGCTCTTGCTGTGTTCGCACGTCGAGATGGACGAGGTGACGGGCGGTTGGCGGCTCGCGCCGCTGAGCCACGTGGCGGTGCGCAACTTGCCCTTGCCGCTCAACGTGGTGCTGTGCGCCAACATCATGGCGCCGCCTGAGGAGATGGAGATCAGCTTCCGCATCTTTCACGCCGAGCAACCTGAAGGCGTGCCGCTCAACGCGCCGATGCGCCTGCGCCCTGAGGCGGGTAAGAATGTCGACGTGATGGCGCGCCTCGCCCTGAAGCTGACCAGCACGGGGCTGTATCTCGTCGAGGCGCGACTGGGCGACTTTGACACGGCGCTCACGCCTTTGCGCGTCTCGCGTTGGGCGGAAGGGGCGGGATGATCCGCCGCCTTTGCCTGCTGGCACTGATCGCGGCGCTCAGCCTGCCGCATTCGGTCGGCGCGCAAGCCGATTGGCGGCGCTACTACAGCGAGGTTTTCGGCGTCGCCTTCGCCTACCCTGCCGCGTGGCTGGTGCGCGAGAACCTCGCCACGCGGACAGTTCTCGTGGCGCCTGAGGGCGCTTGGGAGAGCTTGGCGGAGGGCAAAACGCCCGACGACGTGCTGCTCAGCCTGACTTTCAGCACTTTGCGCGCCATGGGCATCCCCAACGCGGACGCTTTCCCCGCGCTGCTGCTCAGATATGCCACAAGCGGTCGACGCGCGCTGAATCCTGTGCAGATCGGCGGGGCAGCGGGCGTGGCGCTGAGCGAGCGCGACTCCGCTCACCAATTGGCGATTTACACGGCGTTGCTCTCGTTGGGCGGGCGGCGCGTGGCGCTGCTGCGCGCTGTGAGCACGCTAGAGGTCTGGGAGGCGGGCGGCGCGGCGACTCTTGAGCAATTTTTGGCGCAGGTGAGCTTCTTCCCGCCCAGCGAAGGCGCCGACCTCGACCGCATCGACATCCCGCTTTGGCAGGTCGCGGCGGATGCGTTGCCCGACTTGAACGCCATCGCCGTCAGCGCCGATGGCGCGCTGATTTACGCGGCGGATGCGCGGCGCGGCATCTGGCAGCTCGCCTCCGATGGCACGCCGCTGCCTGATCGGCTGACTTTCCCGCAAGTTCAGCATTATGGGCAAATCGTGACGCGCCTCGATGGCTCGCAATACATCGCCGATCCGCTCAGCGGCGTGGTGTGGCGGCGCGCCCCCGACTCAGACTCCGTGACGCGCTTCTTCGGCGGGTCGCGCGGGACGGGGCGCGGCGCTTTTGGCGAGGCGATGCCGCGCCAATTCGTCTTCAGCGGGCAGAACATCTACGCAGTTGATGAAAACGCCGACGGCGTGCGCGTGCAGGTCTTCAACGTGGGCGGGGGCGCCGTGACGGTCTGGAATTTGGCGCAGGAGCTGCCCAATGCGCGCAACGTCCTGCTGGGCGCGGATAGGCAAGGCAATCTGTATCTCTTGGCGGGCGGGACGGGCGGCTTGCTCAAGCTCTATGCCGATGGGCGTACGGCGCAGCGCGGCATTGGCGGCGCGTGGCTCGCCCAGAGCGAGCCGCTGGCTTTGGCGCTGGATCGCTTCGATAATTTCTACGTGGCGACGGCGGATCAGGGCATTTTGATGTTATCGCCCGATGGCGCGCTGCTGGGCGTCATCGGCGAGCCGTACGACGAATCATCGGCGCCCAAAGCGGGGCAGTTAGCTCGCCCGATTGCCCTCGCGCCCTCGCCCGATGGCAATCGCCTGTACGTGGCGGACGCGGGCAAGCATCCACAGGTGGTCGCCTTTGTGCTGGATCGCAATTTAGCGGAGTCGGTGGCGAAAGGCAGCGCCGATCAGGGCGAGATCGGCTACGGCGAACAGCGACTCGGCGCGCTGAGCGATCAGATTTTCGTGCATACCTACAGCTTCGAGGGCAAGGCGGGCGATTCGATCACGCTCACCTTGCGCTCCGCCGAGTTCGATGCCTACCTTGAGCTGCTCGGCGTTGACGGCAAGCCGCTCGCAGTCAACGACGACGCGGGCGCGCCGAGCGAGTCGCTCTCAGCCACTGATGCGCAGATCGCCGCTTTCCGCCTGCCCGAAGACGGGCGCTACACAGTGCGCGTCACGCGCTTCGGGCGCGAGACGGCGCGCGGCGCGTTCGGCAGCTATACGCTCCAGCTCAGCCGCGCCCCCTAACTCAGCGTAGCTTAAACGTGCGCTCACAAAGATTGGGCAAGATTCCATTTGCCAGATTGGACAGGCTGTGCTATTCTTTATAGCTGAACATTGGTTCACAAAAAATGTTCAAAGAAGGAGTTCGCAATGCGCAAAGGTTTCGTCTTTCTTTTGGTCTTGGCGCTCGTGCTGGTAGGCTTGGCGGGGACAAGCGCTGAGCCCAGCCGCGCGCAAGGCACGTGGAGTCTGGCTGAGGCGGCAAAGCCGTACGCCGGCACGGAAATCCGCGCCTTTTTCTTGGAGCGCCCCGGCTACGTGGCGGCGCAGCAGATGATCCCGGAGTTCGAGCAGATCACGGGCATCAAGGTGACGTGGGACGTGACGCCTTACGAGAACAGCCTTGAGAAGCAGACGCTCGACTTCACCGGCGGCACGGCACAGTTCGACGTGGTGCTGGTCGACGTGGTGTGGATCGGCAACTTCGCCGCCAACGGCTGGATCGTGCCGCTGGAGAAATTCTACAAGAATCCAGCGCTGGCTGATCCAGAGCTGAACCTCGACGGCTTCTTCCCGATCCTGCTTGAGTCGTTCGGCACGTGGGACGGCGTGATCTACGGCTTGCCCTTCGATAACTACAGCGGCTTGCTCTACTACAACAAGTGCATGTTGCAAGAGGCAGGCTTCGAGCGCCCGCCGGACACTTGGGAAGAGCTGCTGAACGTCTACGGACCGGCGCTGACTAAAGACGGCAAGTACGCTTTTGCCCTGCAGAGCCGCCGCGGCGAGACGCAGTCCGCCGACTCGTTCATGCGCGTGATTTGGCCCTTCGGCGGCTCGCTGCTGAAGGATGACTTCACCTCGAACTTGTCCTCGCCGGAGTCGTTGGCGGGCTTGAAGTTCCGCCAAGACCTGATGCGCTACATGCCGCCGGACATCGTCGCCTTCGATCACGACGAGACCGTGCAGGCGCTGGCGCAGGGTCAGGTGGCGATGATCACCGAGTGGAGCGCCTTCTATGCCACGCTCGCCAATCCTGCCACTTCGCGCATCACCGATTGTTTGGGCATCACGGTCGAGCCAGCCGGTCCGGCTGGGCGCAAGCCCGCTCTGGGCGGCTTCTCGCTGGCGGTGAACTCCAGCAGCTCGGAGGCGAAGCAGGCGGCGGCATGGCTGTTCATCCAGTGGATCACCAGCGAGGCGAAGGCGAAGGAATACGCCGAGCGTGGTGGCGTCTCTGGGCGGCGCAGCGTCTACCAAGACCCGGAGATGATCGCCAAGTTCCCGCACTATCCCGCCCTCGCCGAGTCGTGGGAGAAGTACGGCAACGCCGTCTTCCGTCCGCGCTTCCCGGAGTGGCCCGCCCTCTCAGACGTGATCGCCCAGTTCGGCACGGAGATGATGCTGGGCAGCATCTCGGTTGAGGAAGGTGTGGCGCGCATCGAGGCGCAAATGGCAACCATCTTGCGCGATTACACCGCTGGGCGTCTGCCCAAGCTGCAGTAGGCGCTTGCCCCTCTGCGTGGAGGTCGGCATCAGCTGACCTCCACCGCCAAAACGGCTTTTGATGAGGACTTTTTGCGATGCAGATACCCTTAGACGTTCAAAGCATGGCGAAGCAGGCGCTGAGCGAGATCGGCGCGGTTCTGGAGCGCGTGCCGAACGAGACAGCCCGCCTGATGTGCGATACAATCATGGCAGCGCGGCGAATTGCCACTTACGGCGTGGGGCGCGAAGGGCTGATGATGAAGGCGCTGTGTATGCGCTTGATGCATCTCGGCTTGGATGCACACGTGGTCGGCGATATGACCACGCCGCACTTGGGCGAGGGCGATTTGCTGATCGTGAGCGCCGGTCCGGGCGAGTTCTCGACGGTCTTGGCGCTGATGGGCGTCGCCAAGCGCGACGGGGCGCGCACGCTGTGCATCACGGCGCAGCCCGGCGGACGGGCGCCCTCGCAAGCCGATGTGGTCATCCATCTGCCGGCGCAGACTATGGCGGATGATACGGGCGGCAACGCCAGCTTGCTGCCGATGGGCAGCCTCTACGAGGCAGTTCAGTTGGTCTTCTTCGATCTGATCTCGATCATGCTGCGCGAGCTGAGCGGTCAGACGCCTGAGCAGATGCGCGCGCGCCATACCAATCTAGAGTGAGCGAGGAGCGAGTGGCTATGGCAAATCTGGCAGACGCGGTCAATTTGGTAGAGACTGAACAGACGGCTCGGCACAGGCGTCCCCTGCGCATCAATTGGCTGGCGCTCGCCATGATCCTGCCGTCCATCATCGCCCTGTTGCTGATCGGGCTGTATCCCTTGCTCTTCGCCCTCAGCCTGAGCTTCCAGCGCTTCCTGCTCAATCGCCCCCAGAACAACGGCTTGTTCGTCGGCTTCGAGAACTACGCCACCGTGCTGAACGATCCGTTGTTCTGGTCATCGCTGGGGCGCACGCTGACCATGCTGCTGATCGTGCTGATCGTGCAGATTGTGGCGGGCATCGGCATCGCCGTGCTGATCGACAGCAGCCGTTGGCGCGCCGTCAACTGGACGGTCAAGACCGCGCTAGTCATCCCCATCGCCATGACTCCGGCTGTGGTCGGCTTGCTGGGCTTGCTGATCTTCAACCGCGACTTCGGCTTGATGAACTATCTGCTCGGCTTGATCGGCATTGAGAAGGTCAACTGGCTGGGCGATCCGACCATGGCGATGGTGGCGATCATCCTCACCGATATCTGGCAGTGGACGCCTTTCGCCGCGCTGATTATGCTCTCCAGCCTCGCCATTGTGCCGCACGACATGGTTGAAGCCGCCAAGCTGGATACCAAGAACAGCTGGACGATCTTCCGTTACGTCAAGCTGCCTTACCTGATGCCGGGCATCACGGCATTCATGATCATCCGCACGGCGGACGTGCTGAAGCTCTTCGATATGCCCTTCACCCTGACGCGCGGCGGACCGGGCGTCTCAACTGAGCTGATCAGCTTGTATGTGCAGCGCATGGGCTTCCGCATCTTTGATATGGGCGTGGCGTCGGCGCAGGCGGTGCTGCTGCTGATCCTGTGCATCATCTTGGCGCGCGCCTACATCCATTTCTTCTATCGCACGCCTGAATCCGAGTGAGGTCACGACCGATGGCACGCGCAGAGAACTTTCAGACCGGTTTGCTCTCAAGCCGCGCTCAAAAGGCGACGATCCGTCGGCAGCGCATCCCGCCGAGCGCGTGGCTGCAATTGGCGCTGTTGATTCTGCTCTTGATCTTCATCCTGACGCCTTTTTTCTGGATGGTCTCGACCTCGCTCAAGGAGCAGAACGACACTTTCGCCATCCCGCCCAAGATCATCTTCACGCCCACGCTGGAGCACTATAACCTCGTGTTGTTCAGCCCTTCAGCCATCGTGCCCACGGGCTTGCAGAACAGCTTGATCGTGGCGACTTTGACCACGCTCTTAGCGCTGGTGCTCGGCACGCCCGCCGCCTACGTCTTGGCGCGCTTTGAGTTTCGCGGCAAGCGCGACTTGTGGTTCTGGTTCATCTCGAATCGCTTCATCTCGCCGATTGTGGTGGCGTTGCCGTTCTTCCTAATCGCGCGCGATCTGCAGCTGCTCAACAAGCCGCAAGCCCTGATCTTGATCTATCTGACCTTCAACATCCCGTTGGTGGTTTGGTTGTGCCTCGATCAGTTCCGCGCCATCCCGCGCGACCTCGATGAGCAGGCAAAAGTGGACGGCTGCAACCTGTTCGAGTCCTTTTGGCGCATCAACTTGCCTTTGGCGATACCGGGCGTGGTCGTCTCGGCGATTTTGTGCTTCATCTTCAGCTGGAACGAGCTGCTCTTCGCCCTGATCCTGAATCGCAGCAGCGGTCAGACGGCGCCTGTGCAGGCGGCGAACTTCATGACAGGCTTCGGCGTGAAGTGGGGCGAGATGATGGCGACCGGCACGTTGATCGTGCTGCCGGTGGTCATCTTCGCGGCGATTGTCTCGCGGCACTTGGCGCGCGGCTTGACGATGGGCGCCATCAAATAGTGAGGTGGCTTTATGAGCATTCCTTTCGGCATCAATCTCGGCTTCGCCGTCAAGCGCCTGCCCGCCGCCTCGGAGTGGGCGCGCTTCGTGCGCGAGAAGCTGAACTTAGACCTCGTCCAATTCTCTTTTGACCTGATCGATCCCTTCATGCCGCTCGGATCGCGTCTCGCCCTCGCCGCGCAGGTGCGCCAAGCCGCCAAAGACTTCGCCTTGCTGATCCACAGCGCGCAGGTCGGCTTGGCGTGCTATACCTACAACGGCTTGCTGCACCCTGATCGCGCCGCGCGCCAAGCCGCTATGGAGTGGTGGCAGAACGCCATCGAGCTGGCGGCTGAGCTGGAAGTCGAGGCGGTCGGCGGACCGCTGGGCGCCATGAGCATCCCCGACGCCGCCGATCCGAACATCGCCCAGCGGCGCTACCAAGACCTGCTCGACTCGCTGACGCAGATCACCGAGATGGCGGAGGGCTACGGCTTGCGCGCCGTGCTGGTCGAGCCGACCCCGCTGCGCCGCGAGTTCCCACACACAATCGAGCAGGCAGTCGCTCTGCAACAGGACATGCGCGAGCGCGCCGCCGTGCCGATTGAGTACGTCCTCGATATCGGTCACGCGCTCTATCAGCCGCTCTACGGCAAAGCTGCCTCGCTAGAGGCGTGGTTCGCGGCGATTGGCGCGCATATCGGCGTGCTGCACCTACAAAACACCGACTTCCAGAGCGACTCGCACTGGGGCTTCCCCGATCCGCGCGCCGAGTATGACGTGGCAGGCTTCGCCGCGCAGGTACACGCCGCCAATCTGGCTCACCTGCCGACCTTCCTCGAAGTCTTCTACACTTTTGAGGCGGATGACGATCACGTCCTGCAGAACGTGATCAGCTCCGTTGAGCATTGTCGCGCCAAGTTGCGCGTCACGGCTTAGAACTTTCCACGAGGGCGGCGGGCAACTAGCCGCCCTCTTCATCTGAAGACCTCAGCCCTCGAGCGCCTCTATTTGCCTCAATTTTGTTTGATAAATATGATACTTATTGCCTTTTCCATCAAAACGTGCTAAAGTCTGAGTGGCAGCGCACACAGCGCGCCAGATTGACCGAAAAAAAGCGCCATAGGTGGGCAAATGCGCGATACACGCTTGGCAGTGCTGCAAGCCATCCGTGCGCAAGGGCAAGCGACGGTCGCCTCGTTAGCGCAGGCGCTGGGAATCTCGCCAATCGCCGTGCGCCATCATCTGACGAGCTTGCAAGCCGAGGGCTTGCTGAACGTCAGCCTAGCCCGCCAGACCGTCGGACGCCCGAAGCACGTCTACAGCCTGACTGAGGCGGCGGAGCGCCACTTTGTGCCCGCTCAGCGCACCTTTGCCGAGCGCCTGCTGGATGAGCTAAAAGCCAGCTTGACGCCTGAGCAGTTGGCGGCGATCATCGACCGCATGGCGGAGAATATCGCGATGCGCTATGGCAGGTTGCCCCTTCAGGGCGGCTTTGAAGAGCGCCTGAAAAAGTTGGTGGACATTCTGGGCGAGGAAGGTTTCAGCGCTGTCATTCGGCGCGTGGAGAGCGGCGCGCTGCAAGCCGAGCTGAGTTGTCCCTACGTGCTGGTGGGGCAACGCTACGCCGATTCATGCCGCCTAGAGCGCACCGTCATCCGCTCTGTGCTGGGGCAAGCGGTGCAGCGCACTGCCTGTGTGCTAGATGGCGACCGCCTATGTGTCTTTAGCTTAGCCGAACACTGAGGAGAGATGATCGAGCATGTCTGAAGTGAACAATCGCCCGTCTGTGAGCGAAGAAGCCGTCCGTGCGGCGCTGCGCCAAGTGGTCGACCCGGAAATCGGCATGGACGTGGTCGCGCTCGGCTTAATCCGTGAGTTGATCCTTGAGCCTGATCGCTCGCACGTCAAAATGCTGCTGACCACGCCCTTCTGCCCTTACGGTCCGCAGCTGCTAGAGCAAGTGCGCCTGACCGTCCAAGACGTGACGGGCGTGCCGACCACCATCGAGTTCAGCCCGGAGCTGTGGGATCCTTCCATGATTGAGGAAGGCGCTGCTCAGGACTGGGGTCTATTTTACTAGCCTCCGATAGACGGCGAGCGTCTGTTGAGCGGTCTGTTGCCACGTGAACTGAGCGGCGCGCGCTCTGCCCGCCTCCCTGAGACGTTCCTGCAAGGCTGAGTCGGTCAGCAGGCGCAGCAGCCCCTCAGCGAGGGCTGATTCATCGCGCGGGTCGACCAGCAACGCCGCCTCGCCGGCGATCTCCGCCAAACTGGAGACGTTCGAGGTCAGCACGGGGACGCCGCACGCCATCGCCTCCAGCACGGGCAGCCCGAAGCCCTCCCAGAAGGACGGCAAGGCGAAGGCTTCGGCGCCGCTGTAGAGGGCGGGCAATTGCGCCTCTGAAACGTAGCCGATCCACTTGGCGCGGACGTTCGGATGCGCCGCCAAGTGCGCCTTGACCGTCTCAGAGCCGCTGCCCTCGCCGCCGGCTAAGATTAACGTGTGCGGGACGCGCTCCTGAATACGCTCGAAGGCGCGCAGCAGCCCGACCTGATTCTTGCGCTGCTGCAACGTGCCCACGCACAGCACATAGCGCTCAACGCCCAGCTGGGCGCGCAACGCCGCAATCGCCTCCTCCGATGCGTGCTGAAAAAATTGCCCGTCGACGCCCTCGTAAGTCACCGTTGCGCTCAAGCCCAGATGCCGCTCAACCTCGTCTGCCGCGTTGCGCGAGACCGCGATCAAGCCCGCCGCGCGACGGCAAGCATAGAGCGCCTCTTCTAGATAGCGCCGCTCTTTCTCGGTCTGCTCAGGCGGCAAGCTGAGCGCAGCGAGGTCATGTACGGTCACGACGGCGGGGACGGGGCAGAAGCGCGCCATGTGCGGCGCGGGGAAGTGGAAGAGGTGCAGCCGATCCCGCAACATCGCCGCGCCCATGCCGATCCGCCACCAGCCGCGCGCCACAGGCGCAACCCGCCAACGCAACCACGCGCTTGGCTGCAAACGGGCGAGCGCAGGCTCATCGGGGCGCGGCGGGCTGATGAAATACAGGTATAGCTGAAGATTCTCGGCGGGCGCCTGCGCCGCTAAAGCCTCCAAGAGGCACGCCAAATAGCGCTTGACGCCTGTGAGCGCTTTCGCCGAGACCAGCCCGCTCGCCTCAACGCCCACGCGCAGCATCAGCCGCTCTGAGCCAGTTCGCGCGCCCGCCGAATCGACTCGGCGTGCGCCACTGCCGCCATCGCCGTGCGATACTCAGCGCTGCCTTTGTAGTCGTGGCGGGTGCTGCGAATCCCCTCGTAGTAGCGCACGGGATGCTCCAGCACGCCGACCAAGATCGAGAAAGCGCCCGGATCGGGCTCGCCGTCGAAGGCGAAACCGACCGCGCCCACAATCGGGGCATCGGCAGGCGTGCGCGAGATTTTGTAGGGCGCAAAGCGCCAATTGGCGACGTACTCGGAGGCGATCACGCCCAGAATCGCCAAGCGGCGGCGCTCTTCAAGGCTCAGGGCGAACCAGCGCGGCATATCAATAGCAGCGTTCTCATCGTGCTCGGCGGTGATCACGCGCGCGCCGATGCCCTGCAGCATAGCGAGGATCAGCGAGTCGGGCGGGCATTCCATCAGCAGGTCGCCGAGCGTGAGCGTGTTTTGGAGCGTCCGCGGCAATTCCGCGTCGATAACAGCGGCGACGTCAGGGCTGATGCTGCGCGCGTGCGTCGCCGTGATCGCGCTGCCAACCTCCAGCCGCCGCCCGTTGAGCTGCCAGCGCTGAGGCGCCAGCGCGGAGAGGTCTACGATTGCCTCTAGCTCGCGACGGGCGCTGTAGGGCAGGCGCGGCAAGTAAGCGCCGTGACCGTAGATCGGGTAAGCGCCGCGCGCTTGCAACCGAGCGTGCGCCTCTTCGAGTGAGATCGGATGATAGATCGTGTGCAAGTGGTGGAGCATGGGCAAAAGCTCTCCTTTTAGGCACGGATTATAGCGCAGGCAGCGCAAAAATAACTTCAAGAGTGGACAGAGGCTCGGGAGAACTTGCCTCCGCTCGTTGAAGTCACTCGTGTGCAGGAAAAATCACGGTTGTTGCGCTGCTGACCGTGAAAACTAGGTTGGGGCGGTTCTGAACACAGGCGCCACCAGATACGATGCTGCCCACTGAGTCGCGGAAGGGGTATTCGGGGAAGATCAAGTGCTGTACCACGCTCCCCGACTCGACAAAAACAGCGATTTGGTAATCTGGGAGCGTGTAGCCTTCGCCGCTCCCGATCATCTGATCATCAGGCACAACCCACTCGACGCCAAGCGCAGGGTTCACGCTACTCAGCTTATCCGCCCAAGTGAAGATGCACAGGCGCTCCCACGTGAACGGAAACAGCGCTGAGGCGCTGACAGTGCCACCTTGATGATCTCGAATGGTCTGGCTGATCTGTTGAACCAGTTGGCTCTGTGCCTCAGTTTGGGAGAGCAAGTTTCGGCGTGCCATATACGCTCCTAGATCGCAAGCAGTCAGGCTGAGGAGTAGCCACACAGCTATTATGACAAGGCGTCTCATCAAACATCCCTCAAGTTGTCTCATCTACGGTATGGACTTGACGCTGGCGGTGGCACAGTGAGACGCTCTGCGGCACTGTGTTGATCAGTGTAGGCATGTGTGCCGTCGGGCTGAATAATGTATACGCCTTCGCCTTTTTTGAGGGCTTGAGCGATCAGTTGGGCAAGTTGATCAGGAGAAGCATTGGGATTTTCCCTAGCAATGCGAATGCCAAGAGCGTTATTGTGCAAGTCCATAAATTCCTCTTTGAATTTTGTCGGATCGTTTTCAGGGTTCATCTCATGAGCCGTGGTGAAGTTTCTTGTCCACTCTTCACCAAAAGCCTGAGTCATTCGTGCAGACCAATAAGCATGGCGAAAAGCGTCGCCTATGCCGTTGTGAATTTCATTGCTAGGCAAGCCAAGGTCTGTGAGGAAACGCTCTGCTCTGCTGAGCGCATCATTCTTGATACTATTGGCTTGAAGCCGCTGAAAAATATTCAACTCATCAAGCAGCTGAGCTTCCCGCTGTGTGATGCGCGTCCCATAGTAATCAATGCGAGGGTTGTCACTGTAGTCTGGGCGAGTGCGCTGGAATTCTGCAAACTGCTCAGCAAGATTTGGGCGCGTGTTGCCACTGCCGCTGTCGTTTGGCGCCCCACTGACGCCATCTTGCGCTGGCAGCGTAGTTGTTGGTTTCGGAGATGGACCGTCGCCTTCCTTGCCGCCATTCACGCCTGTGAAAAGCGCGCCGGCTTCTTGCTCAGCCTCCTGAAAGCGTATAGCAATAAGCGACATAGCATGATGGGCTTCTGTTAGCGCTTTTGCAAGCCGATCTACAGCTGGCAATATGACATCATTCATCTCGGTATAAAAGGCTTGGGCGCCGCGACCGCGCCATCCGCCCTCTTGCAACAGTTGGACGTGATATGTTAGGCTGCGCGAGAGCTGTTGAACACCCCCTCCTAGATTGGAAAAATATTTTTCCAGCGCTTTGCCCTCGTCATAATCCATGCTGATGCGTGGTGCGTACACAGATCACACTCCCTGAAGAAAGTAAAAGATTCAAGCAGTATATCGGTTGAGCTTGTTGTGACTAACTGAACATAACATAGCTTTAAGCAAAGTGCAAGAGGGCGCGCTCTGCGCACTCCGCTCGAACGCGCTACAATCTGAGTATCGCCCTTTGAGCGAGAGGTTTTTTGCCCATGTTCCGACGTTTGATCGTGTTATTGGCGCTGTGTGCGCTGCTGATCGTGCCCTTGCAGGGCGCAGAGGCGCAAAATGGCACCGTCCGCCTGACTGACTGCGAAATTCCGATTGGCGCGCAGGGCGCAGCCAAACAAGCGGCGCGTTGCGGCGTCTTAAATGTGCCGGAGGACTACAACGCGCCCAACGGACGTCAGATCGCGCTTCATTTCGCCGTGATCCCGGCGCGCAACAGCGAGGCGCGCCGCGAGCCGATTTTCCACTTCGAGGGCGGACCGGGCGCCAGCGCGATTGAATACTACGGCTTGGCGTGGTACGCCGCCTATGCCGATCTGAACGAAGTGCATGATATTGTGCTGATCGATCAGCGCGGCACAGGCAAATCCGCGCCGTTGCAGTGCAACGAGATCGCCGACTTGAGCTTTGAAGACCTCTCCTTCGACTTCGACGTGCCCGGCGAGATCGCCGAAAACCTTGATCGCGTGCGCGCCTGCCTCGCGCGCGTCGCCCAGACGAGCGACCCGCAGCACTACATCACGGCGAACCTCGCCCGCGATACCGACGCCGTGCGCGCCGCGCTGGGCTATGAGCGCATCAACGTGTTCGGCTCGTCTTACGGCTCGTGGCTGGCGCAGTTCTACCTGCGCGATTTCGGCGAGCGCGTCCATGCCGCCGTGCTGGAGGGCGTCGTCGGTCCTTGGGATAGACCTTTCTTGTTGGCGAGCCTGCACGCCGACGTCTCCTTGCGCCGCCTCTTCCAGACCTGCGCCGCCGATCCCGACTGCAACCGCGCCTTCCCCGACCTTGAGCGGCAGTTAGCGCGCGCTGTAGAGCGGCTGGGGCGCTCAGTGCGGGTGACTGGCACCAGCTCGCTAACCGGCAAGAGTTATCCGGTGGTGATGAACGCGCCGCGCTTCCTAGCCGCCCTTCGCAGTATGCTCTACCAAGGCAGCTTGATCGGCTCGGTGCCGCAGGCAATCGTGCAAGCGGCGAACGGCACTTACACCCTGCCCGCCACCGTCCTGATCGCCTCAGCTGAGCAACCTGTCAACTACGGCATGAACTTCAGTGTGGTGTGCGCCGAGAGCGTGCCGTTCTACACAGCCGAGCTGCTCGAAGCCATCCCTGAGAGCGCCTACTTCAGCCCGCTGCCCAAAGATACCTATAGCGATCTGTGCGCGGCGTGGCGCAGCGCCGAGCTGGACGACTCCGAGATTGCGCCGATCAGCTCGCCCGTGCCGACGCTACTGCTCGCCGGCGAGTTCGATCCGATCACGCCGGTGGCGTTTGCGCTCACGGCGCAAGCGCGCCTCTCGAACGGCGTCTTGGCGCGCTTCCCCTATCAGGCGCACACGATCTTGCCCAACAGCCTGTGCGCGCAGCGCCTCGCCCGCGCTTTCTACGCCGATCCGAGCCAAGTCGATACCAGCTGCACAGCACAGGATGTGCCGTTCGCCTTCGCCGACGCGCAGCGCGTGACTTACGAGACGGTCACGACGCCGACCTTCCGCGCGCGCATCCCGACAGGTTGGCGCGCCGCTGGCGAGAGCGGCGGGATGCGCTTCTTCCAAAGTCCAGATGAAGTCCCAGACTTCTTAGGCATCGCCACCTACCGTCTGGCGGGCGGCGCGCCGCTGCAACAAGCCGCCTTCGAGGCGATCAGCGGACGCTACCCGCGCCTCTTCGAGCAGGCGCGCATCGCCCAGCTGGGCGTGGTCATCGTCCAGTACACCTTCAACACCAACCAAGAGGTCTACATCGGCGGCTTGATCACCTTCGGACTCGGCACGCAGTCGCGGGCGGTGTGGTATGCCGCGCCCGCCAATCGCTTCACTGCAGGCTTCAGCAGTGTGGCTGTGGAGGTTTTCGGCTCGGTCACGCCGCGCTGAGGCAATTTGGAAAAAAGCGCCATTTTCAGGCAAAATACAAGCACTAGCGACTCGAAGCACTAATCGGATCGGAAAGCAGGAGCATGGCGCGCTCAACTTCAGAGACCAGCTTGGCTGAGGTGTTGAGTCAATCGATTCTCTCTGTCTTGGGCGCGCCGCCCGATCCTGCCCCGCTCGCGCCTCAAGTGCTGGGCGTGCTGGAGCGCGATCACTACCGCCGTGAGCATATCAAGTATCAGGTCAGCCCGAACCAGTGGGGCTACGCCTATCTGCTGATCCCAAAGGGCGTCAGCCTGCCCTGCCCGACGATCATCTGCCATCACAGCAGCGGCAACTTCGCCGCCGGCAAGGAGGAGATGGTCGATGAGACGCGCCCGTCTATCGGCGTGGAGTTGGCGCGACTGGGCTACGTGGTCATGGCGCCGGATGCCTTCGGCTATGGCGAGCGGCGCTCGCCCAACAGCAGCGGCGCCGCTTACGATGCCGCTTATACCCTCCAGTATCACACGATCTTGCTGCTGCGCGGCGAGACCATGCTGCGCCACCTGATCTCGGATATCAGCCGCGCCGTGGACTATCTGCTCACCCGCCCCGAAGTCGACGGCGCGCGGCTGGGTTTCATCGGGCAGAGCTACGGCGCGCGCATGGCGCTGTGGGCAGCCGCCTTTGAGCCGCGCCTGATCGCCACCGTCGCGCATGGCAGCCTGATGAGCTACCGCGAGACCGTGCGGCAAGGCAGTTGGTTTCAAATCGAGTTCGTCGTGCCGCGCCTGATGCAAGTCGCCGATCTGCATCACGTCCTCTCGCTGGTGGCGCCGCGTCCGTTCCTGCTCTCGACCATCGAGGGCGATGCACACAGCAGCGATGCCGCCGAAATCTATCAGCGCGCCCTAGCCGCCTACCAAAGGCTCGGCGTGCCGCAACGTCTGGCGCACTACAGCTATCCGCATGGCAACGGCTTTGAGCCTGCTATGCGCTACAAAGCCTATACATGGCTGAACAGCTGGCTTAAACCGTACTGATACTTCAAAAAAGCGAGACAACCGAACGACCATGACAGCGACCACGGCTATCGCGCCGCGCTACACGCATTTGCGCCGCAATTTTCCCCTTTTCGTGCTGGATTACTTCGCTTTTGGCGTCGGCTTTGGTATGGTCGGCACCAGCAGCGCCTTCATCCCCGACTTCGTCAGCCAGCTGACCAGCGATCAGAGCCTGATCGGTTTGACGACGGGCGCTTACTACTTCTTTTGGCTGGTGCCGCAGCTCTTCCTCGCGCAAATCGTCAATCGGCGGGCGTGGCGCAAGCCGTTCCTGTTGCCGGCGCCCTTCGTGCGCCTGAGCATGATCGCCATCGCCATCCTGCTGGTGACGGTTGACCCGCGCAACACGCAGTTCATGCTGATCGCTTTCCTGCTGGGCTACTGGGCGTTCGCCATCGGCGACTCAATCGTGACGCTGGGCTGGGGCGATATGCTGGGCAGCTCGATGCCCAATAAGCTGCGCGGCACGCTCTTTGGCATCGGACAGTTCACGGTCGCGCTGGGCGCCTTCGGCATGAGCCAATTCGCGCGCTGGGCAATTGGCGCTTCGGGCTTGGCGTTTCCGCTGAACTACGGCTTGGTCTTCGGCGTGGCGGGCGGATTTTTCGTGGTGGGCGGCATCAGCTTGGCGTTGCTGCGCGAAGAGCAGCCGACGCCCGTCTCGCAGAAAAGTCCGAGTGTGCGCGAGTACGGGGCGTTTCTGGGCAACGTGCTGCGCACCGATCGCGAGTTCAGGCACTTTGTGCGTACGCGCCTGCTCTTCGATCTGGCGGCGATGAGCGCGCCCTTCTACACCATCTTTGCGACGGGCAACTTGGGCATCCCCAGCGCCGTGCTGATCGCCGATACGATCATCCTGATTCAGGTCAGCAACGCGCTGGGCGCATTGATCATGGGCATCCTGAGCCGACGATCCGGCAGCAAAGCCGTCTTGTTGGTGGCGGGCGGCGCGCTGGTGCTAGAGGGCGTCTTTGCGCTGCTCAGCTACTTAGGCGGCGGGCAAGCCGCCCTGTATGTGACCTTCTTCCTGATGGGCTTGGTGGGCGGCACGATCATCCCCAGCTACTTCGATTGGATGATCACGCACGCGCCGCCGCACGCCCGCCCGATCTACATCGGGCTGACCAACACGATCAGCGCAGCAAGCAACCTCGCGCCGCTGCTGGGCGGAATCTTGCTTCAGATCACCGCCCGACCCGCCATCAGCCACCTCGAGGCGCTCCTGCCCGATTTTCTGCCCGTCCCAAGCGTGATGGTGCGCCTGTATCCGGTCGTCTTCACGGCAACAGTGATTTTGGCGAGCTTGGGCTGGCTCTCGGCGCTACGCCTCTCCGAGCCACGCAAGCGCGACTCTAGCCCAACAGCAGGGCAAAGCTGATGTAGATCAGCAGCACCAACATCGAGAGTTCAAAAAGGCGCGGACTCAGC
The DNA here is from genome assembly GCA_938005675.1 of uncultured Anaerolineae bacterium. GTDB lineage: Bacteria > Chloroflexota > Anaerolineae > Aggregatilineales > UBA2796 > CP2-2F. Next base: position 26,289 of record CALKXH010000012.1, read on the forward strand.
CGTTTGACCAGCCAGTAGCCCACACCCACGCCCAGCGGCACCAGCAGCAGCACCCAAATCAGGCTCAGGAAAGTCTGCGGCTCTAGCGCGCCGATGGAGAGGAAGAGCGGTACTTTCAGCACATTCAGCACCCCGAAGAAGACTGTGACAGTCCCCATGAAGGCGCGCGGCGAGACTTTCTGCAGCAGCATGTACGCCGTGAAAGCCGGCGCGCCCACGTTCGCCACCGCCGAGCCGAGTCCGGCGATGAAGCCCGCCAACCAAGCGTGCCAATCGCGCGGCGTGTAGGTCAAATTCTTCAGCGCGTCGCTGCCCAGCTTGTAGACGACCGTCAGCAGGCAGAATAAGCCGAGCAGCCGTTTGAGGGTCTCGTTGGGCAAGTCGCGCAGCAGCGCCACGCCGATGAACGTGCTGATCAGCGCTGACGGCAGCAAGATGCGCAGATAGCGCCAGTCCCAGTCGCGCCAGTAGGCGCGCAGCGCCATAGCATCGCCGGCTAGCAGCATCGGCAAGGTGATGCCGACCGCCTGCTGCACGGGCATGACTTGGCTGAGCAACGGCGCGATCAGCGCGCCCAGCACCGGACCGCCGAGCCCGCCCTTCGAGAGCCCGATCAAAAAACTGATCAGCGCGATCAGCAAGCTATCCGTCGGCATGGCGAAGTCCTTTCAAGCGCTAGGGAGGGGGCAACAGTCCATGCTCTTCGATGTAAGCGATCAACGCCTCGGCGAACAGACGGTTGCCCTGAGCGGTCAGGTGTAGGTCGGCGCGCTTGTAGACGGCTTGCCCGCCCTCATGCGCTGCGCGGAGCGTCTCAGTCGGATCGACGCAGTGATAGCCGCGCTCAGCGCAATGGACGAGCAGGTCATGATGCAGCCTGCGTGCTGCTTCATGAGACGAATCGGCAGCTTGAGCGTCTTCGATCTCATCGATGTACGGCACCAAGGCAATGATCACCCTCGCACTGTATTCAGCAGCCAAAGCGATGCCCGCATCGTAGTCGCTCAACACGCTTGCCATATTGCCCTCGCAAGGCAGCTCAGAGTCGCTCACAGGGGGGGTAGGCGGCGCTTGGAGCGGAGCATTGGCGCGCTGGCGCAGCCAATTGCCAACTATGCGCGCTAACGCCGAATACTGCCCAACCCCACTGCCTATGCCGCCGCGCGGCGCTTCAGGTGGCGTCTGGCTTGGCGCTTGGGCAAGCTGGGCACGTCGAGCAAGACGGCAATTGTCTTCTGCATCGTTGTAATACCACTGCCAGACGATCAAGCGCGGCTGCAGATTGGGCAAAAGGCGTTGCAGTGTCTCTAGCTGTACAGCTGAGCCGCTGCCGAGCGAGGCAGCGCTGAGCGCCCGCCAACCGCGAGCATTCAGCTGAGCCGCCCAACATTCTTCAGAGTCCATCCAGCAAAAGGCGAATGAGTCGCCAACGATCAGGACATCCAACGTAGCGGTTTGGGCGGCTGCTGCATCCACCCTGAAATTCAGCAAGGTGAGCCGCTCTTCAGACCACGGCACGATGCGCACGCCAACGATGCCTGCGCGCATTGCCTCAGGCAGAGCTGCCCAAAACACGCGCACGCCCACCTCAAAGAGCAAGATGAGGCAGATGAGCGCGGCGATCAGCCACCTGACCATGCGCAGGCTACAACTTTTGAGCATACTCAATTGCGCTTGGGCAACAGATTTTCGCGTTCAAGGTACTCTGCCACCAACTGGGCAAGGATGCGATTGCCGCTAGCATCGAGGTGCGAGTCGAAGCTGTAGAAGACTGTCTCGCCACCCTCGACGGCGGCGCGCAGGGCGGGCAGGGCGTCGAGGTAGCGGTAGCCGTTCGCCTCAAGGTACGCCATGATGGTGCGCCGTCCCTCGCCGATGGAGTCGATGTACTCGGCGCCGAGCGTCTCGCTGAGCGCCGCGCTGTACGCCTCTTCTTTGGTCGGCAGCAGCACGATCAGCAGCTCAGCGCCCACTTCTTCCTGCAAAAGGCGGCGCGCCTGATCGAAAAGCTCCAATGTGCGCGCTAAGCCGTAACGGTTAGCCGACCAAGCCAGCGAGTCGGCGTGCGGATACTCAGTCGTGCGCACCAACAAAGGACGCCCTCTCACGAACACGGTCTGATAGTGCTGATAGGGCGTCAGGCGCGTTGGTGGGGTCAGGGAGACGTAGATCAGGTGCGCCAAGGCGGAGAACTGCCCCAAGCCGACGGGCTCAAGGTCGGGGTTGAGGGGCGGCGGGGTCTCCAGCGGCTCAGTCTTGCCTTGCAGCAAGTCAAGGTCGTAGACGTCTTTGAGATCGTTGGGAAACCACGTCCAGATGACGAGGCGCGGCTTAGTGGGCGGCGCGATCTGTGCCATCAGCGCGAATTGCCCGGCTGTGCCTGTGCCCGGCACAGCCGCATTGAACCAATTGCCGCCGCGCTCTGCCAACTGGGTGACCCAGCAATCGCGGTACGCCGTCCAGCAGAAAGCGAACGAGTCGCCGAAGACCATCGCATCGAGCGGATAGCGCGTCGGCGCGCTGCGAAAGCCGACTTCATGCCCCTCCCAGACGCTGATCGTATCGACTTGGAAGCGCGCGTCGCTCCAACGCACGGGATAGTCGCGCAAGCCAACGGGCAAGCGCACCTGAACGGTTCGATCTAGGATGAAGGGGAAGGCGGGGACGATGCGCTCCTCCGACCAAGGCACGCGTCGCACGCCCTGCAGCTGCGCCTGAACGCCGGGCGGCAAGGCTTCAAAGCCGACTCGCAGTGCAATTTCGATCAGCAGCCACGCCAACAACACGCCGAACAGCATCAGCGCGAGGCGACGGAACACTCTAGGGGCTTGTCTCATGAGCCTCAACGCGGGGGCAACAAGTTTTCGCGCTCAAGGTAATCGGCGATCAGCTGTACCAAGACGCGGTTGCCGCTTGGATCGAGGTACTCATTGCGATCATAGTAAACTGACTCACCGCCCTCTACAGCAGCTTTTAGGGCGGGCAGCGCATCAATGTAGCGATGCCCGTGCGCCGCTAGATACTCGGCCAGGGCGCGCCGCCCAGTGCCGATTGCTTCGACATAGTCTTCGCCTAACAGTTCGCTCAGCTCTTTGCTGAAGACCTCTTCTTTAGCTGGAATTAGCACGATCAGCAGCTCGGCACCAACTGTATCGCGCAGGAATTGGCGCGCCTGATCGAACAGATCGCAAGCCTGATACAGCCCATAACGGTTCGCTGCCCACTCCAGCGAAGCAAAGTGCGGTCGCTCGGAAGCACGAATGCGCAAGATGCGATTGTTGACCTGCACGTCTTGGTAGTTCGGGTCTCGATTCAAACCCAAGAGGGTGCTGAGCAACCGCACCGAAACGAACATCGCTTGCGCGCCTTCCGCCCTTGGGCTTGGGCTGACTATGGGGACATTGTAGTGAAACGGCTGCACATTGGTACGCATAATAGCATGGCGGTAGGTGTCCCTGAAGTCATCGGCGTACCACGCCCAGATGACGAGACGCGGCTTGGTGGGTGGCACGATCTGCTCAATCAAGCCATATTGTCCGGACGTCCCTGTGCCGGGCACAGCCGCATTAAACCAGCTGCCATAGCGGGCAGCCAGCTGCGTCACCCAGCAATCCTCGTACTCCGTCCAACAGAAGGTGAAGTTATCGCCAAAGGTCATCACATCTAGCGGATACTGAATGGGCGTGGTGCGAAAGCCCGCTATGTGACCTTCCCAGACCCTGACCGTGTCAACGCGAAAATGCGAATCGCCCCAAAGCACAAGGTGATCTTTTAGATCAGGGAATAGTCGGAATTGTGTTATTTGATCGACGTTATACGGAATGGCATTGAAGGGATAGCCGTAAACCGCGCCCGGAAAGCCGCTGTACATAGTGGGCGAACTCAACCACGGCACCAGCCTAACACTTTGGAGCTCGGACTGAATGTAAGCGGGAAAGAGGCTGAACAAAGCGCGTGACAGCACCTCAAAGACAAAAAAGATGACGAAAGCAAGCGCTAGTCCTCTATAAAACAGGCGCTCCGAGCGCGTCAGAACAGCCGCTGATTGCGCTTTGACAGCGCTATCTTGTGTGATGGTTGCCAAGGTTGATCCTCCTAGTCATCTTTTGCACAACGGAAGCCCAGCCGCCAATCGCGTTCATCAGGGGCAAGGCGGAAGCGCATCACCGCGCTGGTGCCGTAGTCCACATAGCTGAGCCAGCCGCCCCGAAAGACGCGCGGCGCGCTGGTGTTGTTGGGGTCTTCGCGCCCGTCGTCGGCGCGGTAGGGGTAAGGCATATACAAGCTGCTGACCCATTCCCACAAGTTGCCGCTCATGTCCTGCGCGCCCACCCACGAGGCGCCCTTCGGGAAGCTGCCCACTGGCGAAGGCTCTAGCTGGCGCTGATCGTAGTTCAGGCGGTCGGGAATCAACACGTTGCCCCACGGGTAGATCAGGCTGTCCGGTCCGCGCGCGGCGTATTCCCATTCCGCCTCTGTGGGCAGGCGACCGCCGCGCGCCGCGCAGAAATCGCGCGCCTCGAACCAAGTCAAGTTGCCGCGCGGCATGTTCGCGCCGCTGTAGGCGCCCTCAGAGCCATATTGGGCGTTGGTGACCTCGAAACGGTCGAGCCAGAAGGGGCGCTCGATGCAGATTTGGGTCACAGGGCGCTCATCGCGCCGTCCGTGTTCCATGCCCATTTTGAAGCAGCCCGCTGGCACGCGCACCATCTCGTAGCCATCGAAAACTTCGATCACGGGACGCCAATCGGCGTTGCGTTTGATCGACTCTGAGGCTTGCGATGTTGCAGCGGGTTGTGCCGCCGACGTTCCGCAGGCGCACACGAGTAAGCTCAGCAAAACTGCTGCAGCCCAAGACGGGTAAAAAGTCGTTTTGCACATGGCGCGCTATTATAACGCCCTGCGTGAATTTTTCGTCAAGTTCGGGACGATTTTTCGCAGGCTGTCCGAATCCGTGTTAAAATGCTCTCTAAGCAGCAGCTGCACCTAATTTCTTGCTCAGGACGCAAACAGACCATGCGGATTCTAATTATTTCGGATATTCACGCGAACTTGGCGGCTTTCGAGAGCGTTCTCGCTGATGCTAAGGGAGACTGGGACTATGTGTGGTGTCTGGGCGATGTCGTCGGCTACGGTCCTGATCCGAACGAGTGCTGCGAGCTGCTCAAGACGCTGCCGCATTTGTGCCTCGCCGGTAACCACGACTGGGCGGCGCTGGGCAGGCTAGATATCCGCACCTTCAACGCCGACGCTCGCAAGGTCGTCCTATGGACGCAAGAAGCGCTCAAACCTGAGAACATCGCCTACCTAGACGCCTTGCCGACCACCTTCGTGCTGGGTCAGTACACTCTAGCGCACGGCAGCCCGCGCGAGCCCGTCTGGGAGTACATCCTCGATCCGATCATCGCCGCGTTGAACTTCCCCCACTTCGAGACGCCCTATTGCTTCGTCGGGCATACCCACACCCCCGTGATCTACAAGTTGATGTCCGAGCGCGGCGATACCGACGCCCAAGCGCCCGTCTATCGGCAGCCCGCCCAGCTCAACGGACACCGCCTGATCGTCAATCCGGGCAGCGTTGGGCAGCCGCGCGACTCCAACCCCGACGCGGCTTACGCCATGCTCGACGTCGAGACCAACGTCCTTGAGTATCGGCGCGTGCCTTATCCCATCCACGTGACTCAAGAGAAAATGCGCCGCGCCGATATGCCCGAACGCCTGATCGCCCGCCTTGAACATGGCTGGTAGCCCGCCAGAGGGCTGATGCGCCCAATTGAGCTAGTCGTCAAGAATTTTCTGGCTTACCGCGAGCCGATCAGGCTCTCCTTTGAGGGCATTCACGTCGCCTGCCTGACGGGCGCCAACGGTGCGGGCAAATCCTCCCTGCTGGATGCCATGACGTGGGCGCTGTGGGGCAAGGCGCGCGCCGCTGATAGAGATCACCTCCTGCACAGCGGGCAACGCGAGATGTCCGTCGCCCTCACCTTCGAGCAGAACGGGCGCTACTATCAGGTGCAGCGCCTCTACACCAAAAGCGGCAAGAGCGGCAAAGCGGAGGTCTGGCTGCGCTGCTACGATCCCGACGCCGAGCAATGGCTGCCCCTCAACGAACACGCCAGCCTGCGCGAGATCGATGAAGAGATCGTGCGGCGGGTCGGTCTGGATTACGAGACCTTCATCCATTCCGCCTTTCTGCAGCAAGGCAAGGCTGATTCCTTCGCCACGCAGACGCCCGCCAAACGCAAAGAGATTCTGGCGGAAATTCTCGGTCTGGCGCACTGGGAAGCCTACGAGGCTTGCGCCAAAGACAAAGCTCGCGAATGCGAGAGCCAGCGCGCTCACAGCGCGGGCGAGATCGAGCGCCTTGAGCGCGAACTGGCACAAGAGCCTGAGCTGCGCCAAGCCGCCGAGCGCCTCGCCGATCAGCTCATCGCACAACGCGCCGAGCTCGACGCCGCCGAAGACGCCTACCGTGCCCTGATGAACGCCGCCGAGCAACTGGCGGCTGCTCAGCGCGAGCGCAAGTCTCTTGCCGAGAACAGCGCTGCCCTGCGCAACGACTTGGCGCAGCTAGAGCGCGACCTCGCCGAGTTGAGTCAGGAATTAGCTGCTCACAACGCCTTGATCGCCCAGCGCGCCGAGATCGAACAGGCTGAGGCGCTCCGCCAGCGCCTTGAGGCTGAACGCGCAGACCTCGATAAGCGCCAGCGCGAGTTCGAGCGCCTTGAGCGCGAATATCGCAAGGCGGAAGCCGAACTGGACAAAGCGCGCCAACGCTTAGAAACCAACTGCGAAGCGCTCCGCAAGCAGATCGATCAGCTTGAGCGCGATGCGGCGCAGCGCGACGCCCTGCAAAGCCAGCGCCATCAGGCGCAAGCCGAGCTGGATGCCCTAGAGCGTCACAAAGCAGACCTCCAAACCCTGCGCGACCAACTTGAGCAGCTCAGGCGTCAACGCGCTGAGCATAAGCTCAATTGCGATCAGATCGAGCGCGAAGGCAAGCAACTGCGCAGCCACCTCGCCGTGCTGGAAGAAACCGAGAGCGCCCTCTGCCCCGTCTGCGGCGCGCCCCTCTCAGCCGAGCGCCGCGCCGCGCTCATGGCTGAGTACACCGACCAGATCGAGGCACTGCGCGAGCAGTATCGCCAAGCTGATCAGGCGCTCAAAGCCGCCGATAAGCACATCGAGCAGCTTGACAAGCGCGCCAAAGACTCAGAGGCGACCCTCAAGCGCCAAGAGGTCGCGCTGAACAAGCAACTCGGCACGCTGGACGAGCGCTTGAAAGCGATCAGCACAGCTGTAGAGCGCGCCGCCCAGCTCCGCGCCGAACTAGCCGATCTGCAAGCTCAGCTCGACTCCGAGTCGTTCGCTCAGGAGGCGCGCCTGCGCATGGCGGCTTGCGAAAGGGATGCCGAAGCGCTCAATTACGATCCAGAGGCGCACGAAACTTTGCGCCAGCAGCTGGCAGACCTACAAGAGGTTCGCCTGCGCGCGGATCGGCTCGCCCAAGCCCTCCAAAAAGCGCCCAGATTGCAGCAGCAAGCCCTCGATAAGCGCCAGCAAGCCGAGCAGAAGCAGGCGCGCCTCGCCGAGTTGGAGGCGGAACTGCCCCGCCTTGAGACGCGCATCCAGCAGCTCGCTGACCTCGCCAAGCAAGCCGAGCAGCAGCGTCTCAGGCGCGATCAGCTCCGCGCCGCCTACGACGCCCTCAATGAGGAGTACACTTACCTCAAAAGCCGCCTGCTGAGTTTGACGGGCTTCCGAGAGCGTTGCGATCAGTTGCGCCACCAAATCGCCGATCTGAACGAGCAGGAGCAACTCTACAAAGAGCTGCAGCACGCCTTCGGCAAGAAAGGCGTGCCCGCCATGCTGATCGAGGCAGCCATCCCAGAGCTGGAGCTGCTGGCGAACGACCTGCTCGCCCGCATGACCGACGGGCGGATGCATCTGCGCTTCGAGACGCAACGTCACAAAAAAAACAGCGAGGGCGTGATCGAGACGCTCGATATCCTGATCAGCGATGAGCTGGGGCAGCGCAACTATGAACTCTACAGCGGCGGCGAGAGCTTCCGCATCAATTTCGCTCTGCGCGTGGCGCTCAGCCAGTTTTTGGCGCGGCGGGCGGGCGCACAACTGCGCACGCTCATCATTGATGAAGGCTTCGGCTCGCAAGACTCAGTCGGGCGGGAGCGCCTGATCGAGGCGATCAACGTGGTGCAGGAGCACTTCGATCTGATCTTGGTCGTCACGCACATTGAAGAGCTGCGTGATGCCTTCCCAACCCACATCGAGGTGCGCAAAGCGCCCAATGGCGGCGCCAGCTTGAGCATCCGTTAGCGTGCCTTGTGAAGCCCTGCAGCCTTGCACTATAATAAGCATGTGCCGCCACCTGTATGCACTGCGTATCGAATTCGTGACAAGCTGACCCTAGCTCAGCACCTCAAGCTAGGAATCTTGCTACAATGAAGCTGAACGGTACGTTCTGAGAGCAATTTTGCAAGGCTTCCATGAGAGTTGAGACTGCCCTATGACTGCGAAAACGCGCCAAGAGCAAATTGACGATGCACTGCGCAAACTGCACGCCGTGGTGGAAGGCGTTAAAGCCTCTGTTGTGGTTAACCGTGATGGTCTACTCGTCGCTGCAATGCCCGCCGGCAACGATGAAGACGTCCTCGCTGCCATGTCTGCGACGTTGGTCGGCTTGGCAGAGCGCACGCTGGGCAGGCTCGATCAGGGCAGTCTGGAGCGCTTGCTGGTCGAGGGCGAGGAGAGCGTCATGGTCGCCTATCCGGCGGGGCGCGCCATGTTGGCGGTCATGATCGGCAAGGAACATAAAATCGGACCGCTCTTGTACGCCGCGTCGGTCACGGCGAAAGACGTGGCGCAAGTGCTTGCCAGCTGAGCGGCTATGCCTCCTGAGACCTTTGAGGGCGTCGTTGAGCGCGTCACTTATCACGACCGGGATAGCGGTTACAGCGTCTTGCGTTTGAAGCCGCATAGAGCGCTGCCCGGTCAAGTTGGGCGCGATGGCTTGGCGACGGTCGTGTGCACGTTGCCCGTCGCGCCGCGCGAAGGCGCCGAGATGCGTTTCAGCGGCACTTGGGTCATCCACAGTGAGTACGGCAAGCAGTTCAAGGCGGAGACGGCTGAAGAGAGCGTCCCTGAATCGGTGGAGGGCTTGCTGCGCTACCTCAGCAGCGGCGCCATCCGCGGCATCGGGCGCGCGACCGCCCAAAAGCTCATCGATCACTTCGGCGAGAGAGTCTTCGAGATTCTCAGCCAAGCGCCGCAGCGCATCAGGGAGGTGCCCGGCATCGCGGCGCACCGCGCTGAGCTGATCGCCGAAGCTTGGCGAGAACACTCCGCCGAGCGCAACGTCATGATCTTCCTGCAAGGGCTGGGCGTAGGCAATCGCCTCGCTCTCAAAATCTACAAGGCGTACGGCGCGAACACCATCGCCACCCTGCGCGTCAATCCCTACTGCTTGGCGCGCGATATTCAGGGCGTCGGCTTCCGCACGGCGGATCGCATCGCGCGCTCGCTCGGCATCCCGCCCGATTCGCCCCATCGCATCCAGGCGGGCGTCCTCTACGCCCTAGAGACGCTCACCAATGAGGGGCACGTTTACGCGCCGCGCCCTCTACTCACTGAGACGGTTGCCCGCCTCTTGGCGCTCTCCGACGAGTCTGAAGACTATGCTGTTGAGCCCAAAACGCTGCCCGAGAGCGTCCGCGCCGACATTGACGAAGCAATTCGGGTGCTGGCGGGCGAGAGTGAAATCGTCCTGCAGCGCGTGCCGAACGAAGACGGCGAGTTGATCGAGGCGATCTACGCCCGCCCGCTCTTCCTGAGCGAGCGCGGCTCTGCCAAGCGCCTGCGCGAGATGCGCGACTTGCCCCTCTCGCGCCTGCGCCACGCCCAGCGCATGGCCTGGACGAAGTTTTTCGACATCCTGCAGCGCGAGGATCAGATCATCTTGACTCCACAGCAGCAGGAGGCGGTGCGCGCCGCCCTCGCGCACAAGATCAGCATCCTGACCGGCGGACCCGGCACCGGCAAGACAACTACTCTGCGCGCCGTCATCCGCGCTTTGGAGTGGAACAAGGCGCGCTACGAACTCACCAGCCCGACCGGACGCGCTGCCAAGCGCCTGAGCGAGGCGACCAGCCGCCCCGCCCAGACCATCCATCGGCTGCTGGGCTACACGCCCGATGAAGGCTTCTTGCGCGGCGAGAACGTCCCGCTGGATATCGACATGCTGATCGTCGATGAAGCCTCGATGCTCGATCAGAGCTTGCTCTACAACCTGCTCAAGGCGCTGCCGCCGGAGGCGCATTTGCTGCTGGTCGGCGATGTCGATCAGTTGCCCAGCGTGGGCGCGGGCGATGTATTGCGCGATCTGATCAAGAGCGGCATCGCCCACGTCACGCGCCTAGAGGCGATCTTCCGCCAGAGCGGCGATAGCCAGATCATCCCTAACGCCCATCGCATCAATCAGGGCGAGATGCCTCAGCTGGATAACGCCAGCAGCGACTTTTTCATGTTCTACGCCGAGACGCCCGACGCCGCCGCCGATCTGGTCGTCGATATTGTGCAAAACCGCATCCCGAACAAGTTCGGCTTCGATCCGCTGACTGAAATTCAAGTGCTGGCGCCGATGTACCGCGGCGCAGTCGGCATTCAAGTCCTGAACGAGCGCCTACAAGCGGCGCTCAATCCGCGCGGGCGCAAAGCCGAGAAACAACTCGGCAGCACGGTCTACCGCGTGGGCGATAAAGTCCTGCAAACGCGCAATAATTACGAGAAAGAAGTCTTCAACGGCGATATCGGCATCATTCAAGCCATCGATTTCACCGCTCAGAAGTTCCACGTGCTGTTCGAGGATCGATCCGTTGAATACAACTGGGAAGAGGCGGGCGATCTGCTGCACGCCTACGCTGTGAGCGTGCATCGCAGTCAAGGCTCAGAGTATCCCGCCGTCGTCTTGCCGATCATGCCGCAGCATTACATGCTCCTGCAGCGCAACTTGCTCTATACGGCGGTCACGCGCGCCCGCCGCTTGGTGGTCTTGGTGGGCATGAAGCGCGCTGTGGCGATGGCAGTCAGCAACGATCAGGTGGCGCGGCGCTACACAGCGCTGGCATGGCGCTTGCAAAACGACTCTCTTTAAGCTGAGAGCGCTATGTGGTAGACTGGCAGCGCATATCGTTCAGAGCTACAGCTGGCAATTTGATGCGTAGAGAGATCAAGAAAATCCTTATCGCGCTGGCGCTGGTGGCGCTGCTCGGCTCAGGTGTGCTGCTGCACATCCGAGCGCAGAGCGCCATAATCATCACCTTGAACTTCGAGTTCTTGCGGCAAGGCACGGCGGGCGTGATCAGTTTGAGCGGCGCCGACCTCGTCGGAGGCGTCGTCAACGCTTTTGAGCGCAGCTACCCCTTCTTCCCAGTGACGGGCGGCTTCGCCGCGTTGCTGGCTGTGCCGATGGATCAGCGCATCCGCGATTATCCGATCAGCATCACGGTCTACCGCGCCGATGGCGAGACCTTGACGTGGGAAGGCACAGTTAAGGTCGCCTCCGGCGAGTTCATCCGCGAGCCCGCCTTCAGCCTGCCCTCAGATAAGTTCCACTTGCTAGATATGTCCGTGCAGGAGAACGAAGACGCGCGCCTGAACAGCATTTACAGCGTGGTGACGCCCGAACGCTTCTGGGAGGGGCAGTTCAGCCTGCCCACCAACGCCCCAACGACCTCGCCCTTTGGCAGCGTGCGCGACTTCAACGACGGCTCGACGCGGCGGCACACCGGCTACGACTTCCGCATGGCGGTCGGCACGCCCGTGAAGGTCTCCGCCAGCGGGCGGGTGGTCTACGCACGTCCGTTGGATATTCACGGCAGCAACGTGATCATCGATCACGGCTGGGGCGTCTTCAGCAACTACGCCCACCTCAGCCAGATTTTCGTGGTGCCGGGTCAGATCGTGCTGCAGGGCGAGGTGATCGGCTTGAGCGGCAACACAGGGCGCAGCACCGGTCCGCATCTGCACTGGGAGATCGCCGTGAACGGCGTCCTGATCAACCCGATGGACTTCATCCGCCTGAAGTTGCCGATCTGAGCGTAGGCGAAAGGCTGATCGGGCGTGCTGCTGCTCTACATGGTGATGGCGTGGTGCGGCGGCATTGCTCTGAGCGCGGCACATCCCGAAGCCGCCGCTGTACATAGCGTCGTGCCGCCTTTGATCGCCTTGAGCGGCATGGCGGGCGCCTTGCTGAGCTATCGAGTGCGCAATTGGCGGCGGCTGAGTCTATGCCTTGCCGCTGCGGGCTTCGGGATGCTCCATCACGGCGCGACTTTGCAGCCCTTTCGCCCCGATCAGCTGGCTTTCTACAACGATCTCGGCACAGCGGTCTTGGAGGGCGTGGTCAGCGCGCCGACCGAGCGCCGCGAGAACGGATTGCGCCTGCGCGTGAGCGTCCAGCGCTGGGCGCGCGGCGAGGTCGAGCGCGCCGTGCAAGGCGAGGCGCTCGTCTACGCTGAGCGCTACGCCGATGTGCGCTATGGCGACCGAATCTTAGTGCGCGGCGCGCCCCAGACGCCGCCCGTCTTCGATAGCTTCTCGTTCCGCGACTTTTTGGCGCGGCAAGGCATCTACAGCGTCGTCTTGAACGCTGAGGTCAGCCCGCTGGCGCGCGATCAGGGCGATCCGTTCCGCGCGACGCTCTACGCGCTGCGCGAGGCGGCGAACACGCTGATCAGGCGGCTGCTGCCCGATCCACAGGCGGCGTTCTTGGCGGGCGTCCTGACGGGCGATGAGAGTTACTTCACGGCTGAGCTTACCGACGCCTTTCGGCGCACCAATACCTCGCACCTGATCGCCATCAGCGGCGCGAACATCGCCGTGATCGTGGCGCTGCTGATGGCGTTGGCGCGCGCCTTGCCGCGTCGCTTGGCGGGGCGGCTCGGCACGCTGGTTGTGACGGTGAGCGGCGTGGCGCTCTACACGCTCTTCGTCGGCGCAGAGCCTTCTGTCGTGCGCGCCGCCATCATGGCGACCTTCGTGCTGCTGGCGGAGCGCTTGGGCAGGCGCAACGACGGCTTGACGGCGCTGGCAGCCGCCATCTTCCTGATGACCTTGCTCAATCCGCTGATGCTCTTCGATCTAGGGCTGATCCTGAGCGCGGCGGCGACGCTCGGTCTGATTCTATATCTACCGATGCTGACTCAGCTCAGCCAGTCGCTTGCGAGTCGGCTGCTCAGCCCAGAGCGGGCGGGGCGCGCCGTCTCGGTCTTGGCGGAGCTGTTCCTGATCACGGTAGCTGCTCAAATCACGACCTTGCCGATCATCCTGTTGATCAGCGGCGCGTTCGCGCCGTTAGGCGTGCTGGTCAATTTGCTGGTGGCGCCCGCGCAGCCGCTGATCATGTCAATCGGCTTGCTCGCGCTCGGACTCGGCGCGCTGTGGAGTCCGCTCGCTCAGGTGACGGCGTGGTTGGTGGGCTTACCGCTGAGCTACACGCTCGCGATCATTCGCGCGGCTGCCGAGTCGACGGCGCCGAGCTTGCCCTTGAGCCTCACGCCGCTCGGCGCGGCGCTGTATTACGGCGCGTTGTTCGGCGCGACGGCGTTCGCCATGCAGCATCCCGTCGTGCGCGGACGCGTGTGGACGTGGGCGCGTCGGGCAAGGGGCTCAGCCGCCCTCTTGGGAGTCGGCGGCGGCGTGGCGGCGCTCGTGTGGCTGTTCGTGATGGCGCGTCCTGATGGCAAGCTGCATGTGTGGTGGCTGGCGGTGGGCGATGGCAACGCGGTTCTGATTCAGACGCCGCACGGGGCGCACATCCTGATCGATGGCGGCAGAAATCCGCAGCAGCTGCAGCAGGCGCTGGGCGATAGGTTGCCCTTCTACAAGCGGCACGTGGATGTGCTGATCGTCAGCGCGCCGCACGATAAGCTGATCGGCGCGCTGCCCGCCCTGCTGGAGCGCTATGGCATCGGCGCGCTGTTGCACAACGGACAGCGCACGGGCAGCCCGACTTTCGCCGCCTTTGAGCGGGCGCTGCAGCGCGCTGATGTGCCTACGCAGCGCATCGGCGCGGGCTGGCGGCTTGAGACGAGCGATGGCGTGATCATCACGGCGTTAGCGCCTCAGCGCGTGCCAGAGGTCGCCACGCGCGCGGACTCCGCGCCGCTGATCTTGCGCGTGGAGTACGGAGCGGCGCGCTTCCTGATCGCGGGCGAGGCGGCGCCTGAGGCGATGAGCGATCTCTTGCGCCACGCCGACGATCTGTGGGCGCACGTGGTGCAGCTGCCCGCTAACGGCGCCGCCAATAGCAATCCGCCGCGCTTCATCGAGCGAGCGCAGCCGCAAGTTGCCGTTGTGGTGGCTGAGACGGGCAAGCCGAACGCCCAGCCCGCTCAGACTGTGATCGAGCGCCTCGCTGCCCCGCTCTACCGCACCGATCAGCACGGCGCGCTGCACTTGGTCACCGACGGCGCCCTCTTGACCATCTACACGGCGCGCGCGCCGCGCTGAGGCTCAGCCGAGCGGGTCGGTCGACTTGACTAGGCGCATCCCCTGCGCCGCCATCGCTCCCAGCTGATCTTCAGTCGACTGCTCAAAGCCGCTGATGGACGAGGCGCAATCCTCCAGAAAGCGCAGCTTGGCGATCACTTGCGGCTGATCGGCGAAGTAGCGCAAGACTGAGTGCAGCGTCGCCAGCACGCAATGGCTGCGCGCCTCGCCCGCCACGTAGATCAGATCGAAGCCAGCGATGAACTCCAGAAAGCGCGTGTTCAAGCCGCCATCAGGATGCTGCGGGTACTTCACCTCCGGCTCGACGACCGAATAGAACTCAGTTTGCGGGATCGTGCCTTTGGTCAGGTAGACGGGCTGCGCGGTGCGCGCGCCGCTGTGGTAGAGGATCGCCTCGGCGAGGGCGGGCAACAGTGCGCGCCCGTTCGTGCCCTCCATGCAGTGGAAGGGCCAGATCATCAGCTGCTTCTTGCCGACTTTCTCCAACTCTTCGACGTACTGCACCGACCACGTCTCGTCGAGCGTGGGAGTCCAGACGCCCTTCGCCACCTCCTCGGCGCTGATGACCGTGTAGGGCGCGGGCGGCTCGCCTTGCGCGTTCCGCCACCACGTCGGATAGAAGATTTGAAAGGGCGTGTGCGTATCAAGCGAGGCGGCGATCTGCGTGACGCTGTGCACATTGCGGTAGAGCCACTCGATGGTGCGCTGCGCATCCTGCACGGCGTTCGGCACGGGCAGACGTCCCAGCGGGGCGGGCAGGATGAAGTCGTTTTGCATGTCGATCAGCCACAAGAGGACGCGCTGCTGGTCGCTGCTGGCGGATGTTTGGCGCGCGGCGGCGCCTTCGGCGTAGGCGCGCTGCAGATCGGGCTCGTAAATGCGCCCAACTTGGGCGGGATCGTAAAAAGACGGCGCGGACATAGGCAACTCCTCAGGCAGAACGGCTGCCCATCATTCTACAAACTCTGGCAGGTTCAGAAAACCTCTCAAGCGGATGTCTAGCGCGACCACGCCGCGAACCACAGCGGCGCAGCAGCGCTGACTCCTTGCAGGGCGGGCGCGCGCGCCGCGAAGCGCAGCTCCGCCAGCAACGGCGCGACGGGGAACGTGCCCGCCTCGCCGAAGTAGCCCGCCTCCGCTTGCGCCACTAGCTCGGCGCGGCGGGCGAGGTCGCTCTCCAGCAAGGCGGCGCTGACCAACTGATCTGCCTCATCGCACGGCACGTAACTCTTCAGGAAACCGTAGCGGCAATGCACGCCATCGCCCGCCCACGCCGTGACATCTGAGTGATCGGGCGACCACCTGAACAGCCACATATGCGGGCGGATCGGGTCGCTGGTGCGGATGGTGCTGAAGGTGCCATCGGCGAGGCGGCGCACCACCTCGGCGTTGCGCTTGGTCAGGCGGAAATTCGGGATGTTGCAGCCTAAGTGCGCCTGCCACTGAGCGAAGAGCGCGTTGGCTATCGCCTCCATGCGCGGCGTGTCTTCGATGACCAGCTCTAGGCGTTCGGGCAGGCGGCAAGCGCCATAGCCCGCCGCCGCGAGCTGCGCTTTAGCCGCCTCAGGCGAGAAAACGCCCGCCTCAGCCTGTACAGTCACGTCGGCGGCGGCGGGCGTGGTCAGCCGCCACGTCGGCAGCGCCAAACCGACCTCCGCGCTGAGCGCTTGCCGATCAATGGCGAGCGCCAAGGCGCGGCGCAGCTCCGCCCGCAGCGTGACCGGGCGCTCGGCGGCGAAGCCGAGCATGATCACAGCCGTGCTGGGCGCGCTGATGAGGCTCTCAGGCATGTTCGCGGCGAAGATCGCCGCCGCAGCGGGCTCAAGGCGGGCAAAATCGGCGTTTTGCGCCACGAACAGCTCCGGAATTGCCTCAGGCGCGGCGAAAGTGACCGTCACGCGCTCCACGTTGCCCTCAGCCGCCCGCCAAAACGGATTGCGCAGCAGCGTTACGCTTTGGGAGTCGCGGGCAGCCAGCGCGTAAGCGCCGCTGGAGAGCATAACGCCGGGCAGCGCCCAGTCGCCGTCGGGATCAGCCAAGCCGACCGACTCACGCGGCACGGGGCGGAACTCCGGCAGGGCGAGCAGGGCGGGCAACATGGGCGCGGGGAACTCGAGGCGCAGCGCCAAAGTGCGCGGATTGACCACGCGCGCGCCCAGCTCGCGCGCGATGAACAGGTCGTCGATCAGCAGCGGATTGGTGGTGGCGATCTTGCGGCAACCGCTGATGACGAAGACGGTCTTGGCGACGGGATTGGGCGGCGGGGCATCGCAGGCGCGGCGCAGGGCGAAGACGAAGTCGCCCGCTACAATGGGGCGCGCAGGCACGACGACACCATCCTGCACGCGCACCCATTGGGCGTCTTCGCGCAGGACGAAAGTCCACTCCAAGCCGTCCGCGCTGACCGACCAGCTCTCGGCGAGGGCGGGCACGATTCGGTTGCTGAGCGGATCGTAGCGCGTCAAGCCCGCGAACAAATTCTCGACCAGATCGCGCCCCGTTTGATCGGCTGCGCTCAGCGCGACGGGATCGAGCGTCCCGAAGGGCGGCAACAGCACGCGCACGGCGTTGTCCTGCGCCTCGCTGAGCGCATCGGGCAGCCACGCCGCCCAAGCGAGGCACAGCGCTAGGATGATTCGGACTCTCAGACGCATGGCGTGCTCAGCGCTGTTGTACTTTGCGCGTATCGGTGCCGTCGCCAGTCGTCATCAGTTGGCGCTTCTCGCCGAAGTGCGGCTCGTAAAAGTGCAGGTGCGTGCCGGTCGGATCGACCACTTCGAAGTAGCGGACGTTGTTGCCGTACCACTTGCCCCATGACTCCACTGTCAAGTCGCCGCAAGCGATGCCCAGCGCGCTCAGGCGCTCGTGTTCGAGGTCGGTGTGCGGCAAGTGGATGCGGATCAGGGCGACGGCGCTGGGCGGATGCGTCTCATCGGCGCGCACGAAGTGCAGCCAGCCGTTAGACGCCCAGTGAACTGTGAACATGCCCTCTTGAGCATCGAAGGAGACGTTCGGGAAGGCGCGCCGATAAAACGCCTCGACTTCAGGCAGGTGATCGGTATAGATGACCGTGTGAATGTGCATTTTCTGTCCTCAGAACTCAGTCGGGCTGAACGCGAGCGCGTTTTGCCGAGCTGGAATCGGGCAGAGCATACCACAGGCGGCTGGCAGATGCAACGCGCCTGAAAAAGCGCCAGCGACGTGGCGTTCACGTCGCTGGGCGATAGCTCTGAAGGCGGGAGCAGGATCAGGGGTAGAAGCCGCGCGTGATCATGGCTTGTGCCACGCGGTTGATGGCTGTGATGTTAGCGGCTAGGCGCATGTTCACGTTGAAGCGCTCCGCCGTGGTCACGACTTCGTCGTAGGCGCGCACGAGGATGCGCTCCAGGCGGCGGTAGACCTCATCTTCATCCCAGAAGTACTCTTGCAAGCCTTGCACCCACTCAAAGTAGGAGACGGTCACGCCGCCAGCGTTGGCGAGGATATCCGGCACGACCAGAATGCCGCGATCGTCGAAGATATCGTCGGCTTCGGGCGTGGTCGGACCGTTGGCGCCTTCTACGATCAGCTTCGCCTTGACGCGCGAGGCGTTCTCGCCGGTCAGCTGCCCTTCCAGCGCCGCCGGGATCAGCACGTCGCAGGGCAATTCGAGCAGCTCGGCGTTGGTGATCGGCTCTGCCTCGCCCTGATAGCCCGCGAGGGTGCGATTCTGGCGGACGTAGGCGTACATTTCAGGGATGTTCAAGCCGTTTTTGTTGTAGTAGCCGCCGCTGACATCGCTGACGGCGATGACCTTGAAGCCCAGCTCGTGGGCGCGCCGCGCCGCGTGCGAGCCGACGTTGCCGAAGCCTTGTATCACTACCGAGATATCGGGCGGGCTCTTGGTGATCTCCATTTGGCGCAGCGCTTCCAACATGCACACAATTGTGCCGCGTCCGGTCGCCTCTTCGCGCCCTAGCGAGCCGCCGATGTTCAACGGCTTGCCCGTCACCACAGCCGGCACGGAGTAACCGACGGTCATGCTGTAGGTATCCATCATCCACGCCATAGTCTGGGCGTTAGTGCCCATATCGGGCGCCGGGATGTCGATTTTAGGTCCGATCAGCAGGATGATCTCGGAGGTGAAGCGGCGAGTGATCGCCTCTAGCTCGCTGGGCGTGTGTTGATAGGGATCGACAACCACGCCACCTTTAGCGCCGCCGTAAGGCAAGTTGACCAACGCGCACTTCCAGGTCATCCACATGGCTAGGGCGCGCACCTCGTCAATGTTGACATGCGCGCTGTAGCGAATGCCGCCCTTAGAAGGACCTAGTACCGTGTTGTGATGGACGCGATAGCCGGTGAAGACTCTCACCTCGCCATTTTCCATGCGCGCCGGGAAGTGAACAGTCAGCTCGCGGCGGGGCCACTTCAGGAACTCAACCACACCGCTGGGCAGCTTGGGCAAGTACGCCACTGCGCGGTCGTACTGGCGCAACGCCGTTTGGTAGGTTGGGTCAGTGGTGACTATGGCGGGAGGAACTGCTTGAGCAACCATAATGATGGGGTACTCCTATTCTTTTTTGCTTATCAAACTTTTCATAAAGCCCGTAAAACGCCCTCAATGCCTTTCCACTAGAGTATACCCCACTTTTCGCAGATGGGGCATATCATTTCAGTTTCTAAGCGCAATGATGCGCTGCTGCGCCCCAAAAGGCGCATTTTTTGGCTAGACAAGCGCGCCGAGTTCCTCTATGATCGGCAGTATTCGAAAAGCACACAGACAAGGAGTGGTTCGCCAATGGAAGCCTTGATCGCTCAGCTGAATGCCATGCAGCGCGTCATCCAGCAGCTCATGGAGCGTCTTTGACTTAGCGGCAAAAGCTCAGGAAGCCGCACAGCTGGAGGAGCAGTCCAGCGCGCCCGATTTCTGGGACGATGTGCGGGCTGCCCAAGCGACCATGCAGCGGCTCGCCACCTTGCGCGAGGAGATCGAGGAGTGGCAGAGCCTGCAGGCGCGTCTGAACGATGCGTTGGAGCTGGCACAACTCGACGATGAGAGCCTCGCCGAAGACTTGCAGCGCGAAGTGGAGGCGCTCCAGAAGATCGTCGATCAGCGCGTCTTTGAGGCGATGATGAGCGGCAAGTACGACCGCGAGAACGCCATTCTCTCAATTCACGCGGGGGCGGGCGGCACTGAATCGCAGGACTGGGCGCAAATGTTGCTGCGCATGTACTTGCGCTGGGCGGAGGCGCACAATATGCAGGTTGAGATCATCGATCAGATGGAGGGCGAAGGCGCCGGCATCAAGAGCGCGACTCTGACCGTCAAGGGCAACTACGCCTACGGCTATCTGCAATCCGAGCGCGGCGTGCATCGCCTCGTGCGCATCAGCCCCTTCGATGCCAATAAGCGGCGGCACACCTCCTTTGCGCTGGTCGAGGTGGTGCCGGATGTGCAAGGCGAGATCAACGACGTCGTGATCGAGGAAAAAGACCTCGAAATCGACACGTACCGCTCCAGCGGGGCGGGCGGGCAGCACGTCCAGAAGAACGAGACTGCTGTGCGCATCGTCCACAAACCGACGGGCATCGTGGTCACTTGCCAGAACGAGCGCAGTCAGGCTCAAAACCGCGAGCGGGCGATGCAAGTCTTGCGGGCGCGTCTGCTGGATATGGAGCGCCGCAAGCAGGAAGAGGAGTTCGCCAAGCTCAAGGGTGCGCACGTGGATGTGAACTTCGGCAGCCAGATTCGCTCTTATGTGCTGCATCCCTACCAGCTGGTCAAGGATCATCGCACCGACCATGAGGTCGGCAATGCGGCGGCTGTGCTGGATGGGCGCTTGGATGACTTCATGGAGGCGTATCTGCGCGCGAAGGTCGGGCAGGGGCAAGCCTGAGCGCGCGCCATGAATCCGATTGTGCTGCAGCTCGGCGGGCTAGAGCTGCGCGCTTTCACGGTCTGGATCGGGCTGGGCGCGTTGCTGTGCGCGGCGTTGATCGTATGGCGGGGCAGGGCGCAGCCGATCCCGCACTTGGATGTAGTGGTAGCGGCAGCGCTCTGCGGCGTGATCGGCGCGCGGGCGGGGCATGTGGCGCTGAATTGGGCGTACTTCTCGGAACACATCGGCGAGGTGTGGTCGCTGAGCAGCGGCGGCTTGAACTGGCACGGCGCGCTGATCGGCTGCTTGTTCGGCGCGCAAGCTGTGGCGGAGTGGCGGCGGCTCGATGCGGCGCGCCTGCGCGACTCGCTAGCGTTGTGCTTGCCGATTGGCGGAGTCGTCACGTGGGCGGCGTGTGCAGAGGCGACCTGCGGCTACGGCATCGAGGTGCGCACGCTGGCTGACTATCCCGCGTGGCTCGCCGTCGAGTCGCTCGATATCTACGGTGTGTTGGCGCCGCGATTGAATCTGCCCTTGATCGGCGCGGCTTACGCGGGCGCGCTGGGCGTCCTAGTGCTGCTTTTGACGTGGCAGCGGAAGCTGAGCGGCGCGCGTCTGTGGCTGAGCGTGGCGCTCTACGCGCTGGGCATGGCGCTGATCAGCAGCTTTCGGGCGGAATACGTGCCGTACTGGTTCGGCGTGCGCGCCGATCAAGCGTTAGATGCGATTGTAGCGCTCTGGGCGGCTGTGTTGCTGTGGCGCGCCTTGCGTGACCAGAAAAAAGAGAGGTGGTTAGCTGATGCGTCTGGTTGAGTTTTCGCCGCAACTGCCCGACGAGCCTGACTATCCGCGTTTCGGCGTGATCTTGGGCGATCAGGTCATTGAAATCGGTGAGAGCGAGCGCGGCACGCTCTCGGACTACATCGGGCGCGGCTTGCCCGCCTTTGAGGACATCCGCGCGATGTACGCAGCCTGTTTGACGGGCGCGCCGCCGATCCTGCGTGGGCATGAGCGGCGCTTATTCCCGTTGAGGCGTTGTTTGCTGCATCCGCCGCTGAAGCCGCGCACTTTGCGCGATTTCTACGCTTTCGAGGCGCACGTCAGGGCGGCGAACGCCATTCGCGGGGGCGACGTGCCGCCCGAATGGTACACTCTGCCCGTCTTTTACTACGCCCACTATGGGGCGCTCTGCGGCGATGGCGATAGTGTGCCGTATCCGCCTTATACCGCCGCCCTCGATTACGAGCTGGAGATCGCGGCGGTGATCGGCAAGGCGGGGCGCGATATCCCGCCTGAGCAGGCGGAGGATCACATCCTTGGCTTCACCATCCTGAACGATTGGTCGGCGCGCGACGTGCAGCGCATTGAGATGCGCGTCGGACTCGGACCCGCCAAAGGCAAAGATTTCGCCAAGTCGCTCGGTCCGTGCATCGTGACGCTCGATGAGCTGGCGGATCGGCACACCGGACGGGCGGGCGTCTTCAACTTGGCGATGGTGGCGCGCGTCAACGGGGTGGAGCGCTCGCGCGGGAACATGGCGGACTTGTACTGGTCGTTCGGCGAGATGATCGCGCGCGCCTCGCAAGCTGTGACGCTTGAGGCGGGCGATGTGATCGGCAGCGGGACGGTCGGCACGGGCTGCTTGTTGGAGTTGACGCGCGGCGAGGGTCCGTGGCTGCACAGCGGCGACGTGGTGGAGCTAGAGATCGAGCGGATCGGCGTCCTGCGCAACGTGATCGGCTAGAGCCAGCGGCGCACTTGCCACCAGACGAAAGCAGCCGTCTCACGGATCATGTTGCGGATGACCGATTGCCACGGCAGCGCGCCGCCCGTCAATTGGGCGGGGCTGCTGCTGACCGTCAAGCCGCGTGCGCGGAAGATTGCCTCGGCGCGGAAGAGGTGATAGCCATCGCTGACCAGCAAGGCGCGCTCCCAGCCGTTCGCCGCCATGATTTGGTGAGCGTAGAGGGCGTTCTCTTCAGTGTTACGGCTCTGATCTTCGTAGAAAATGGCGCTCTCAGGCACGCCGTAAGCTCGCAGCATCTCGGCGCAGGCAGCCCCTTCGGATTTGAGGTGCGGTTGCGTGTAGCCGCCCGTGCAGATCAAGCGCGGCGCGTAGCCCTGCGCGTAGAGCGATAGCGCGTGGCGAATGCGCCGTGCATAGCTGTAGGAGGGCGTGCCATCGCGGCGGGTGCCCGCGCCTAGAATCACGATGGCATCGGCGGGCGCAGCGCGGTCGACCTGCCCGTAAGTGTAGATGAAGAT
>CALKXH010000013.1 GCA_938005675.1 uncultured Anaerolineae bacterium
CACAGGCGGCGCGAAGCCGAACAGCTTGCGCCTGCTGCTGCGCGCCCTCAATCTGAGCGCTAGAAACGTGATCGAGCAGCCCGATCCCAACACCGACACCGATTTTGCGCTTGTGCTTGGCGCAAACTACAACGCTTGCACCTTTAATCGCTACGGGACGAACCTGCCCTAGCCTCAGCGCATCGTGGACAAAAACGGGGCGAGCTCATCGCTCGCCCCGTTCAGTTCGCTGCGCTCTGCTTTAGAGCATTTGCGCGGCGAGGCTCTGCAAGTTGCTACGGACGCTGCCGTCGACCACGTTCTCGCCCGAGCGCAGCACCAAGCCACCCAAGATGCTCGGATCGGTGCGGAACGTGATGCGCTGTGCGCCCGTCTCCGCCTTGATTTTCTCCTGCTCAGCCGTTGTGAGCGGTAACGCGCTGATGACTTCGATATCGCCGCCCATGCCGCGCGCTTCAGGGGGCATATGCACGAGGAAATCGTTCACGATAGCCTGCGCGCGCTCTTGATCGAGGCTGCCGACCAGATGCTCGGCGGCTGCAATGGCGATGCGCGCCACTTGATCGCGCACGCCGGCGAGGATACTATCGCGCTCGGCGAGCGCCTCTTCGCGGGCTTTGGCACGGATCGCCTCCGCCTCGCGCTTTGCCTCGTCAAGCAGGGCGCGGGTCTGCTCTTCGCTGCGCGACCGCGCCTCTTCCACCAGCCGATTCGCCTCGATGCGGCGTTGCTCCATCAGCTTATCCGCCTCGCGGCTGGCTTCAGCCAAGCGCTGCTCGGCGGCGCGCGCATCTTCCAAGCCTTTGGCAATGCGCTCGCGGCGTGTTTCGAGCGCCTTCACCAATGGCTTCCAGACCAGCAGCCACAGGATTAACGCCACTAAGATAAAGTTGACGATCTGCGCGAGCAGAAAACCGCCATTAATGCCTAGACGTTCCAACGCTAACCTCCTCGCGCCCTGAGACTCAGACGAACAGAGCGATGAGTGCCACCACAAGCGCGTAGATGGCGATAGCTTCCGTGAACACAATGCCGAGGATCATGTTCGTTTGGATGGCGCCCGCCGCGTCGGGGTTGCGCCCGATTGCCTGCATGGCGCCGTTCACCAACAAGCCGATGCCGATGCCCGGACCGAACGCGCCAAGCATTGCCAAACCCGCGGCGAGAAACTTCAAACCTGCATCCGTCATTGTGAGTTTTTCCCTTCTGTATGTGCTTCGCAAGTGTTTGTGAGAATTGACTGTCGAGAACGTGTCGGAGCGGACATGCTCTAGTGATGCCCGCCCGACTCGTCATGCCCATGTTCGTCATCGCCATGGTGCGCCACCGCCTGTGAAGCGTAGATGATGGTCAGGACGGCGAAGACGTATGCCTGAATACCGCCGATGAACAGCTCCAAGAAGTAGATCGGGATGGGCAGCAGGAAGGCGATCAGGAAGCTGAAGACGACCAGCAAGATGCCGCCTGCAAAAATCGCGCCGAAGAGACGGAAGGTCAGCGAGACCAAGCGCGAGAGCTCCGAGACGATCTCGATCACGCCGACGATGAAGTCCACCGCGCCCAACGGACGTTTGCCCAGCTTGCCCAGCGCGGGCAGATTGATGAACTTGAAGAAGTAGGCGCCGCCTTGCGCTTGCACGCCCCAGACCTGCACCATCACGACCACGATTATGGCGAGCGCGATGGGCAAGTTCAAGTCGGTGGTCATGCCGCGGAAGAACGGCACGAGCGTGAAGAAGTTCGGATCGGCTTCCTCGATCTTTTTCTTCGCCGCCTCAAGTTTCTCTTCTTCGCTCTCCAGAGCGGCTTTCTCCTCCGCCGTCAGCACTTTGAGCATCTGCTTGTTGTGATACTCTTTGCGCGCCTTCTCCTCTTTTTCGGCAGTCCACGCCTCGCCCTTCGCCTCAGCCTCGGCGCGCTTGGCGGCGATGGCGCGATCTTCTTTGGCTTGGGCGATGGGCGCTTTGCCCCACTCATGCTTTTCTTCGCAGTGGAGGGTATTGGCGCGCACCACGCGCTCGCCGGCGCGCTCGCTCAGGTTGAAGACGCCGTCGCCGTCGTTATCGCTGTTGAAGAGGGTCAAAATGCCCGTCGGATTCCCCTGCGCATCCAAGCCGCTGACGCGATAGCCCAGCTGACCGGGCGCTTCGGGGTCGGTATCGGGCGCGAAGATGTTGTACTCGGCACAGACCGTGAAGCCGACGGCTTCGAAGCCCGGCACCAGCTTGAGCCAGTTGCCCAGCAGCAGGAACAGGAAGATCGAGGCAGCCAGCGGGAAGACGGCGCGCGTTCGATTGCCCAGCAGGTTATACGCCTGATTGTAGAGGAACTCGCCGATCAGCTCGATGAAGTTGGTCAAGCCGCGCGGCACGAAGCGATCTGGGCTGGCACTGCGGTAGGCGCGCCCCACCACAACGGCGATCAGGATCAAAAGCGCATCCACCAACAGCAATGAGGTCATGGTGTTGGTGAAGTCAAAATCGGGCAGGACGTTGCCTGCCAAGACCTCGGCGGGCAGCGAGATGACGGGCAGCGCCACGCCTGCGCCAATCGAGGGCAGGAAGGTGAACGGCAGCCACACGCACACCAGCGCCACAAAGCCGATGATAGCCGCAAGGACGAGCAGACCACGCAAGGCTGCGCTCATCTTGCCCTCCTCGCTCCGAGTGCGGTGAACCACAATCTGCTCTTCAAAAACGAAACCTCCTTCAGCACGAAATAGCCTGTCGGGCGCATTCACTCAGCCGTTGGATCGCCATCGGGCGGGGCGGCTGAGCGCGGCTCTGCCTTGAGCGGACTCTGCGGGATGGCGCGCGCGATCAGGCGCAGCGTCAGCCAGACCGCCGAGATCAGGTTGATCGGCAAGGCGGCTAGAACGCAGATGAGCGTGGCGATGTTACGCTCATTGCCCAGCAGCGAATCAATCCACAGCCCAAGCAGAATTGAAGCAGCGGCGAGGATCGTGATATAACAGCCCATCGCGCCAGCAATGCCAATGGCGATCTGCGGTGAGTTGCGCGTTGGCGTCATGTCGACCCTGCCTTGTTTGCGTAATCTCTCACAAGCCTAGCGAAAGGGCTAGGCTTTGTCAAGATTGCAGCGCTGCGCAGCCTTGCCCGTTCTCAGAGCTATCTCAGCGCTTTTCCGAACGTCGTCTAACTGCCCCAATACACTAGCATGAGTGCGCCCAAAGCGCAAATCGGATTTCAAGGGCGCTTAGCGCGAGCGCCGCAAGCCGCTGATCAGCAAGCCGCCCAGTCCCAGCGCGCCCAGCGCTAGAATTGGCATGATGGGCGGGATGCCGCCGCCGTTGATGACGGAAGTTGTGCGGGCGGGCAGGGTGGCTTCGGCGTAGGGCGGCGGATAGGTGAAAGTGGGCAGCGGCGCGCCGAGCGGAAGTACTTCTGGCGCGGCGGCAGCCAGCGTGAAGACGCCCGTCGCTTGCGCTTGCAGGGCAGTTGCCGTCTGAGGTGCGCCGGGCGTGGCGGTCAGGAACTCAGCAGTCTGCTGAGCGGCGGCGGTCTGTAAGTTGGGCGTTGGCACGGCGTCCAGTTCGACGGGCGGCAAGGACTCAAAGTCGCCGCCGCTCAGGTTGACCACCTCGCGGTAGACCCACGCCAAGCCTTTTGGCGCGCGCTCGAATTGGATTTGAATCCACTCGCCGTAGCGCCCGCGCGCCGCGTAGAACTGACCGGGCAACGCTTTGGTCAGGATTTGGGCATCGAGGCTGGGCGCCGTGCGGATGTTCGCCTCTAGGCGCGCCTCGACGCGGATCAAGCCCATGTTGACAGTTGGCGTACGCGTCGGCGTGACCGTCTCCACGACTTCAAGAGGCGGCGTCACGGTCGGGATGAAGAGCGGCACGGCGGTCGGGGCATCTTGAGCGCGTACGCTGCGCTGTGCGGGTGCGCGCAGCGCGATCAGGGCGAGGCACAATGCTACACATGCCAAAACCAGATACGAGAAACGCTTCATCGGCTCTCTGAGGCAGACACCTACGATAGCGTCGTATTATAGCGCATCAGCGCCGTTAGACCTGAAACAGGCGCGGCGCCAGCCCGATCAGCTCGCGTTGGCGCGCCGCGAAACGCGCCAGCTCAACCACGCCCAGCTGACTGAGCAAAGTCTCAACGCGCTCGCGGGCATAGCCGACCTCAGCGGGGCGATGGGCGTCTGAGCTGAAGGTCAGCGGGATGCCTAAGTCGCGGGCGAGCGCGATCATGCGCGCCGTCGGGAAGGGATCGGAGGTCATTTTGCGGTAGCCGCTGGTGTTGATCTCGACGCAGCAATCCGCCTGGCGGATGGCGGCGAGGGCGGCATCTTGGAGCGGCTCAATCGCCTGCGGAATCGGCTTGGGCGCGTAGGCGACGACGGCGGTGGCGTGCGCGATGATATCGAACATGCCGCTCTGCGCCGATTTTGCCAGCAGGCGGTAGTACTCGGCGTAAGTCGGCAGCGGATCGCCGACGCCGTGCCAGCGCTGAGCATCGTAGACGTTGCGCCCATGCACAAAGTGCACCGAGCCGATCAAGTAATCGAACGGGTAGGGCGCCAACATGGCTGCGCAAGCCGCCTCAGCGCCCTCGATGTAATCTACCTCCAAGCCCAGTCGGACGGCGATGCGCCCTTCGTATTTCGCCTTCAGGCGCAGCACCTCTTCCACGTAGGTGGGCAGCTCGCTCTTCGCCATGGCGATGTTGGGCATCGGATCGTCGCCGTCCAGCCAGTAGATCGGGGCGTGATCGGAGATGCCGATCTCGCTCATGCCCAGCGCAAGCGCCTGCTGGATGTAGTCTTCGATCTGCCCTTGAGCGTGTCCACAACGTGCGTGATGCGTGTGATAGTCAACTGCGATCACGAGACATCCTCATTTGTAGGGTGAATTTACACGAAAAGCCCGCCTTGCATGAGCTGTCAAGGCGGGTCTTGAGAACGCGCCTCCGAGAGCGGGGTGCTCAGGCGAGCTTGAGCGCCACCAGCTGATTGAGCGCATCGCGCAGGACGTGCTCTGGCAAGGCGCCCGCCTGCTGCCCGACGATCTTGCCGTTTTTGACGAACATCAAGGTTGGGATGCTCATGATGTTGAAGGCTTGCGCCAAAGACGGGTTCTCATCGACGTTGACTTTAGCGATGCGCACTTTGCCGGCGAACTCAGCGGCGAGCTTGTCCAGAATCGGCGCCACTTGGCGGCACGGACCGCACCACTCCGCCCAGAAGTCCACTAGGACGGGCAGGGGGCTTTCGATGACCTCCTTGCGGAAGGTCTGATCGGTCACTTTGACGGGCTTGGTATCGACGCGGGTTGGCGCGCTGGGCGGCGTGACCGAAGGCATTGCCCGCGCGGGGATGTAGGGCTTGAGCGCATCCACCAGCGCGCCGACATCCGTCGCCCATGGGCGATTGCGGCGCACGATCACCTCGCCGTTGGCGATGCCCAGCAGCAAGGGGTGCTTGCCGACCTCAAAGCGCGTCGCCAGCTCCGGGGCGCGGCTGACATCCGCCTTAACCACTAGAATCTGCCCGCTGTGAGTGCGCGCGATGTTATCCAGCTCGTTTTTCAGGTCGGTGCGCAACGACTCGCCATTCCACAACAAGAGCAGCACAGGCAGCTCAGACTGCAGGATGTTGTTCAGCTCCAGACCGCTTGCGACCAGAAGCGGTGTATCTGCTTTGGCAATTGCCATTTTGAACGTCTCTCCAAGCTTAGCGTTTGTTTTTCCCTGAACGTCATTGACGCCGCGCGCTTGCTGCACCTTACCTCAAAGGGGCGCCCGACTGCGACTCAAACTGATAGGATTGTAGCACACCTTGTAGGATGCCGCATAGGGCGGGATGGCTTGGCAAGGCGGGCGAGGCGTGTTAGTTTAGAGATATGCCGAACGCGCCGAAAGGATTTGAGAGTGGTCACGGTTCGCCTCGCCACTTTGCAGGATACCGCCGCCATCTGCGCCATCCACTGCTCGGACGTGCCACAGTGGACGCGCCTGACCGCCGATGGGCAAATCGTGCCAGCCGATTACGACTCGCTCAGCTTGTATGAGCGCTGGCAGCACGGCGGCGCGTGGCTCAGCCTTGAGACGTGCGCCGTGCATTTGAATCGCTTGCTGGCAGGCTCCGGCTTTCCGCTGGTCGCCTGTGTGGACGGGCAAGTTGTGGCGGAGGCGGAGGTCTACGAGAGCTTCGAGCCGCCGCCTTTCGGTCACAACCTTGAGATCGGCGTGATCAACACCCATGCCGAGCATCAGCGGCGCGGTTACGGTCGGGCGCTGATCGCCTACAGCCTGCAGATGGCGCGCATGATGCGCTGCGAGCGCTTGTGCGTCTCGGATGCGGAGGCGAGCGGCTTCTACGAGAAGTTGGGCTTTCGGCATACGCTCAGCGGCTATGGCGTGCGCTTCCCGACTGAGGCGGGGCGCGTCTTGTACCAAGCCGTTGAGCTGAAGCAGCGCAGCTGTGAGCAGATCAAGGGCTGGTACATGCCCTTCGGCAGGTATCGCGGCAGCCGCCAAGAGTGGGATAAACTCTTCCCCCAAGATTGGGCGGCGGGCATCCCGGAGCTGCTCAATCGGGCGAGCGTGCATCTGCAGATGACGCTCAGCGGCGGACAGCGCCTGATCGCTTTCCTAAGCGAGCCTGAGCAGCCTGAATCGCCCGTGGGCGAGATGCATCTCGCCTGCTGGTCGGAGCGCCCGCCCACCCCGCTGATGGTTGCTGCGCTGCGCGATTGGGCGTATCGGCAAGGCATCCCCTCGCTGCTGACCTATGTGTGGGAGACAGATGCTCATTTGTTGCCTCACGGCGCCGCTCAGACCGATTACAGCCAGACTTTCTACGAATACAGCCTGCAGTGATGCCCTCTGAAGCGCCCGAACCGTCGCCGAAGCCGCTGAGCGGCTCGCCCTCGCCTGAGCCGCCCGCTTGGATGAAGGCGATCAATCCGCCTGAGGCGGAAAAAGTTGCGCCTGAGAGTCCCGCTGCGCCGCCGACCGAGTCCGCGCCCGCCGACGGGGCGGCGTCGGACGATCAAGCCGCTCAAGCGCCCGAAGAGGCTCTTGAGGCGACGGAAGACTTCGACGAGTTCGATGAGGCGGATGAGTCTGAGCGCCTCCTGACCTTCGATCCGCTTTTCATCTATGGCATTGCGCTGGTCGTGACCGTGCTTGGGCTGGGCGGGATGCCTCTTGAGACGCGTCTGACGCTGGTCTGGACGGCGTTGAGCGGGCTGGGCATCTTGGCGCTTTTGGTCGATGAGATCGACGTGCCGCGCCCCCGCGTGAGCGACCTCGCCATCGGCGCGGGCTATGCCGCGCTGGTCGGCGTGCCGATCTTGGTGATCGGCAACGCCCAGCTCAGGCGCATCGCCGCCGATCTGTTCAGCGGCGTGAGCGGGACGAGCGTCTTTCTGCTGCTGATCTTCGCCATGCCCGCCGCCGAGACGCTCTTTTTTCGCGGGGCGTTTCAGGCGTCGCGCGGCTTGCTGTGGAGCGCGCTGGCGGGCGGCGTGTGGTCGTGTTTGCTGCTATTGGCGGGTCTGAATGTGACGGCTTACCCGTTTGTGGCGCTGGTGATCGGGGCGGCGCTCCTCGCGCTGAACTTCCTCTATAGCTATCTGGCTGCTGTGTACAACTTATTCAGCGCGTGGGCGTGCCAGATCGTCATGAACGCACTGCTGTTGTGGCTGCCGAATCTGCTCTAGCTCAGCTCACCAAGCGCCATACCTCGATCAGCACCCAGGTGACCATCAGCATCGCAACGACGCCGCCTTGCTCAGAGAACAGGGCTGAGCCGCCGATCAGCGCGAATGTCAGTAACGTGACGATACCGACAGCTGAATGCTCAACGGTGACGCTCTTCTTGCTATGATTGCGCGCGATCTCGGTCAGGAACCACGCCAAAAAGATCGGGATCAGCGCGTTGTGCTGCGATGTGACCATCGCTGCGAAGATAAGCCAACTTAAGCTCAGCCTAGTGACGATTTGCAAGATGGCTGAGGCAAGCGGACTGTGCTGCTGCTTAGCCGCATCCGCCTGCTTGAGCTTGACTTGTGCCGCGTTCGCCAAGCCGACGACATCCGCCTCTTGTTCTTCGAGCGAGTAGCCGCACCTGCGGCAGAAGCGTGCGTTAGCAGGGTTGATCGCGCCGCATTGCGTGCAGTAGAGCGGATCGCCCGCCGCCATCTCGATCACGTCGGGCAGTTCGCCGTCGGCGGTGAGGCGCACGAATTGCTTTGCGTCCAGTTTGTCGGGCATTCAGCCTCTCCTATCTGTGGAAACTCTCGTTTCCTTACTAAACGTTTTCGGGCAGGGCAGGTAGCGCGACTGTGAAGGTCGAGCCGCGCCCAATACGGCTCTCCAGCCAGACCTTGCCACCTAGCATCTCCACGAGCTGGCGGGTGATGGGCAAGCCCAAGCCCGTGCCTTGAAACTCGCGCACAGCCGAGCCGTCGACTTGGCGGAAGGCATCGAAGATCAGCTCGAAGTTCTCCGGCGCGATGCCGATGCCGCTATCGGTCACAGCGATGCACAGCCACTCGCCGCGCGCTAGCGGCACGCCCTCTATTGGCTCGATCACCGAGAGCGGATAGGCGCGCACGCCAATCCCGCCTTGACGGGTGAACTTCACGGCGTTGCTGAGCAGGTTGAACATGATCTGATGGAAGCGCGTGCTATCGGCTTCAACTTTGGGCAAGCCCTGTGGCACATCGATGTAAAGCGAGAGCCGCTTCGCCTCCGCTAGGGGCGCAATGCGCGCGATGGCGGCTTGCAACAAGGGCTGTACATCGAGCGGCTCTAGATTCAGCGTCATGCGCCCGGATTCGATCTTGGCGAGGTCCAGCACGTCGTTGATCAGGGCGAGCAGGTGCGTGGCGTTATCGTAAACGCGCTGCAGGCGCTCGCGCTGCTTCTCGTTCAGATCGCCGTAAACGCCTTTGATGATCATCTCGGTGTAGCCCATGATGGCGTTCAGCGGCGTGCGCAGCTCGTGGCTCATGGTGGCGAGGAACTGACTCTTGAGCTCGTTCGCCTCCAGCGCGCGGGCGTACAGATCGGCGTTTTCAACGGCGAGCGCCACTTGAGTCGCCAAGGTGCGGCACGTCTCGATCTCATCGTAGGTGAAGGCGCGCCGCGCCCCGATCACATCCACGCCAATCGAGCCGATCAGCCGCCCTTTGACGAACATCGGCGCGATCATCAGCGAACGGATGCCGTTGTGCCGCAAGAGGGGCAGCAGCTCGCCGATGCGCTCGTCCTGCTCGATGTCGTGGCAGGTGAAGACCTCCTGCTCGTGCAAATACTTGAAGAGCGCACTCGGGATAGTCCCCAGCCCGAAGGGGCTGGGCGGATACTCAGCCACCAATTCGGCTCGATCGGCTTGCGGCGAGAGCAAGACGATGCCGCAATGATCGACCTTGAGCAGCTTGACGATCTGCTCGGCAGCCAACGTCAGGATGTGGTTGCGATCCAATGAGGCGGAGAGCAACGTGCCGATTTTGTAGAGCGACTCAAGGCGGCGGGCGCGCTCTTTGAGCTGCGTGGCAGCCGATGCCAGCTGGTTGAAGAGCGCCGCGTTCTCCAAAGCGAGGGAAATCTGCGTGGCGAGGGTGGCGAAAACTTGCTGTTCATCCTTGCCGAAGGCGTGCGGCTGCTCGCTCTGCACGCTCAGCACGCCGATCACAGCGCCGTTGCGCGCCCGCAGCGGCAGCCCAAGCCAAGCGGCGAGCGTGCTGGGCTGCTCGCTCAGCAGCACGCGCCGAATGCCCAGCGAGTCGATCCACTCGCGCTGCGCGGCTGCATCGGCGATGTAGAGCGGCTTGCCGCTGCGCACGACGTAGCCGCCGAAGCCGCTGACCGGATAGCTCTGTCCGCTGGGCAAGGTGACGCCCTCGTTGTACAGGTAGAGGGCTTGCAGAGTATCGGTCGCCTCGTCGTAGCGCATGACGTAGAAGGTGGCGATCTGAAAGAGCGCCGCCATCTGTTGGCGGATGCTCTCCCAGACCTCTGCGAGGTCGTAAGCTGCCACAAGGCGCTGACTGATGGCGTTCAGAGCCGCCAGCTGCTCCACTTTAGCGCGCTCGGCAGCGAACAGACGAGCGTTATCGAGCGCCACAGCCAGCTGATCGGCGATGCCCTGCAACGTCTCGACGTCTTCAGGCTGAAAGGCGTAGGGCTGCCTGCTCTGCACGTCCATCGTGCCGAGCACAGCGTTGCCGAGTCGCATAGGCAGCACGAGCTCCGAGCCGACGGGCATCGGGCTGTAGCGCAAGCCCGCGCGTGGATCGCTGTGCGAGTCGTTGATCAGCAGCGGGGCGCGGGTGGTCAGCGCCGCGTGATTCAGATCGTCGCTCGTCAAGCGCAGCTCAGCCGCCTGTAGATGTCCTTCGGGCGTGTAGGCGGCTGCGAGGTTCAGCGCCCCA
>CALKXH010000014.1 GCA_938005675.1 uncultured Anaerolineae bacterium
CCAGCTGATCGGCGGCGGCGGCGTAGTGGATGCGCAGCGCCTCGATCACGCCGCGCAGCAAATGCGCCCGATCCCGCGCCGAGAGCCGATAGAAAATGGCGGGCGATCCATCGCGCTTCAGGCGCACAACGCCGCTGTCGCGGTCGCGCGTGATGATCAGGATGTTCGCCATGTGCGCGTAGCGCGCCATCGCCTGTTTGTGCTGCAGACCGTCTTGCCAGGGCAGGGCGATAGCCGCCAAGCCTGAGTGTCCGGGCGCCGATTCGAGCGTCACGCCGTAGCCTTGCCCGTCTAGGTTGTTGAACTGCGGCACATAATGGCTCATCATCACGCCCGACCAGCCCTCAATCGGCTCTGGATAGAAGCCGAAAGCGCCCGTGCTGGGATGCAAGTGCAAATTGCGCCCGATGTGAGCGTTGCTCAAGCCTGAGCGCAGCAGCAAGGCGGGCGTGTGCAGCGCGCCCGCGCAGACCGCCACCGCGCGCGCCCGTACGCTCAGGCGGACGCGCCGCCCCTCCGCCGTGTGCGCCGTCGCCTCGATGCCGCGCGCGACGCCATTTTCGATCAGGACGCGGTCGACGTGAACGCCGACGGCGAGTCGGGCGCCATGCTCGCAGGCATCTTGCAGGTAGGTCTTGAGGGTGCCTTGCTTGGCGCCGTGCGCACAGCCGAAGCCGCACGCGCCGCAATCGGCGCAGCCGCGCACGTTGCGTGGGATGACCTTGACGGCGTAGCCGAGCGCCTGCGCGCCGCGCACCAATACCGCGTTGCGTGGATTCGCCCCTGACTCGTCCTCGGTGACGTGGATGCGCGCCGAGACCGCATCGAGGGCGCTCTCGAACGAGCCGTCGGTGAAGTCCACGCCGTAATCGCGCGCCCATTCGGCTAGGACGTGATCGGGCGTGCGCAGCGCCGCCGCCCAGTTGATGGTCGTGCCGCCACCCAGCGTACTGCCGGCGAGGATCAGCATCCCCAAGTCCTCGCTGACCATGAAGCCGCCCTTCTCGAACATGCGCGCTTGGCTGCGCACCTCGTAGCCATCGAAGTCGGGCTCGGCGTAGTACTCGCCCTTCTCCAGCACGATCACATCCAGACCCGCCGCGCTCAACTCCGCCGCCAACACGCCGCCGCCGGCGCCGCTCCCGACGATGACCACGTCCGTCTCCAGAGTCGTATCCTGCGTCAAGCGCAGCGGTCGGAGCGGCTTGGGCGCCTCAGGCGGCGGCGCGGGGCGCGGATAGCCAATCGCCGCCCAATTCGGATTCTCGCCCGACTCTTCTGCGTCGGCGTAGAAGAGCAGCAAGGTCAGGCGTTTGAAGGTCGAGAAGACGCGCCGTTGCAGGTCGAAGGGGCTATCCGCCCACGCGCGCAGCAGCGCCGTGCGCGCGTTCAAGTCCATTTCGAGGATCGAGCGCGCCCGCCCGCTCAGCAGCAGATTGGCGAACGGCTGAGTCAGCGCGTCCAGCACGAGTTTGATCTGATCGAGGCGCTCCGGGGCGACGGCGGGCAAAATCTCGGCGATGCGGGCGGGCACGTTCAGGGCGCTGGCGGGGCGCGCGTAGAAGCCGTGCGGATCGGGCTGCTCGACGGCGAGGGCGGGCGCTAGGGTATCGCAGATCAGGCGCAGCGCCGCCATCTGGCGCTCTGTGAAGACGGAAACGGCTGTTTGGCTCATGATCGATCTAACCAGCACAGTAGGGCAATTGCTGAGGATTATACCAGATCGGGGCAACTCATGACGGCTGACTTGGCGCCCTAGCCAAAGGCGCGGCGCTGTGCTATGCTGATGGCGTATCCCTCAAAAAGCGAGCTGCCATGCCCGAAATTTTCAGCGTCAGCGCCTTGAATAGCTATCTGCGCCGCTTGATCGAGCGCGACCCGCCTCTGCAAGCCCTCTGGGTGGAGGGCGAGGTCTCCAACTTGCGCCATCAGAGCAGCGGACATATGTACTTCACGCTCAAGGATGCTGCCGCTGAGCTGCGCGTTGTGATCTGGCGCGAGAAAGTCGCGCAGTTGGCGCATCAGCCGCAAAATGGGCAGAAAATCCTCGCGCACGGCAAGATCAGCGTCTACGAGCAGGGCGGGGTGTATCAGCTCTACGCTGACGCCGTGCAGCTCGCCGCCGCGCAGGGCGATCTGGCGGCGCAGTTCCGCGCCCTGTGGGAAAAGCTCAAGGCTGAGGGGCTGTTCCGCGCTGAGCTGAAGCGCCCCTTGCCGCGCTTCCCTCGGCGCATCGGCGTGGTCACCTCGCAGCATACCGCCGCCTTTCAGGACGTCTGCAACGTGCTGCGACGGCGCTATCCGCTGGCTGAGGTCTGGCTGAGCCACACGCCCGTGCAAGGCGCCGAGGCGCCGCCGCAGATCGTGGCGGCGGTGCGGCGCGCCGATTCCTTCGGCGTGGACGTAATCTTGCTGGTGCGCGGCGGCGGCAGCGCCGAAGATTTGTGGTGCTTCAACGATGAGGCGTTGGCGCGCGCGCTGCGCACGACGCGCGCCCCGATCGTCACGGGCGTCGGGCATGAGATCGACACCACGCTGGTGGACGGCACAGCCGATCAGCGCGCGCCCACGCCCTCCGCCGCCGCCGAGCTCGCCACGCCCGACCTCGCCGCCTTGCGCGCCGAGCTCTTGCGCTACGCCGAGCGCCTGCAGAGCGCCCTCGCCCGCCGCACAGCCGACTCGCAAGCCAAGTTGGAGAGCCTGGCGCACCGATTGCGCTTGCTCGCGCCGCACGCGCGCTTACAGGGCGAGCGGCAACGCCTCGACGCGCTCGCCCTGCGCCTCGAGCGCGCCATGCAAGCGACCGTGCGCCACAAGCGCGAAAAACTTGCCGTCCAAGCCGCCGCCCTTGAGCGCGCCAATCCGCTCAACTTGCTAGCGCGCGGCTACGCCATCCTGAGCGACCCGATCACGGGCGCCCGCCTGACTCGCGCCGCTCAAATTGCGCCGAATGCCGATCTTGACGTACACTTAGCCGATGGACGTCTGCGCGCTCGCGTGGAAGAGCGCAGCCTGCACGCCGACCTAGCCGAGAGCGAGAACTGATGACCGAATTGCCCCCCATTCAGAGCTTTGAAGAGGCGTACGAGCGCCTGAGCCAGATCGTCGATCAGCTGGAGCGCGGCGCGCTCAGCCTTGAGGAGTCTTTGGCGCTCTACGAGCGCGGACGCGCCCTGCTCGCCTTCTGCCAGCAGAAGATTGAGAATGCCGAGCTGCGCATCCAGCAGATCGACAGCTCAGCTCAGGCGAATGAGGAAGTAGAAGACAGCTAGTAGATTTTCGCCCCATCGCGGCTGATGACATAAGCTAGAATGATGTGAGCGGGCACTAATGCTATCGAACAGAGAAACCCCGAAAAAGCCAACACAACCCCCATGAAGACCAACCAAGCAATTCCGAGAAAAAAGTAAACAAGGAATGAGCCGACTCTGCCATTGAAAAGGTGACCAACGCCGAAAATACCCAAGAGAACTGCTACTAAAAATCCGACAATAAGCGCTGTATCATTTTGACCACTGCTTGACGAAGTCATGACTTCATCCTTTTTTGTGGAAAGGCATCCTGTTTGAATTTTATGATGTGTTATGCTTCGTGTCAAGCACGTCTCAATCAAAGAAAGTCCGACAAGCAACATGGCAGATATCCTGATCACATCGCGGCGGGTGGCGTGGAGTCACCCGCATATCAGCCGCAAACTGACCGACGGCGCGGGCTATTCGCTCGTCGCCACGGCGCCCATCGCCAAAGGCGAGCTGTTAGTGGTCTGGGGCGGCATCATCGTCGATACGGCGACCTTGCGCAGCCTGCCCGATATGGCGCGCCATCGCTCCATTCAGGTCGAGGAAGACCTGCACCTCACCAGCGGCATGGTCGATGATCTCGCCGACTGCGTCAATCACTCCTGCAATCCGAACGCCGGCTTGCAAGGGCAGATCACGCTCGTCGCCCTGCGCGATATCGCGGCGGGCGAGGAAGTCTGCTTCGATTACGCCACCTGCGATGGCGATCCCGAGTTCCGCATGACCTGCCTGTGCGGTCAGCCGAACTGCCGTGGCGTGATCACCGGCGAGGACTGGCGCCTGCCGGAGCTACAAGCGCGCTATAAGGGCTATTTCTCGCCCTATTTGCAGCGCCGCATCGACCGTCTGAACGGCGCTTAGGCGGGTTTGCGCGCCTTGAGCGCCAAATTGACCGTCGAGACGCCCTCTGGCTCGCTGAGCTGATTGGGGCGATCAAACCAGTTCAGGATCGCTAAACCTAGATTGATCGGATTGAGCAAGCTGCCGTCGTTTTGATCGAAAGCGGTGCGGTCGGCGGCTTGCGCCATGCGCTTGGGCAATGCGCCGCTCTCCAACAGCGGCTTGCCGATGCCATAGACCAAGTTGTGGATGAACGGGAAGCAGTAGTGCGTGAAGGCGCGCTCCTCCTCCACGATGAAGCCGGCCGCCTCCACGACGTTCCGCAGCTGCTCTCGCCTGTACAGCCGCACGTGATTCGCCCAGATGCCCGCCAAGACTCCGCGCTTGATCGGCGGCAAGCCGAGCGTCTCCAGCGTCTTGTTGATCGGGTCCCACCAGAAGGGGTAATCGGCGTTCGGCACGGTGATCGCCACCACGCCGTTCGGCTTCAGCACGCGGTGGACCTCGCGCAGGCCGCGCAGGTCGTCATCGAGGTGCTCCAGCACTTCGGAGAGGATGACGCCGTCGAAGCGGGCATCTTCAAAGGGCTGCTCATAGATGCTGGCGCGCACGAGGGTGATGGCGGGCAAGGCGGCGAGGTTGGCGCGCGCCTTGGCGATGATCTCAGGCTCAAGCTCCAAGCCGTAGAGCTGGCAGGCGCTGACCGCCCTGAGCATGTTCAAGTAGAAGCCGCGCCCGCAGCCGCAATCGAGGATGACCTTGTCGTCGGTCGGCTCTAGCCATTCGAAGATGCAGCGGACGCGCTTTTTGAACGCCATATCGGCTTCGTTGCGCGTCAGACGTAAGAAAGTGGCTTCGTCGAGGGTGGTCACTTGGCTGCCTCGCCGTTGCGGCTATGGAAATCCGCCAATTTGACGCGGCTGTGCTGCGCCGCCTCGCGGAAGATGCGCTCATAGGT
Organism: uncultured Anaerolineae bacterium; assembly: GCA_938005675.1. Taxonomy (GTDB): domain Bacteria; phylum Chloroflexota; class Anaerolineae; order Aggregatilineales; family UBA2796; genus CP2-2F. The sequence goes on from CALKXH010000014.1 coordinate 5,098, forward strand.
ATCGATAGTGCGCTGGAAGTTGAAGATCGCCTCGATCTCGTGGCGGGGCTTCAGGTAGCGCGCCCGATGTTCGATCACCTCGCAGATCGCCTCGCCGAAGGCGCGCCAATCGCCGCGCGGCACGATCTTGCCCATGCCCGTGACCGTGACGGGCACTCTGCCGCCGGGCGTATCGCTCATCACGACGGGCGTGCCGCACAGCATCGCCTCGACCTGTGCCAAAGCGAAGCACTCGGTATCGCTGGGCAGCACCAGCACGTCCATAGCGGCGTAGAAGTTGGCGAGCGCCTCGCGGCTGGTGATCACGCCCAAGAAGATCAGCTGATCGTGGTATTTCTGCACTAAGTCCTGATGGCGTTGCCACGTATCCTCGTAGGGGATGTTGTACTGCCCGGCGAAGACGATGCGCGCGTTCGGATATTTCCGATTGATGACCTCCAGCGAGCGGATCAGGATGTCGGGGCGCTTCTCCTGCACGAATCGGCCTGAATAACCGATCAGCGGCGCGCCGTCTTTCTGCCACTGGGCGCGCAGCTCGCGGACGCGCTCCGGGTTGGGCTGCGGAATGCGCACGGGCGGGTAGTTCGGCACGACCTTGTGCATGTACGGGCGCAGATAGTAGCTGTGATCGGCGTAATCTTGGCTGTAGGCGATGATTCGGTAGGCGCTGCGCGCCATGATCTTATAGAGCTGGAAGGTGACGAACTGGATGAAGCGATTCTTCAAGCCGGGCGGCAGGATCAGGTCGCCGTGGTGGGTGTTGACCACGCTCTTGCCCGTCAGCCACGCCACAACCGCCGCGATCCACGTCTCGAACATGGGTGTGTTAGTGAAGATCAGGTCGTACTGGCGCATGAAGGCGTAGAGGGCAATCGGGTAGAAGGGCATGATCATAGCGCGGCTGAACTTGATCGGCGCCCACAACCGCACGATGCGCACCCCGTTGATGGTCTCGTCGCGCGGCAAGTCGAGGTTGTGGCGCGCGCATAGGACGGTCACTTCGTGTCCGCGCGCGGCGAGCGCCTCTGCCACGTCTTGGACGTGGATGGTGTAGCCGGTGTAGTGCGGCACGTAGTACAGCAGGCTGATCAGGATTTTGAGCGGACGACTCTCTGCAGACTCAGACACTTGAACGTTCATCCTTCCGTGGTAGGAGTCTCGGCGACGGCTTGCGGGGCGGCTTTGCGGGCTACGGCGGCGCGTGCCGCGCGGAAGACCTCGCCCAGCGAGACGCGCTCTTGCAGCAAGCCGATGTAGCCCAGAATCACGTAGCAGGCGGCGTTGACCAAGTGCAGCACGACGGCGAAGGCGAAGGCGCGCTCTTGAGGCAAGCCGTTGGCGGGATCGATCATGCCGCTCAGCTGCAAGCCGACGATGATCGCCGCCTCGAACGGACCGACGCTGCCCGGCACCGCCGGCAAGGCAATCGCCAACGCCGCCGCCGCGATCATCAGCAGCGCCGCCGCCCAATTGGGCTGATCGTAGAAGGCGAAAAGCAGCACGTAGCCCGCCGCAATCGAGGTCGCCCACGCCCACAGCGACCACCACATTGAGTAGCCCACGCCGCGCAGCGAGCCGAGCGGCGCGATGCCATCCAGCACCTTATCGGCGAGGCTGCGGACGCCCAGCCGCTCCAAGAACGGCAGAATCTTCAAGACCAAATCGACTATGCGGTGCGCCAAGCCGCGCCGCGCCGCAAAAAAGGCTAAGACCAGCATCCCGCCCACCGAGACGACGCCGATCAGCTGCGCGCTGACCTGCACCTCGCTCGGCACGTCGGTCAGTTGCACGGCGATGACGATCAAGACGACCACAGCCAGCAAGTCGATCAGGCGCTCCACCACCACGCTGCTGAGCGCCGTGAACATCGAGATGGGCGGCTTCAGGCGCGTGACCAAGTAAGCGCGCGCCACCTCGCCGAGGCGCAAAGGCAGCCACGCATTCAGAAAGTAGCTGATGTTGGTGATGTGAAAGCTGTGGCGCGCTTTGAGGCGCTCGTTGAGCAGGAAGCGCCACCGCAAGCCGCGAAACCACAAGCCCAGCCCGATCAGCGCGCCGCAGGGCAGCGCCCACAGGTAGCGCCCGCCCGCCAATTCGTCGCCAATGCGAGAGAGATCGTTGCCGTGCAGGGCGTAGGCGAGGGTCGCCACGCTGATGACCACGCCCAGTGCCACGCTTTGCCAGCCCTTCATGGCTTGTGCCTCATGCTGAAAGCTCCGCTTGATTTACACCGCTCGCCCGCCAAAGGCGCACTCGCTTTGGCGAGGGGCTACGCCATTGTACCACAAGGCGGCACCGACTCAGCCGTTTTTAACGAGTTTTCTGGGCTTTTGAGGGCGGAGGCGCTACACAAGGGCGGGGCGTCTGTGGTAAACTTAAGAAAATATTGGCGAGCGCGGCGCGAGGTGAGATGAGCATCCAGAGCGCGCTGGTGACGGGCGCAAACGGCTTCATCGGGGCAGCTCTGACGGCTGAGCTGCGGCGGCGGGGCGTCTTTGTGCGCGCTGTATGTCGTACGCCGCGCAAAGGCGCGCATTTGGCGGCTCTGGGCGCCGAGGTGGTGGCGGGCGATGTGCAAGATCGGGCGCGCTTGAGCGATCTGGCGCGCGGCTGCGAGGTTTTCTTCCACCTAGCGGCTGCCATGAACGGCACGGCGACCCACACTTACAACGTCAACGTCTTGGGCGCTCAGAACGCCGTCCTTGCGGCGAGCGAGGCGGGCTGCGCGCGCTTTGTCCACGTCAGCACGATCGCCGTCTACGGCTTTGAGGTGAACGGCGCAGTGCGCGAGGAGCAGCCGCTGAAGCCCTCCCGCAACGACTTTTACGCCCTCTCGAAGGCGCTGGGCGAGCGCCTTGCTCAGCGCGAGGCGGCGCGGGCGGGTCTAGCCTTCACGATTGTGCGCCCCGCCTACGTCTACGGCGAAGGATCGCAGTTCTGGTCGCGCGAGTTGTACCGACTGGTGCGGCGCATCCCGCCTCCGCTGATCGAGGGCGGGCGCGGCAACGCGCATCCGATCTACATCGGCGATCTATGCGACTTGCTGATCTGCGCCGCCGAGCATCCCAGCGCGGTCGGGCAGATTTTCAACGCCGCGCCCGATCCCGCGCCGACTTGGGCGGAATTTTTGGGCTATTACGCCCGCATGGCGGGCAGATCGGGCAGTCTCCCCTTGCCCGCGCCGCTTTTGCTGAGCCTCGCGCCGCTAGTGACCGCTCTCAGCCGTCTGCGCGGGACGCCCATCGATTTGGCGGGCTTTGTGCGGATGCTCTGCCACAGGGCGACCTACAGCATGGCGAAAGCCGCTGAGTTGCTGGGCTGGCGGGCGCGCACGACGTTGGCGGAGGGCATGGCGCGCACCGAGAGCTGGCTGCGCCGCGAGGGTGTGTTGAGCGAGTGACGAGGTGACGATGCAGCGCGTGACGAATCTTCAGGGCAAATTGGGCGCCGTTATCAGGCTGACGCTGGTGGCGTTGGCGACGCTCGCCTGCAATTTGGGCGTCTCAGCCGTGCCGACGCCCACGCCTTTCGTGTTGGTCACGCCGCCCGTCCTCGTGGTGACCGCCACGCCGACGCCGCGCCTCGCCACCAACACGCCGCTCCCCGTCGTGCCGCCGCAGCCCGCCTGCACGCCGAACACGGCTTGGCAGATTTACTTCGTGCGGCAAGGCGACACGCTCGCCAACATCGCCTCGCGCAGCGGCACGACCGTCGCCGCCTTAGTGCAAGCCAACTGCCTGACCAATCCGGACGTGATCTTCGTCGGACAAGCGCTGCGCGTGCCGCGCCAGCCCGCCATCCTCACGCCGACCGCCACGCGCACGCCCGCGCCGAGCGGTCCGAGCATCGGCGGCATCTCCATCGAGCCGTCGGTGCAACGCGGCGCCGGGCAGTTCCAAGTGGCGACTGGGATGGTCACCTTGCGGGCTGTGGGCGTGAGCGGCGCAGTGCGAGTCAGTTATTTCTTGCAGCAGATCGGCACGGGCGCGCCCGTCCTGATCGGCGAGAGCAGCACCCCGCAAGATGGCTTCGCCGTGCAGTGGCTGGTCACGGCGGGCAATCTCTCGGCGCAGCTGTGGGCGGTGGCAACGGCGGCGAACAATCAAATTGCCGAGACGCCGCGCCTGATCGTCTTCACCGACTCAGCCGTTGCGCCGACCATCGGGACGCTGAGCGTGACGCCCTCGCAGCCCGATCCGCTCGAACCCGCCGTGCGCGTCTTGCCGATTGGGCAGGTGCTGCTGACCGTTTCAGGGGTCACCAACGCCACCAAAGTGCTGTTCTACTTCGTCGATCAGCGTCCGGGCAACGCGCCGATCCTGCTGGGCGAGGATAGCAACTTCAACGACGGCGTCGGCATCATCTTCAACACCACGCCCTTCAGCAGCGTGCCGCGCGGCTTGATCTGGGCGCAGGCGATCAACGCGCTAGGGCAATCGGCGACGACTGCCAGCTTGCCGATTGTGATTCGTTAGGTCGATGAGCGTCCTGCTGATCGGCGTCGTTGTGCTGCTGATCGGCGCGCTGAGCTGGTATCTGCTCATCGCCACAGAGGGCGTGTATTTGGGGCGGCGAGTCGTGATCGCCTTGTATGACCTGTACGCGCGGCGCTACGACCGCATCAAAGCTTTCGATGAGGCGTGGGAGCTGCAGACTTTGGCTGTCCCGCTCGTCAAGGCGCTCCAAGACGTGCCGCAGCCGCTCATCTTAGACGTCGGGACGGGGACGGGACGTTTGCCGTATTTGCTCTGCCGCGTGCCGCACTTCAACGGCAAGGTCATCGGGCTGGATGCCAGCGGACGGATGCTGCGCGTGGCGGCGGAGAAACTCGGCAAGGATCGACGGGTCGGCTTGGTACAGCAGGATGCCACGCGGCTGCCCTTCCCCAGCCAGACCTTCGACGCGGTCACGTGCTTGGAGGTGCTCGAGTTCCTGCCCGATCAGGCGGCGGCGCTGGCTGAGATCGCCCGCGTCGCCCGCGCGGGCGCGCCGATCCTGCTGACCAATCGGCGGGGCTTGTACGCGCGCCTGATGCGCGGCAAGGTGCAGCCGAGCGAGGTCTTTGCCGAGAGCTTGTACGCCTACGGGCTGGAGGAGGTCGAGATCGAGACGTGGCAGGTCGAATATGACCTGATCTGGGCGCTCAAGGCTGCCCGCCCTGAGCCTGAGGCGAGGAAGCGAGAGGAAACGCCTTAACACATCGTTCGGATGAGCTATGGAAGCCTAGCATGAAGCCGTTGTGGGCGTGGGCAAAACGACGTTTTCCCGCTTTGGATGAACGCCATCCAATCGCGCTGCGCGAGATGCGCTCGATGCCCAGCCTGATGCCCGCTTGGGTGCGCCGCTTCACCAGTTTCTGGACGTTGGTCGGTTTTGCCGCGCTGATTCATGGCGGGCTCTTCTTCGTGGCGATCCTGCTTTACAGCGTGCCGAGTCCTGACCTGCTGCCGCTGATCTCGCCCTTCCTGACGCCCTTCGGCACGCCGATCATCCTCGCCGTGCTGCATACGGCGCTCTACTGGGCGCTGCTGTTCGGCGTGAGCGGGCACATGGTCTACAGCTTCAGCCGCGAGCTGGAAGGACACAAGTGGAGTCTGCTGCGCCTGACGCCGCATCCCAGCGCGGTGTTGGCGCTGGCGAAAGCGCTCGCCATCGGCAGGGCGTGGTACGGCGTGCTGAAGGTGCTGTTCGCGCTGCGCGCCTTCGCCCTGCTGACCTTGCCAATCGCCTTCGCGGCGCAGCGCAGCCGCGAGCTGGGCGCGCTCAGCAGCCTCGACTTCTTGGGCGCGGCGATCTTCCTCGCCCAGCCCTTCGCCGAGACGTTCATGGTGGCTGCTGTGAGCCTGTTGATCGCCATTCAGGTGCGCCAAGCGCGCTGGGCGCAGCTGTATGCCTACGGCGCGCTGATCTTGAGCATCGGGGCGCTGAACGGCGTCTTCAGCTTGTGGCTGACTTTCAACGCGCCGATGGGCGCGCTCGCCACCTTGATGTTGCCGATTGGGCATTGGCTGCCGCTGATCGCAACGGCGTTCCCGCCGCACAGCGCCGCGCTGCACGCCGCGCAGACGCTCGTCCTCGCCCTGAGCGCCGTTGTGTTGCCGTTGAGCATCGGCGGGGCGGCGCTAGGCGTCAGTTTGTGGCGGCTGAGGCGGCTAGTTTAGCTACCAGCCCCACGTATCGGGCGCGCCCTTGAAAGGTCCGACGATGTCGCGAGTGATCCAGCCGCCGTAGAAGTCGCCCGCTTGGGCTTGCACCAACTCATCATTGACGTAGCAAGCGTCCATGCGGCTGGCGTAGAAGGCGATATAATCTTTCAGGGCGGCGTAGGCGGGATTCGGGGCGGGATAGTACCACGCGGCGGCTACAGCGCGCTTCTCGCCCACGACGACGCTATAATAAGCCGCAGCGCCTTTGTACTCGCAGAAGGTGCGCCGCTCGATAGGCTGCAAGTATTGGCGCTGCACGTCTTCGGGCGGGAAGTAGTAGGTGGGCGGATGGCTGGTCTCCAGCACGCGGAGGGCGTTGCGCGTCTCGGCGATGAGCGTCCCGTTGAAGATGACGCGCAAGTGCTTGTCAGTTCGCTCCAGACGGGGCGGACGGGGATAATCCCAGACCGATTCTTGTCCTGGCGCGGGCGGGATGCGCCGTTGGCTCATAATGACAGACCTCTGAGGCTCGAACTTGCCGATGAGGACGATTCTAGCAAAGGTGGGGCGTCCCTGCGAAGCCGATTAAGGTGAGACTAATGTGTTGCGCGGGCGGCTGAGCTTTTTGCAAATTGGCATTCGCTTTTTTGCGCAGATGGAGTATAATTAGAATAATTAATGAAAGCCTTCACAATGTCCGCATAGATAGTTATAACGGAGTGCCTGAAAGCCGTGAAGCTCAATCGGTATGCCATCTACATCCTCGTGGGCGCAATTTTCATTGCGATAGGCGTGTTCGTCGGGCTGACCGCTCGTGTCTTCCCTGTGGCAGCCTCAGCCGAAGCCGCCGCCGTGGACTCGCTCTTCAACTTCATGCTCGCCATTGCGGTCGTGGTCTTCTTGATCGTGGAAGGCGGCATCATTTACTCGATCATCCGTTTTCGGCGTCGGGCGGGTGACGAGACGGACGGCGCGCCGATTCATGGCAACACGGCGCTAGAGATCACCTGGACGGCGATCCCAGCGGTGATCGTCTTCGTCCTGTCGATCTACTCCTATCAGGTCTATGTGACCATCCGCAACCCGGAGCCGAAGGACAACGAGGTGCGCGTGGGCGTGATCGGGCAGCAATTCGCTTGGAAATTCACCTACGAGATGCCCGAAGACGACGATCCCGAAGTGACGCCTGAAGTGCGCGAGCGCATCAAGCAATACATGATCGACTCGACGCTCTACGTGCCGCTGAACCGCCCGGTGCGCGCCCTGATCGAGTCGCAGGACGTGATCCACTCCTTCTACATCCCTGAATTCCGCATCAAGCAGGATGCTACGCCCGGTCGCGTCTCAGAGGCGTACTTCACGCCCGTCCAGAAGGGCGAGTGGTGGGTCGTCTGCGCGGAGCTGTGCGGCGTCGGTCACGCGGCGATGTCGCAGATCAACCGAGTGGTGGTCTTGGAGCAGAACGAGTTCGATCAGTACATCGCGCAGCTCTATGCCAAAGCCAAAGAGACCGCCAACGATCCGCGCTCGCCTGAGGTGGGCAAGCAACTGATCGTCAACAAGTACGCTTGCGGCGCTTGCCACGTCCTTGACGACGCCGGTCTGGTCGGCAACATCGGACCGAGTCTGAACGGCATCGCCACGCGGGCGGAGGGTCACGCCGAGCGCGGCGAGGGCTTGGTGGGCGGCAACGATGCGGCGGCGTACATTCGCGGCTCAATCGTCAACCCGAACCTGTATCTGGTGCCGGGCTACGCGGCGGGCATCATGCCGCAGAACTACGGCAATCCGAACGTGATGAGCGAAGACGACCTCGAAGCCATCGTCAACTACCTGTTGACGATCCGCTAGAGATTTGCAAAGATCGGCGAAAGAATCTAGAGAGGGTTTAGCGCTATGGCGACCACCGTTCAGCCGAGAACCGCAGCAGTACCGAAGCCACGCGGCATCGCCAAGTACTTCGCGTGGAGTATCGATCACAAGGTCATCGGCATCCAGTACATCGGTCTATCCTTTTTCTTCTTCCTCTTCGGCGGCTTGCTGGCAGAACTCATCCGCATTGAGCTGCTGACGCCCGCCGCCAGCCTGATGGTGGACGGCGGCGCGTACAATACGCTCTTCACCATGCACGGCACGATTATGATCTTCCTGTTCGTCGTGCCGATGTTGGCGGGCTTCGGCAATTACCTCGTGCCGCTGATGCTCGGTCAGAAGGATATGGCATTCCCGTGGCTGAACGCCTTCGCCTTCTGGATGCTGCCGCCGGCGGGCTTGATCATGCTGGCAGGCTGGCTGGTCGGACCAGCCCAAGCCGGCTGGACGAGCTACTTCCCGCTCTCCGGTCCGCAGTTCAGCCCCTTTGACGGGCAGACGCTCTGGGCGATCAGCCTGCACTTGATCGGCGCCTCCTCGATTTTGGGCGCGGTCAACTTCATCGTGACGATCCTGAATATGCGCCCGCCGGGCATGAGCATCTGGCAGATGCCGCTCTTCGTCTGGGCGACCCTCGCCACCTCGATCATCATCCTCGTGGCGACGCCTTTCCTCGCCGGCGGCTTGACCCTAATGCTGCTGGATCGCCTGGCAGGCACGAGCTTCTTCTCGCCCGCCACCGGCGGCGACCCGCTGCTGTGGCAGAACGTCTTCTGGTTCTACTCGCACCCGGCGGTCTACATCATGGTGCTGCCCGCCATGGGCATCCTCTCGGAGGTGCTGTCCGTCCACGCGCGCAAGCCCGTCTTCGGCTACCGCTTCATCGCGCTGAGCAGCCTCGCCATCGGCTTTTTGGGCTGCATCGTGTGGGGTCACCACATGTTCACCTCGCTGGCGTCGTGGGCGCGCATCCCCTTCATGCTGACCACCATGCTGATCGCCGTGCCGACGGGCGTGAAGATGTTCAGCTGGATCGGGACGCTGTGGGGCGGCAAGATTCGCTTCACCAGCGCGATGCTCTTCGCGCTCGGCTTCCTGTCGATGTTCGTGCTGGGCGGCATCACGGGCGTGTTCCTCGCCTCGGTGCCAGTCGATATCCACCTGCACGACACCTACTTCGTGGTGGCGCACTTCCACTTCGTGCTGTTCGGCGGATCGGTCTTCGCCATCTTCGCCGGGCTGTACCACTGGTTCCCCAAGATGAGCGGTCGGATGCTGAACGAGCGCTTGGGCAAGATTCACTTCGCCCTGACCTACGTCGGCTTCTTCCTGACCTTCTTCCCGATGCACTTCTTGGGCTTGGAGGGGATGCCGCGCCGCATCTACACCTACGACCCGAAGTACGAGGCGCTCAACGCCCTCTCGACCATCGGCGCGCTGATCATGGCGGTGGCGGTCGTGCCGTTCTTGGTCAACGTGGCGGTCTCGCTGGTGGCGGGCAAGCCGGCGGGCAAGAATCCGTGGCGCGCCCTGACCCTCGAGTGGACGGTCAGCTCGCCGCCGCCGGAGCATAACTTTGACGAGCCGCCCATCCCCGCCAGCGATCCGTACGGCTACGGCACGCCCGAGGGCGCGGCTTACCTCGCCAGCGGCGGCAAAGTGGCGTTGCCCGTCAGTGCGCACGGGCATGCCCACGATCAGCCCATCGAGCGCCCCGCCACAGGCGACTGAAGCGAAAAGCAGTTGGGCGGGCGTGTTCTAGCCCGCCCAGCCTTTCCCAGTTAGCGAGATTCGGACAGGATTAGGCGTCATGACGGCGAATTTTGCCCAAATGCAGACGGCTTTCGATCACGAGCAACTCCAGCGGGAACAAGCGCTCAAAAATGCGCGCTTGGGCTTGCTGCTATGGCGCTTTGCCAACGGCATGGCGTTCGTCTTTTTCATTTTTGCTAACCTGCTGATGCGCAACGTGCAGCCCTCGTGGCCGCCGCCCGGCGTAGAGCGCCTGCCGATTGGGCTGCCCTTGGCGATCACGTTGATCATCTTGCTGAGCGGCGCAGCTGCCTCGCGGGTGCTCAAGGCGGTGCGGGCGAACGAGTTCGGGCGGGCAGTGCGCTTCGGCATGGCGACGCTAGGGCTTGGCGGACTGTTTTTCGTGGGATTGCTGGCAGCGGGCGCTCAAGTGACGCCCAGCGGCGCCTACAGCTCCATCGTCTGGGCGATGCAGTTCTTTCACGGGCTGCACGTGGTGGTGGCATCGCTGCTGCTGGGCGTGGTGCTGCTCGGAGTCGGGCGCGGGCGCTACTCGGCTGAGAGACATTGGGGCGTGGAAGCGAGCGTGGTCTTCTGGCACTTTGTGGATGCTATGTGGATCATCTTCTTCCTGTTCATTTACGTGCTTTAGGAACGCAGAGAGGCAACTTAAACGATGGTCTTACCGATACCTGCCTTTTTGATCCGTCCCGGCTTCATGCGGGCTGTGATCGGGCTGATCGTGGGCGGCGTGGCAGTCGGCAGCGCCTACGCTGCGCTCGCGCTGGGCGAGAAGTACATCGTGGCGCTGCTGTGCATGGCGATCTTCGGCTTGCTGTTCGGCGGCGTGCGCGGCTTGCTCTTGGGCTTGCTGCTGCACGTGCCGGTTCACCTGCTGCTGCATTGGCCCGTGCCGCCCCAGACGGCTGATTTCGGCACGATCCTGATCGCGCTGATCGTCTACCTTGCGCTGGTGCCGGGCGGCATGTTGACGCACGGCTTTTTGATCAAGCGGTTCATCGGCGCGGGCATTGTGGCGGTTTTAGTAGTGCCTATCTACGTGACTTTCCTCGTTGCATTTCCGTTGGCGCCCGGCAATGGCATTGTGCAAGGCTCACTGCTGATTTTGTCGGGCATTGGCGGGACATTCGGCTTTTTGTGGGGCATGGGCGCGATCGCGCCGGGCGCCTCGGCGCATGAGGGTCCGACATACTGGGTAGCGGTGCAAACAGCCGAGCAGCCGCGCTTCGGCGTGCGCGAGGCAATCGCCACGGCGCGCAAAGTCATCCCGCCGCTGGTGGAGACTTTCCGCCCGCTCATTCAGCCGATTGCAGTCGCTGTAGGCGTGACGCTCGGCTTGGTGTTCATCATCTTCATGATCGCCACCAACCCGATTGTGCCTGTCAGCCGCCTGCAAACCGCCAATGAGGCGGCTTCAGCCGCCGCCATCACGGGCGATAAGCTTATCACGTTCGTCGTGATCGTCGTGGTGATCATCGGGGCTGTAGCGACTCTTGCCATCGGCTTGGCATTGCTGATGCGCTACGCCAACCGCGAGGTCAACACTGCCAAAGAGATGAAACCTGAGCCGATCAAGACTCCGCCGTGGCCGTTGCGCCTCGCCGATTTCTTCATCACGTGGATCAACGATATCTTCAGAGGTCTGCGCAGCACCTTCCAACGTTGAGGCAGAGGGTCGGCAACAGCGCCGACCCTTTTTTGATCCACGCCCGCCCCATAGCCCTCGCGCCGACTTGCTTTTGCAGCCGTTTGCGTGTACGCTTGCCATGAGCGTTTCATTTCAGTTAGCGCAGCGTGTGTAAGGCAAGTTCGTGGCAGACTCTCAGGTGCATCGGGCATGTGTTTACCCTCTGAACAAGTCAAGCGTCTCGTCCGCCTGCTGACGCCGCTCTTCGATACGATTGAGCGTCGGCGCAACATCCTGATGTGGGCATTTTGGGATGATCAAACCTTGCAGCATCGCGTGGACTTCAATCAGAGCCCAATTGACTTCACGCAGGCGCTCATCACTGACTTTCGAAACAACTGCGGGGCGTTGATGTCGCTGCTGCAAGCCATTCAGGAGCGCGAGGAAGGCGATTGGATCGACCGTCTGCAGCCCTATGTAGAGGCGCTGCGCGAGAAACTCCTGCTCAAACGCCCCCGCTACAAACTGTTCATCAGCTATCGGCGCAAGAGCTGGGATTTCACGCATCGCCTTGTGGCGGACTTGCGTAATCGGATCGATGCCGACATTTTCATTGATTTTTCAGGCATCAACAGCACGGACTTCGAGGCGAGCATCTTGCAGCACCTGCGCGAGAGCGACTGCGTGCTGTTAGTGGTCTCTGAGCATACCTTCGATGAGCGCATTCACGATCCGCAGGACTGGATGCGCCGCGAGATCGGCGAGGCGCTGCGCTTGGGCAAGCCGATTGTGCTGCTGGCGCACGAGGGGCGTTATCCGCCGCATCCCGATCAGCTGCCGCTAGATATCCGCGCCATCGGCGGACGGCAAGGCATCGAGTTCTATCCGCGCTTCTACGAGGCTGCCCTCGACAAGCTGGTCGAGTTCATTCCGCAGGCGATTGCCAATCCGCCCGCGCCCTATCAGCCCGCCATTCTGCCACCGGATCGCCTCCTCGATGAAGAGGGCGCCGTGCTGCATCGGCGGCTGATCATGCTCTGCGAGGTGGGCGATTACCGCGGCGCCTTGCCTTTGCTAGAGCATCTGGCGACCTTGCAAGCGCAGCGCGAAGAGACCGTGCTGTTGCGCGATCCGAAGCGCTCCGAACCAAACGAGGAGACCAACATCATCAGCGTCTCTGTAGCAAAGCGGACAGTCGCGCAGATTCTGGGCGAACCTTTCGCTTGGTGTAACGTTTTAGCGGGCATGGTGCGCCTTGAGCAAGGCGGTTACCTCGACCGCAACGCCGCTTTTGAGGTCAAATCCTTCAAGATCGCCAAATATCCGATCACCAACGCCCAATTCGAGCGCTTCATGCGCGCCAACGGCTACCATCAGCCGCGCTGGTGGACGAGCGAAGGTTGGCGCGTGCGGATTGAACGGCAGTGGTGCGAGCCGCGCTTCTGGCAGGCGGAGCACTGGAACAGACCCAATCACCCTGTAGTGGGCGTCTCGTGGTATGAGGCGGTCGCCTTCTGCAACTGGCTGAGCGAGGTCAGCGGCGAGGCGATCAGCCTGCCCAGCGAGCGTCAATGGCAGCGCGCCGCGCAAGGGAAGCATAATCTGATTTACCCGTGGGGCGATGAATTTGACCCCACGCGCTGCAACTACGCCAGCGACGGCACAACGCCCGTCACGCGCTATGAGGGCGTGGGCGATAGTCCTTTCGGCGTGGCGGATATGTGCGGCAACGTCTGGGAGCTGTGCCTGACCGACTATCAGACGGGCGATGAGTCGCTCGAATGCCTCTCGGCGGGGCGGGTGCGGCGAGGCGGCTCGTGGGCGAACACCAACCCTAAGAGCCTGCGCGCCAGCAAGCGCGACGTCGCGCATCCCGCTCACGGGCTGGAGTTCATCGGCTTCCGCATCGTCTGCAACGAGAGCTGAGCGGGCTTAGAGGCGGCTGAGCCGCGCGCCGAGAGCCTAGTCAGGTCGGGGCAGCTTGGCTATAATGGCGCGCTGAGCAATCTACTGTGGAGCGTGATGATGTCCGTGACGGGCTTAGGCGCGCGGCGGCAGCGCGTTCGCTTTCCGCTGCTGAGCGTCCTCTCCAGCCTGATGTTGCTGGGCGCGCTGGGAATCTTCGCCCTTGAGCTAGTCAACTTTGAGCAGAGCCGCGAACGCCTGCAGACCGATATCACGGTGGCGGGCGTGCCCGTCAGCGGTTTGCGCTTGGCGGAGGCGGTCACGGCGTGGGAGAACATCTATCAGCAGCCGGTCGTGCTGGAGTATCTGGGGCATCCCATCCATCTCTCGCCCGCCAGCATCGGGTTCGTGGTCAAGAGCGACCAGATGCAGTCCGAAGTTCGGGCGCAGACGGCGCTGAGCAACAACTACTGGCAAGATTTCTGGAATTACCTGTGGCGGCGTCCCACGCAGCCGATCAGCGTGCCGTTGATCGCCGATTACTCTGAGGCGCGCCTGCGCAATGCCTTGATCGACATCGCGCGGCGCTACGATCAAGCCGCCAGCAGCGGCAACTTCGATCTGAACACGCTCACCTTCGGGGCGGGCGCTGCTGGCACGCGCCTCGATATCGAGCGCGCCATCAGCATGGTGGAGGAGGCGCTTTTCCGCCCGCGCAACCGCTTCGTCAAGCTGCCCATGCGCACCGAGAGCGCTAAAGCGGCGGATATGTCCACGTTGCGCAACGCCATCTTGCAGTACCTTCAAAGCCGCAACTTCGCGCCCGACGGACCGGATACGCTCGCCTCGGTCGGCGTGATCGACCTGCAAGACGGCGCCGAAATGTGGATCAATCCCGATATCGCCTACTCTTCTGCCAGCACGATCAAGCTCCCGATCCTGATCAACACCTTCGCCCAGCTCAACTTCGCGCCGCAGCCGGATATCCGCTGGCTGATGGCGGGATCGATCCTGTGCAGCCTGAACGAGTCCTCCAATTTCCTGATGCAGTACACCGGGCGCGGCGATAATCCGCGCGCCAAGCTCGCCGACGGCTTGCGCCAAGTCAACGAGACCATGCGCCGCGTCGGGGCGCGCTATACCTTCATCAACGCGCCCTTGTGGGTCGGCTCTAGGGACTTGTGGAGCATCAACGACAATCCGCCGCCCGTCCCGAACCCGAACTTCGATGCCCGCCCCGACCGTTGGAGCCGCACCACGCCTGAGGATATGGCGATCCTGCTCCAGCAGCTTTACGACTGCGCCCGCTACGGCAGCGGCTTGGCGGCGGCGGCGCCTGAGCAATTCACGCAGAGCGAGTGCCAGCAGATGCTCGAGCTGCTCAGCGGCAACATCATCGGGCGCATGATCGAGCTGGGCGTGCCGAGCGGCACGCGCGTGGCGCACAAAAACGGCTGGGCGCCCGGCAATCAGAGCTGGAACAACAGCGATGCGGGCATCGTCTTCTCGCCCGGCGGCGATTACATCCTCGTCATCTTCACGTGGGAGCGTCTGCTGCCCGGTCAGCAGGTCGGCAACATCGCCTTGTGGGAGATCATGGAGGGCATCGCGCGCATCGTCTACAACTACTTCAACCCCGATCAGCCGATGGTCACGGCGCGCACGCCCGATAACCCCCTGACCGCCCTCGACTGCGTGATGCCCTCCAGCATGGATAAACTCGATCTGACCAACATCCGCAACGGGCGCTTCGATGAGAACGGCTACCTAGAGCCAGACGCCTGCTATGGCTTTCCCAATTGCGGCGTGGATCGCCCGCCGCCCTCTTTCATCCGCCCCTGAGGAGCTATCACCGTGCAAGCGACCGCCTGCGCTCACAGCAACATCGCCCTGATCAAGTATTGGGGCAACCGCGATCACGCCCTGCGCCTGCCCGCCAATCCGTCGCTCTCGATGAACTTGGGCGGCTTGTTCACCCGCACCACCGTGCGCTTTCGAGACGACCTGACAGCCGATCAAGCCGTCGTTGACGATCAGCTGCTGCACGGCGCGGCTTTGGCGCGCGTCAGCGCCCACTTGGACTACGCGCGGCGCTTGGCGGGCTGCACCTTGCGCGCCGAAGTCATCTCGCACAACAATTTTCCCGCCGGGGCGGGCATCGCCTCGTCGGCGTCGGCGTTCGCAGCGCTCTCGTTGGCGGCAGCGACGGCGCTTGGCTTGCAGCTGAGCGAGCGCGAGCTGAGCACCTATGCGCGGCTCGGCTCTGGCTCGGCGGCGCGCAGCGTGCCGAACGGCTTCGTGGTCTGGCACGCGGGCTCGGATCACGCCAGCAGCTACGCCGAGAGCATCGCGCCCGCCGATCACTGGCTGCTGGTCGATCTGGTGGCGATCATCAGCGCGGCGCACAAGGCGGTCGGCAGCACGGAGGGGCATCGGCTGGCTGAGAGCAGCCCCTTTCAGGCGGCGCGCGTGGCGACGGCGCCCGCTCGCCTCGCCGAGTGCGTTCAGGCAGTCCTGAGCCGCGATTTTGAGCGGCTGGCGCGCCTCGTCGAGCTGGACTCCGACATGATGCACGCCGTCATGCAGACCAGCACGCCGCCTTTGCTCTACTGGCTGCCGCCGACCCTCGCCGTGATGCAGCGCGTGCGCGCGCTGCGCGCCGAGGGCGTGGGCGTGTGCTACACCATCGATGCCGGCGCCAATGTTCACTGTCTGTGCTTGCCTAGCGCCGTGGCGCGCGTGCGCGCCGAGCTGCTCGCCATCGAGGGCGTCGGCGCGGTGCGCGAGGCATCAACGGGCGGCGGCGCGTGGCTGGAGAGCGTCCAGCGCTAAGGCGAGGCGTCTACCACACCAACATGGCGGGCGTCTCTAGCGCCTCGCGCAGATCGCGTAGGAAGTAGGCGGCGTGCGCGCCATCGACCACGCGATGATCGGCGCTGAGCATCAGATTGAGCATCGGCTTCAGGACGGGCTTGCCCTCGCTATCTGGCACGAACTGCTGCACGATGCGCCCGACGGCGAGGATCGCCACCTGAGGCGGGTTGATGATGGCAGTGAAACGATCCACGCCGAACATGCCCATGTTGCTGATGCTGAACGTCCCGCCGCTGACCTGATCGAGGGTCAGCTTGCCCGCGCGCGCCAACTCAGCCAGCCGATCCACCTCCTGCTGAATCGCCTGCAGCGAGAGGCGCTCGGCGTGGTGGATGACGGGCACGATCAAGCCGTCTTCGAGCGCCACCGCCATGCCGATGTTGGCAGTGTGCCAGTAGGAGATTTGATCGTCCTCGATGGTGGCGTTCAAGGTGGGATGCTTGCCAAGCGCCCAGGCGCACGCCTTGATCAGCACCGCCGTGACGGTCAGTTTGGCGCCGCGCGCCTTCAAAACTGAGCGCAAGTGCGCCACGGCGCTCATCTCGGCGGTTGCCTCAAGGAAGATGTGCGGCGCGGTTTGGAAGCTCTTCTGCAGGCGCTGCGCGATGGTGCGGCGCATCCCTTCGAGGCGCACCACGCGCCGCTCGGCTGGCTCAGGGATGCTCGGCGGCGGCACGGGCTGCGTATCGCGCTTACCGAGCGGCTTGGCGGGCGCCTCAGGGGGCGTCGCGACAGGCGCGGGGGCGGGCGCTGAGAGCGCCGCGTGCACATCGGCGCCTTGCACGCGCCCGCGCGGACCCGTGCCTTGCACCTGAGCGAGGTCGATGCCATGCTCAGCCGCCAGACGGCGCGCGGCGGGCGTGGCGCGCACTTTTTGCAGAGCCTGCTCCACGTCGCGGCGCGTGATCTTGCCGTCGCGTCCGCTGCCTTGCACGGCGGCTAGGTCGAGGTGATTGCTCTGGGCGATGCGGCGCGCCAACGGCGTGGCGACGGGCGCGCTCTGAGCCGATGGCGCGTCCGATTGAACGGGAGGCGCTGCGGCGGCTGCCTCATCCTCGCGCAGCAAGTAGCAGATGACCTCAGTGACTGGCACCACATCGCCTTCTTTGTACAGAAGTTGATGGACGATGCCGTCTTCGGGCGCCTCAACTTCCATGTTGACCTTATCGGTCGTCACCTCGCAGAGCGGATCGCCGCTGCGGACGCGGTCGCCCTCGTTCACTAGCCAGCGGACGATCTCGCAGCTCTCTAGGGTGAAGCCGAACTTGGGCATGATGACCGGGACGGGCATGGCTCAGTACTCCCCTCGCACCAGTTTGCGCGCCTCGCGCAGGATGCTCTCGACTTGTGGCACGGCGTGATATTCCAGCTCGCGGTTGTAGGGAATCGGAATATCCAAGCCCGCTAAGCGGCGGATGGGCGCCTCGAGGTAATCGAAGGCTTCGCTGGCAGCGATGCGCGCCACGATCTCGCCGCCGAAGCCGCCCATCTCAACCGCCTCGTGGACGACGAGGGCGCGCCCAGTCTTCTTGACCGACTCGATGATCGGCGCGTCGTCGAGCGGCTTGAGGGTGCGCGGATCGATCACCTCCAGCTCGATGCCCTCTTTCGCCAGCTCCTCAGCCGCCTGCAGCGCGCGAGGCACCATGATCGAAGTCGCCACGACGGTCAAATGCTCGCCTTCGCGCACGACTTTGCTCTGGCTGAGCGGCACGATGTAAGGCTCCTCAGGCACGTGACCTTTGGTCTTGTAGAGCAGCTTGTGCTCCACGAAGATGACGGGGTTGTTATCCAAGACGGCGGCGCGCAGCAGCCCTTTGGCATCGTAGGGGGTGCTGGGCATCACCACTTTGAGTCCCGGCACGTGGACGAACCAATTTTCAAGGCTCTCGCTGTGCTGAGCCGCCGCGCCGGTGCCGCTGCCGCCGGGCATCCGCAGCACCATCGGGACGCTCGCCTTGCCGCCGAACATGAAGCGGACTTTCGCCGCCTGCAGCACCAGCTGCTCCATGCTCAGCGTGACGAAGTCCATGAATTGAATCTCGCCGATGGGGCGCATCCCGGTCAGCGCCGCACCGATGCAGGCGCCGGCGATGCCCGCCTCCGAGATGGGCGTATCGATGACGCGCTCAGCGCCGAACTGCTCGATCAAGCCCGCCGTGACGCCGAACGCGCCGCCGTACACGCCGATATCCTCGCCGATCAAGAAGACGCGCTCGTCCTCCTCCATGAGTTGGCGCAGGCACTCGCGCAGCGCCTCAGCGTAGGTCAGTTCGCGCACCTCAGGCATAGACCCCGTCCATGATATCGGCGATGTTCGGGTCGGGGCTCGCCTCGCTGAAAGCGACGGCTGCATCGATGATGGCGAGGGCGTGCTCGCGCATTTGAGTCGCTTCCGCTGCGTCGATCACGCCCGCCAGTTGCAGCAGATTAGTGAAGCGCAGGATCGGATCGCGCTTATCTTGCCAGTCGCGCACTTCTTCGCGGCTGCGGTAGGCTTGCTTATCGCTCTTGGAGTGACCTTTATAGCGGTAGGTCTTCGCCTCGACGAGCGTGGCGCCCTCGCCGCGCCGCGCGCGGGCGGCTGCCTCGCTCACGGCGCTGTAGACCGCTAGAACGTCGTTGCCATCGACGGTGAGGCCGGGCAAGCCATACGCCGCCGCCCGCTGACTGATGTTCTCGATGTTGAAGGCTTTCTCCACAGGCATGGACATGGCGTACTGGTTGTTCTCGCACAGGAAGACAATCGGCAGCGCCCAGATGGACGCCATGTTGAGCGACTCGTGGAAGGCGCCCTCGTTGGCGGCGCCATCGCCAAAGATGACGAGGCAGACTTGGCTGGTGCGCCGCATCTTGATGCTCAAGCCGACGCCCACCGCGATGGGGATGCCGCCCGCCACGATGCCGTTAGCGCCCAGATTGTTGGCGTCTATGTCGGCGATGTGCATACTGCCGCCTCGCCCGCGGCAATAGCCCGTCTCTTTGCCCATGAATTCCGCCATCATACGGTTGGGATCGCCGCTCCACGCCATGCAATGCCCGTGACCGCGATGGTGGTTGAGCAGATAGTCGCCCTCTTGCATGGCGTTCGCCGCGCCGACGGCGGTCGCCTCCTGCCCGATGGAGAGATGCATTGTGCCATGCACCTTGCCCTGCATGTAGAGCTGCTCGGCGCGCTCTTCAAAGGCGCGGATAGTGTGCATCTCCTGAAGCATGGTCTTGAGCGCTTCCGGTCCGAGCGTCTCGATCAGGTCGTGGTAGCGCTGAATCAAGTCTTGTGACAGTTGCATCATGACGAGTCCTCATCCTCTCAAGCGATCAGGCGCCCTGTGCGCGCTGGCGCAGCGGCGGCGCGAAGGATAGTTGGCTGAAAAAGCTCTCAAAATCGAAGTCGGCTGGGGCGTTGCGGGTCAGGATGCGATGCAGGGTGCGCAAGAGCGGCAAGGCATCCGCCTCGATCTTGCCCTGCGCGATCATCTGCTCGATGGCGGGCATGACGGCGAGCACGCAGTCCACGCCTTCGACGGTTTCGTCGGGCATCTCCTCGACGGCGTCGCTATAGGGCTTGCCCATGCCCAGGAGTCGCCCCATGCGGGCGTTGCGCCCGCCTTGCGTGGTGACGTACAGATCGCCGGCGCCGGGCAAGCTGAAGACCGTCTCAAGGTTGCCGCCCAGCCGCTGGACGAGGTAAGCGGTCTCCGCCAAGCCCTGCGCAAAGATCGCCGCTGCGTAGTTGTGATTCTTGGCAGCGGCGACGTCGGGCGGCAGGCTCTCCAGCACGCCCTGCGCGATGCCCGTCGCTAGGGCGTAAGGATTTTTGAGCGCCACGCAGACCTCCACGCCGATCATGTCGGTGGAAGTCCAGATGTGGTAGTAGGGCGTGGCGAAGGTCGCCTGCAGGCGCGGCAAGATGTCGGCATTCCGCGAGACGAAGACGACCGAAGTGTGCCGTCGGGCTGCCAGCTCGCCGGCGATGCTCGGTCCGCCGATGGCGGCGTAATGGACTTGATGGCGGATCGGCTCAGGCAGGCGCGCAGCGAGGGCATCGGGCAGCACCAGCAGCGTGCCGTCGGGCGCGCTCTCCAAGCCTTTGGTGACCATCAAAATGATCTGCTGAGGCTGCAGATGGGGAGCAATTGCCTCAGCCGCCCAAGCCACGCCGCGCGAGTTGACGCCCAAGACCACGATCTCAGCCTCGCGCAGCGCCTCGCCGATCTCGGTATGGAAGAACGGCTGCACGCTCGGCGGGATCGGGCGCTTGAGCTTGGGATGCACGCCCGACGCCTTGCAGCTTCTGATGATTTCCTCATCAAGGTGCGTGCCGACCAGCCGAACGGCGTGTCCGTTATCTGCAGCAGGGAAGGTCAGCGCCGTCCCCATCACACCTGCGCCAACGACGGTAATTCTGGTCACTGAATGCCTGCCTTTGATTAAGCACTTTGCACAAACGTGAGTGTTTTTCACATTTTACCAGATTGTAGGGCGGCGCGGCGCGCTTGTCAAGCAAGGGCAACCGCCTGATTGGGCTGTGAAAAGTGACGAATGGGCAAAACTTGACAGCTCATGGCAACTTGATTATAGTTGGCACAATGGTGCATCTTATGCACGTTTGTGAAACGTCGTCCCGTTGGGCGGCGCGAACTGACAAAATTAGCCATTAGCATTGAGCATTTTGCGAGGAACAGCATGGCGCGTCCAAGTATTGCCTTAACGCCCTTAAGCACACAGGCAGAAGCAGGCGTCAAGAGACGGCGCGGTTTCTTCTCCGCCAACAACCCGTGGCTGTGGGTGATGCCGGCAGTTGGCATCTTGCTGCTGTATAGCATTTTTCCGCTCATCTTCAACATCATCGTCAGCTTCCAGAACTTCCGCGCCAGCACAAAGGCATGGGAATGGGTGGGCTTCCGCAACTACGAGTGGATGCTCTTCGGCAACCCGCTGGTGGGCGATTTCGGCAACGCCATCGTCATCACGGCAGTTTACACGATCATCGCCCTGAGCGTGCAGCTGACTTTGGGCTTGTTCATCGCGCTGCTGCTGGATGCCCGCCCGTGGTTCAGCAACATCATGCAGACCTTCATGATCCTGCCGATGGTCACGGCGCCGGTCATCGCCGGCTTGATCTTCCGCCTGTTGCAGCACTCAGACTTCGGCGTGATCTCGTGGCTGCTCTACGGGGCGGGCGTCCTGACCAAAGATGAGCCGTTGCTGGGCGGCAGCGGACAATTCGCTCTAGCGGCAGTCTTGATGGTCGAAATCTGGCAGTGGACGCCCTTCTTCGTGCTGATCATCCTCGCCGGCTTGAAGAGCTTGCCCCATGAGATCATCGAGGCGTCGATGGTCGATGGCGCGACGTGGTTTCAGCGCTTGACGCGCATCAAAATCCCAATGCTCTTCGGCGTGCTCACGGTTGGCATCCTCTTCCGCCTGATCGAGCTCTACAAGACCTTCGATTACGTCATGGTGATGACCTCAGGCGGACCGGGCGGGCGCACCACCACGCTCAGCTTCTACCAGTACACGATCACTTTCCAGAACATCCGCTGGGGCTATGGCGCAGCGATTGGCGTGTTCATCCTCGTGGTCGGCTGGCTCTCAGCTTTCGCCTACACCAAGATTTTCCGCGTGAAGTGGTAGGAGGTGCGCTATGGCAGTGGGCGCTTTGAAAACAACGCAAACGGATTGGCGCGCCGCGCAGCGCCGCCATCATCGCAACCGATTCTTGGGCAAGTTGGCGCTGACTCTGGTCTCGCTCGCCGTCGTATTTGTGTTCGTCTTCCCGATCTTCTACTGGTTTCGGCTCTCGATCACGCCCTACCGTTACGTCTTCAGCCTGCCGCCGCGCCTCGATTTCCCTGAGATCACGCTGGCATGGTGGCAAGTGATCCTCGGGCAGGCGAGCTACCAAGATACCATGCGCGAGCAGACCGGCACGGCGTTGGCGGCGGGCGTTGGCGGCGGCGGCACGCTGGGCTATGCCATGATTCAGCCCATCGCCAACAGCCTGTTCTACGGGCTGAGCAGCACCGCCATCGTGATCTTCGTGGCGACGCTCGCCGCCTATGCGCTCTCGCGCTTCAACCCGCGCGGTAAGCAGAATCTGGTCTTTTTCATCATCTCGACGCGCTTCATGCCAGCCGCGGCGGTCGTCTTGCCGCTCTCGTGGCTGTATCAGCAGCTGGGCTTGACCAGCACCTACTTCGGCGTGATGATGGCGCACGTGGTCATCAACTTGCCACTGGCTACGCTGCTGCTCAAGTCGTTCTTCGACGATATCCCGACCGATCTGGATGAGGCGGCGATGGTGGATGGCTGCACGCGCTTCGGCGCTTTCTGGCGGATCGTCATCCGTTACGTGGCGCCGGGCATCGCGGCGGCGGCGGTGTTGTGCATCATCTTCTCGTGGAATGAATTCATCCTGACGCTCTACCTCTCGCGCCTGCCCGAAATGCAGACCGTGCCGATTCGGATGCAGTCGTACGACACCTCGGCGGGTCCGACGGAGTGGGGTCTGCTTTCGGCGGCTGGCACGGCGGCGCTGATCCCGGTCTTCCTGTTCATTCTATCGGTACAGCGCTACCTGATTCGCGGCTTGACGCTGGGCGCGGTGCGCGGCTAGGCACAACACGAAAACTCAAAGGAGGTGATGCCTTTGTAAGCACGCATGAATGCACGGCTCACGATG